>NZ_CP117881.1:931250-1240000 GCF_028736195.1 Novosphingobium sp. KACC 22771 | reverse complement strand
CCACGCTATGCCTTTCAACGCGGCATCGAGCCGGGCCACGAGAGGGCGCAGATTGCCCCTCTCGTTCAGCGTGGGCATGACAATGGCAAGTTGCAGAGTTTGAGCCATAATTCCTGATGCTATAAAAACGAAAGATGGGGGCCAGCCCCACTCTGCCCCCATTTGACCGGGTTTATCGCCCCCGGAAAACGCGTATCTTTTGCGCCCCAACCTTGTTCAAATCATGGCAGGGGCGCAAAAGCCCGGATTACAGGCGTTCCAGCACCGCATCACCGATGGCGCTGGTCGATGCGTCCCCGCCCAGATCGCCGCCGCGAATGCCATCGGCCAGCGTCTTGGCCACGGCGGCCTCGATCCGGGCGGCCTCGGCTTCCAGCCCCAGCGAGTGGCGCAGCAGCATGGCGGCCGACAGGATCGTGGCCATCGGGTTGGCCTTGTTTTGCCCTGCGATGTCGGGGGCGCTGCCGTGGATCGGTTCATACAGGCCCACGGTGCCATATTCGGTCTGACGCGTGCCCAGCGAGGCCGAGGCCAGGAGGCCGATAGAACCCACGCACATGCTGGCCTGATCCGACAGGATATCGCCGAACAGATTGCCGGTGACGATCACATCGAACTGGCCGGGCGACTTGACGAGCTGCATCGCGGCATTGTCGACATACATGTGGGAAAGTTCGACATCGGGATATTCGGCCGAAACCTCGATCACCACATCGCGCCAGAGTTGGCTCGTTTCCAGCACATTGGCCTTGTCCACGCTGCACAGCTTGCTCTTGCGGCCCTGCGCGGCCTTGAAACCGGCGTGGGCGATGCGGCGCACTTCGTCCTCGGCATAGGACATCATGTCCCAGCCCTGACGACGGCCGTCTTCAAGCGTGCGCATACCCTTTTCGCCGAAATAGACGTCGCCGTTCAGCTCGCGCACGATCAGCAGGTCGATCTGGCTGGCGACTTCAGGACGCAGCGCCGAAAAGCCTTCAAGGCCGGGGAACAGCGTGGCCGGGCGCAGGTTGGCGAACAGTGACAGTTCCTTGCGCAGGCCCAGAATGGCCTGTTCGGGGCGCAAAGCACGCTCCAGATGGTCGCAGGAAAAATCGCCCACCGCGCCAAACAGGATGCCGTCCACATTGCGGGCGATCTCCTTGGTCGCCTCGGGCAGAGGATGGCCATGCTTGTAATAGGCCGCGCCGCCCACATCGCCTTCAACCATGTCAAGCCCGGCAATCGCCAGCTTGTCCAGCACGCGAACGGCCTGTGCCGTCACTTCGGGGCCGATGCCGTCACCGGCGAAAACCGCAATCTTCATGGCTCTACCTCGTTTCAAGCTGCCATGCGCCCCAGACGCTGGCGCAATATTTCGCGCGCCCCCATAACATCGCCGCGCCGATCGGCAAGCAGATAGCGCGAAAGGGCAAGGCCGAGCGCATCAAAACGGCCCAGAACCTCGTCCCACGCGCCGCCTTCGAGCATGCGCTGGCCATCCGCCCCGGCGCCGAAACGTTCGCCATAGCCCAGTTCGCGCAGCAACAGCGCCTCAAAACCCAGCAGCGCGGGCGCCCAGCCCCGCGCCGATGGCGCATGGCACACCGCATCGAGCAGGGCCCCCAGCGCATCGTAAAGCGCCGGATAGGGCTGACGCTCGGCCAGCGAGGCGGCAAGCAGCGCCGTGACCCAGCCGATGGCCGCGGCGGGCAAGGGTTCGACCAGAAAGGGCGCGCGGCTGATGGTCAGTTCCACCTTGGCCGCAGGCATCTGGCTGGGGATGCGGGCGCGCATGTCCACCGCCAGCCCGTTGCCCGGAATCAGCACCGGGCGCAGTTCTCGCCCCCGCCCCCCCGCGACATAGGCCGCCACCATGCCATGATCGGCGGTCATCATCCGCGCGATCACCCCCACCTCGCCATGGGGGCGGGCCGAACACAGGATGGCGGAGGCGCGAATATGCATGGGGCTCGCGCTAGAACAAAATGAAGCGTCTGGCAAAAAACGCGGCTGTTCATCTGCGCGCAAGCTTTGCGCGGGCACGTCTGGCATGGGGAGAATTCGCACAGGACCGGGAAGATATATGCGCAGAAAATGGACTGTTCTCGCCGCGATGCTGATCATCGCGCCGGTGATGATGAGCGCCCCCGCCATGGCCCAGATGGGCGGCATGGGGGGTATGGGCGGAATGGGCGGCGGCATGGGAGGCGGCATGGGAGGCCGGGGCATGGGCGGTCGCCACGGCGGCGGCGACATGGATGGCCCTTCCCAGGATCGCGGCGCGCGCAATCGCGGCGCGCCGATGGACATGAAGCCCATCCCGCTCAAACGCTATGAGGCGGCGGTGGAATCCATGTTCCGCGCGGCCGACGCCAACAAGGATGGGATGGTCACGCTGGCCGAATTTGAAAGCGTCATCACCGCGCGGCGCAATGCGCTGATCCACAAGCGCTTTGTCGACGTGGACGCCAACCATGACGGGCGTATCGACGAGGCCGAATTCATCGCCTGGGAAAGCCGCAAGAGCGGGGCGGAATTGGCCGAGGATGGCGGCGAATTTGCCGAAATCGTGCCCGATGCCATCTTCCCCGATCTGGGCGAAGGCGAGCGCGATGTGGCGCTGCGTCTGGCGGTCGAACCGCTGGGGCCGGTGGTCATCGCCAAGGCCAATGTCGATTATGACGCCGGGATCAGCCTTGCCGAATTGCAGGCCTATGAACGCGCCCGTTTCGACAAGGCCGACACCAACAAGGACCTGTTTTTGAGCCGCGAGGAAATCAACGCCATGCGCGGCGGGCGCGCCATGCTGCCCCCGATGGGCGGGGGGCGGCGCGGCGGCGGCGGCGGCCAAGGCGGCGGCATGGGCGATGGCCCGCCGCCGGGCATGCCGCCGATGGGCGATGATAATTAAGCATCACGGCGCCGGGCGGATCACACCCCCGGCGCGCTTCTTTTGAAGGGCAAAGCCCGCCGTTCGACCAGCGAGCGCCACAGCCATTCAAGCGGCCCCTGCCGGAAATGGCCCAGCCAGGGCTTGCTCCACCCCAGCATCGCGACCCATACCGTCAGCACCACCAGCATCTGCGCCCCCTCGCCCATCCGCCCGAACAGGCCCACGCGATAGAACAGCACCGAAAGCGCCACGCTGGTCAGGATATAATTGGAAAAGGCCATCCGCCCCGCCGCGACCATCCGCGCGCCCAAACCGCTCCGCAGCAGGCAGGGCGCGGCCAGCAGCATCAGCGCATAATAGGCCAGAGCCAGCAGCAGATGTTGCGGCGCGGCCCAATTGGCCATCAGCTCGCCCATCGCCACCGGGGGGAAATGACGCTCCCACGCCCACCACGCCATGCCCAGCGCCATCGGCAGGCCCAGCGCCAACCCAAGCGCTGCCACGCCCCACAGCACCCGCCGCGAGGCCAGCCCTTGGGCAAAACCGACACGATACAGCACCATGCCGATCAGCATCAGCGGCAAAGTCTCGCCAAAGCTGGCAAAAAGCATGACGAAAGGCCAGCCCGGCGCGTGGACCAACTTGTCATGGGCCATCGCCATAAAGCCCAGATGCGCCTGCGCCACATCGCCGCGCAGCATCGCCATGCTGTCCGCCAGGGCGGGCTTCAATATGGCCGTATCGGCCGCGCTGGCGATGCCCAGACGCATATGCTCCTCGGCCAGCACCAGCGGCAGGCCATTTAAGGCCCCCATCACCGCCCAGAGCATAAACCCCGCCAACGCGCCAATCATCAGAGCGCGATTGGAAAACACGCAAAGCCCCAGCGCGACATAACCGCAGGCCGCATAGAGGAACAGAATATCCCCCCACCACAACAGCACGTAATGGAGATAGCCAAACAGCGCCAGCCAGCCCAGCCGCCGCGCCTGAAGCGCAAGGCCGTTGCGCCCCGCCGCCTCGGCCCGCTCGATAAACAGCAGCATCGAGGCGCCGAACAGCATGGTGAAAAGCGCTCGCATCTTGCCTTCAAACAGGACGAGGATCGCGGCAAACACCGCCTCGTCCAGCGGGTCGGCGGGCGCATAGGCAAAGCCGCCGCCCGCCACGATCAGATGCGCGGGCGTCAATGTGGCCAGTCGCGGCCCGGCAAAGCCCGCCACATTGACCGCCACAATCCCCAGCACCGCAAATCCGCGCACCAGATCGAGCGAAATGATCCGCTCGCGCCCCGCCATCGTCAAAATCGTCAGTCCTCGAACGCCGTCAATCCTTGACCGCCATACAGGACAGACCCGCCCCCGTCAGCTTGCGACAGGCGTTTTGCGCAGCTTCCTCGCTGAAACCTGTGGCCAGCAGGCGCGTGACCTTGCCCACGGGCACATTGGCGCGGGGATGTCCGGCGATTTCGGGCATGGATTTCACCCGCGCCCAGAGCGCATCGGCATTGCCCGCCACGCCAAAGGCGCCAAGCTGCAATTTCCACGGCCCGCCCACGGCGGCATGGGCCGCAGGCCGGGGCGCGGCGACAGGCTTTGGCGCCGAGGCAGGCGCTGGCGCTGGCGCAGGCGCGGGCGGCAAACCAACCGGCGCATCGGCCGCCATCACCGGGCGCGGCGCCGGCTCACTTCCCTTGAAGGGCGCTGATCCGCGCGAGGCCATGACAGGCGCCGATTCGCGCGGGGCCATGGCGGCCGCGCGCATAGTGCCCGCCATGCCGGTCGGCACCGCACGGCTCGGCGCAGGCACAACGGGCGGATTAGGGGTGCCCAGATCAACGGCGGCCAGTTGGCGCTGGCGATTCGCCTCGACCTGCGCGGCCAGTTCCGTCGCCAGCGAGATCCCGCGTTGGCGGTCCTCAATGGCGACATATTTGTCCATTTCGCTCAACGCCGCCTTGGCCTGCGGCAGGCCCGGCGCGCCCGAGGTTGGCTGGGCGGCAAGGTTTTCAAGCGCATAGGCGCGCACCCAATCCTTGTTCACCCCGTCCGCATTGAAATAAGCCAGCCCTAGCAGATATTGCGAGCGCGGATCGCCCCGGTCCGATGCGGCGCGGATATAGGGCAGCGCGGCGGCATGTTGCCCGCGTTGAAACAGCAGCAGCCCGTAATTGTCGCCCGCCTGAAGGTGACCCTGCGCGGCCGCTTTTGCATAAAGCATTTCGGCGCGGGTCAGATCCTGCGGCACGCCGCGCCCCAGCTTATAGGCCTGCGCCATGTTAAACTGCGCGTCAGGATCGCCTTTATCGGCCAGCGGTTGCCATTCGCGAATCGCGGCGGGGAAATCGCCCCTCTGCCACGCATCGGCACCGGCCTTGACGTCGGCCAAGGCGGGCAGCGATACCGCCGCGCCCAGCAAGCCTGCAACGACCAAACCCTTGCGCATCAAAGACAAACTCATCGTCCGATCCCCTTGCGGCAAAAACGGCGCCGCCAATACTGTTCCGGTAAACCTTGGGCCAAAGCGGTAACGCGAAAAAAGCCCCGTAATGCCTTGGTCGGATCCGTGTTTACTACGCGGGTTACTACCGTCCCGTTAACTTAAATTTAGGAACGATCTGCGAAGTTTTTCCCAGAAATCCCACCATGTGGTCGGGATGCGCATGCAGGCCCGCCCGATGACATTGGCAACATCATTGCATCGGATTGTCTGCGTTGCGCGCCCGTAAACCGTTGCAGGAGCCGACCATGATCGCGCGCCGTTCTTTTTCGCTTAACGCCGCCTTGCCTGTTTCCCTGACTCTGGCGCTTGCTCTGGGCGCAACCGCCCAGCCCGCGCTGGCCCGCGCCAAGGCCAAGCCCAAAGCGGTTGAGGCGGCAGTGACCAAGGCGCATGGCGACAGCGGCGTTGCGCTGGCCGAGGCATCGGTGGCGCAGAGCCCGCGTGATGCCTCGCTGCGCGCCGCCCTGGGCCGCGTCTATTTGAAAAACGGGCGGTTTCAATCGGCCACCACCGCGCTTTCCGATGCGGTGGCGCTGGGCGATGCTTCGGGCCGCACCTTGCTGGCATTGGCGCTGGCCCAGATCGGCAATGGCCAGAACAATGCCGCGCTGGCCACGCTGGAAAGCGGCAATAATGTGATTCCCGTGGCCGACCTTGGTCTGGCGCTGGCGCTGGCGGGCGAAGGCGACAAGGGCAGCGTGCTGCTGGCCGATGCGCTGCGCGCGGGCGACAAGAGCGACAAGCTGCGCGCGAATCTGGCCTATGCCTATGCACTGGCGGGGCGCTGGGCCGAATCGCGCACGATCGTTGCCATGGACCTGCCCGCCGACAAGGTGGACGGACGCATGACCGAATGGGCCGCCGCCGCCCGCCCCGAGGCCAGTCGCCAGCGTGTGGCCAGCCTGCTGGGCGTTGAAATGGCCAATGATGCGGGTCAGCCTATGCAATTGGCGCTCAACAAGAGCGAAAGCCCGGTGCAGATGGCGGCAGCCGAAGCCGCGCCGATGGCGGCTCCTGCCGTGGCCGCGGCTGCGCCGGTCGAAACGCCTGCCGAGACGCCGGTCAATCCGGCTCCGACCGAATCGGCCTCTGCCGAAGCCCCGGTCCAGAGCGCGCCGGTCCAGAGCGCGCCCGTCGCCTCGGCCGAATCGGCCCCCGCGGCCGAATTGCCCGCCCTCACCCAGACGCAACCTGCGGCTGTGGCCGAAACCATCGCCCCGCCTGCGCCGGTGTTCCATGCCATTCCGGTGCCCGTCTCGACGGCCCGTCCCGTTGCGCTGGCCGTCCATACGCCGCGCGCCAAGGTCAGGTTCAAGACCGCACCGGCCACCGAAACGGCCAGCCCCGACATGCGCGGCCCGTCCGGCACGCATGTCGTGCAATTGGGCGCGTTCCTTTCGGAAAAGAACGCCATGCGCGCCAAGAAGGCCTTTTTGAGCCGGGAAAAGTCCTTTGCCGCCGCCGATGTCGAGGTCACCAAGGCCATGATCGAGGATCGCCAGTTCTGGCGCGTTTCGGTGCGCGGGTTCAACGCCTCGGCCGCGACCAGCAAATGCGCCGCGATCCGCAAGAGCGGCGGCGCCTGTTTTGCCCACGCCGGCAATCTGCCCCAGACGGTTCCGGCCCAGCCGGCCCAGAACAAGGCTTCGGGCAATTCGCAAGGGGCGGCCCTCGCCCTTGCCTCGCCCAAGGGGCGCGGCCGTTAAGACAGACAGCTTTGGCCGTATAAAAAGGGCTGCCCCCGATTGAGGAGCAGCCCTTTTTGTTATTTCTTGGTCGCGAAGGGATTCTTCGGCGTGCGCAATGTCAAACGCACCGGCACCGCGTCAAAGCCAAGCTCGCGCCGGATACCGTTGATCAGATAGCGCTGATACGACATCGGCAAATCATCCAGACGCGTACCGAACAGCACGAAGCCGGGCGGGCGGGTTTTGGCCTGGGTGATATAGCGCAGCTTGATCCGCTTGCCGCCGGGCGCCGGGGGCGGATTGGCGGCCAGCGCATCGTCGAACCAGCGGTTGAGCGCGGCGGTCGGCACGCGCTTGCTCCATGCCGCGCGCAGCTTGAAGGCCGCAGCGATCATCTGGTTCAACCCCTTGCCGGTGCGCGCCGAAACGCTCATCAGCGGCAGGCCGCGCACCTGCGCCAGACCATCGTCCAGCGCCGCCTTGATGCCGTTGAACAGGCCCGAGGCGTCCTCTGCCACGTCCCATTTGTTGATGGCGATCATCAGGGCGCGGCCTTCTTCCAGCACCATGCTGGCGATTTTCAGATCCTGATGCTCCAGCCCGCGAGTCGCGTCGAGCAGCAGCACGACCACCTCGGCAAAGTCGATCGCACGGCGCGCGTCGGCCACCGACATGCGCTCCAGCTTTTCGACCACCAACGCCTTTTTGCGCATACCAGCGGTGTCGATCAGGCGGACGGGGCGCTCCAGATGCGTTTCCGGGTCCATCCAGACCCAGTCGATCGCGATCGAATCGCGGGTAATCCCCGCCTCCGGCCCGGTCAGCAACCGATCCTCGCCCAACAGGGCGTTGATCAGCGTGGACTTGCCCGCATTGGGGCGGCCCACAATTGCCAGCTTCAGAGGGGCGGCGTTGAGCGCATCCTCATCGTCGGGATCGAAGGGTTCAAACTCTTCCTCTTCCTCGTCGCCCTCAAAGAAGGGCAGCAGCGCCTCGAACAGGTCGCCCATGCCTTCGCCATGCTCGGCGCTGATCGGAACGGGGTCGCCCATGCCAAGGCTGAACGCCTCATAGAGGCCGCCATCGCCCGCGCGCCCTTCGGCCTTGTTGGCGCAAAGGATCACCGGAACAGTCTGTTCGCGCAGCCAGCGGGCGATTTCCTCGTCCAGCGGCGTGATGCCGGCGCGCGCGTCGACCACGAAAAGCGCGATATCCGCGCCCTCAAGGCTGGCCTCGGTCTGGGCGCGCATGCGGCCCGGCAGGCTGGAGGGATCGTCGTCCTCCCACCCGGCGGTGTCGACAATGGTGAAATCCAGCCCCAGCAGACTCGCCTCGCCAAAACGACGGTCGCGAGTCACGCCCGGCTGGTCATCCACCAGCGCGAGCTTCTTGCCCACGAGGCGGTTGAACAGGGTTGATTTGCCGACATTGGGTCGGCCAATAATGATAATCTGACGGGACATGCCGTTAGCCCTGCTCACAAGAGCGCGCATTTGGCAAGCAAAACGGCGCAGATTTGGCGCCCTCGCCCCGAAATGGCGCGCTTTTGCCGCCCATCGCGGCCCATCGGCGTCATAGGTATAAATCAGGCCAAAGGTTACGGGTCAGGTAACCAAACCTTGCGACAGTGCCATAACCTGTGGCGACGTAGTTTCTTTGCATGACGCAACACCCCATCAGCAAAACGCCGGGCAGGACCATGGCAAAGGCTTTGGCCACGGCGCTGATCGGGCTGTGGGCGATGGCGGCTGGTGGTGCCTTGCCCGCCGACGCGGCAGGCCGGGCCGAGAATGCGGGTCGCTCAGGGACTTCGCGCTTTTCGGTCGCCTTTGTCGATCTGGCGAATCAGAATGGGCGCATCATACCTCGCAGCCAGCGCGTCGTGGCCGCCCCCAGCACCACTTTCCTGCAATGCGTGCCCTATGCGCGCAGCGTGTCGGGCATTCAATTGCGCGGCGATGCGCATACGTGGTGGGATCAGGCCGCCGGGCGCTATCAGCGCGGCTTTGCCCCGCGCGTGGGCGCGGTGATGGCGTTCAAACCCTATGGGCCGATGGTGCTGGGCCATGTGGCCACGGTCAGCCGGATCCTCGATTCGCGCCGGGTGCTGGTGCGCCATGCCAATTGGAGCCCGCTGGGCGGCGAGCGCGGCCAGATCGAGGACAATGTGCTGGCCATGGACGTTTCGGCGCGCAATGACTGGAGCGAGGTGCGCGTGTGGTATCAGCCGCTGGGCGGGTTGGGCACGACGCATTGGCCAATTGCGGGCTTTATCTACAACAGCCCCGCCGCGCAGGTCGCGGCCCGCAAATCCTATATCGGGGCCGATCATGGCTCTGCGCTGAGCCATTATCTGGGCGATCCCATCGGGGCGATCATCGCGGCCTATTCGCGCCGCTGAATTTTTTAAAAGATTCGAAGTAGCAGTCGATGGGAAAGGTCCGGGTTTGCGCCCGGACCTTTTTCGGTTGGCCCTTTAGGCCGCCGCGATGGGCGGATTGTCGCCCAGATCCTCGTACCAGGCCTCGACCGGGCCGTTCAGCTTGATGGTCAGGGGCTGGCCCTTGCGGTCAAAGCTCTTGCCGGCCTGAACGCGCACCCAGCCTTCGGAAATGCAATATTCCTCGACATTGTTGCGCACCACGCCCTTGAATCGGATGCCAATGCCGCGCTGCAGCTTGTCCGCGTCAAAAAACGGGCTCTTGGGGTTGATGGCAAGGCGATCGGGCGGGGTATCGCCCGATTCGACGGAAGTGTTTTCGGTGTCAGTCATGGCTGCGTGAAATAAATTGCATTACCCACTTGTCAACGCAAACAAACCCCTTTAGAGGCGCGGCTCCCGGCAACGGAGACGCTTCACAACGAAGCCGAAACGAAGCCAGCGGGCGCGTAGCTCAGCGGTAGAGCACACCCTTCACACGGGTGGGGTCGCAGGTTCAATCCCTGCCGCGCCCACCATAAAATCCCAAAATAACAGGATTTTATGGCTGGATTGAGAGAAATCTCTCCAACGTTTCAATGCAGAAACTCACGACAATTTACGGGGTCAGAGTTCTAGCAGATCTCCGGGAAATTTAGGATTTCCGCCGCTCAGATTCGTGGAGTGACGGCAGCTTCGTACGAACTTCGTACGTAAGCAAATCTGCCCTGGACACCCAGGATGTGCCAAACAACGCAGTTTTCCTATGCCCTGTGAGCCTATGGTAGTTTAGAGCACACCCTGTGACGCGACATTAATATGGGAACTGGAAGTGCCGGGATATTCCGGGACATTCTGAGGCCATAATGGGATGAAGGCCCCGGAAATCGGGCGTTTTTCTATGTCGGCGGCGCGCAAAACCCGGCTGAGGAATTTTTGTCGCGATCTGTGGAAATGGCCTGACGAAGTTGGGGCAACATCAAAACCAGATCGGCAGAAAACCGCCATTTTCAAAGAGCCAGTTCCCACTTATCCGACAACACGGTTCCCACTTTCCCCAAATGCCCGATTTCTGCGGTTTTAAGCTGCAGATTGCAGGGGATCAGGGATTGTCGAACTGGGAACAGAAAAATGGAAAAGTGGGAACTGAAAATCAGCCGGATCAGGCGTTCGAGATAATCACCTCCCCGGCCTTTTGCGCCTTGCTTCCACCGCCAACAGAATAGGTCGTGGTAACAGCCTCGATATCGAAGCCTGCAAAGATCTGGCGGACCTCGGGCCGATCATTGAGCGACAGGATGAAGCGCCCTTTCAGGCCCCGCAACCGCTCTGCCATCAAGGTGAAATCATCGCGGGAGAACATATCCCGGCCATAATCGCCCTCGTTCGAATAGTAGGGCGGATCGAGATAGAAGAGCGTGGCCTCCCGGTCATAGCGGGTGAGGAATTCGGCCCACGGGAGCCGCTCGACCGTTACCCCGGCCATGCGTTCGTGGATCGCCTCCAGCATCGGCACGATCTTGGTGATGTCGAAGCGGGCCGGGTTGGACGGATCGACGCCAAAGCTCCTGCTCACCACCTTGCCGCCGAACGACAGTCGCTGGAGATAAAGGAACCGGGCCGAACGCTCCAAGTCGGTGAGGCTATCAGGCGGCATCGCAGCCAGCTTTTCAAACTCGGCACGGCTGGTGATCTGATGCCGCATCATGTCGACGAAGGCCACGTAATGCCGCTGCAGCACCCGGAAGAAGGTGGAAACATCGCCTGACCAGTCGTTGATGACCTCGACCTTGGGGCGGGCGTTGCGGCGCAGGAAGACACCGCCCATGCCCACGAAAACCTCGGCATAGGTAGTATGGGGAATGGTCGCTATACGCTTTACCAGCCGCCCGGCTAGATTGCGCTTTCCCCCGATATAGCCTGCGGCTGGCAGGGCAGGTCTGACGGGTTGCAAAGGGGTTGAAACGGCAATGTCACCCGCATGCACCGGGTGAAAAATAGGACTCGACTCTCTCACTTTGTTCTCTATGTGTTCACGCCGTCCAGCGTTGGATGGCGGGATGGTTTCGGCAAGCGCTTGCCGGATCATGACGGGTGCAAGCCGTCGGCTTGGGGCGTTGACGCGCCCCATCCCCCGCCCACTGGCGGCGAATTGCTTGTTGAGGTGCGCGATGGTATGTGCACCGTGCGATGCGCGCGACACGGTGACAGTCCCTGCCGTAGCACGGGCCAGTAATGGGCCGGAGCGCCATGTGAGGAACCGGGACACCTCACCGCGCATCGTTATTATCCCCATACTTGATATTGAGCTTGCGTCCTTCCTTCTCATTGAGACGGTGAAGGCTCGCCACGAACAGTTCCAGCTTGTTGGCCGTGCTCTTGATCGCCGCTCGCCACCATTTGCCCTCGTCGTCCTTCCAGAAATAGCGCATGCGCCCGGCGTCTTGCTGCTCGCTAAATCCAGTCTCCACGATCTGGGGAAGCTGGCGATAGTCGTCCAAGGTCAGCTCTTCGTGATGAGAGTCCTGCTTGGCCATAGTGTCCTTTGACAGCAGAATGGTCCACGCATTGGAGTTGAGCGCAGCCTTTTCGGCTTGGCCAATCACGGCAACCGGGAAGGGAAGCTGCGGGATTGCCACGAATTGAGCGAAGGCAGGATCGGCAACAATCTCATGCACCGTCTGGCGCGCTGCGGTTTCGAGACCGGCATCAACGGCCATCTGGATCGAGTTTGCGGCCTTGTCGGCCACGGCTCTCAGATGGGCGGTGCCGGGATTGAAGCCAAAGCCGGGATCAATACCTGCCGGAACGCTGATCGGATTGCCCGAGGCCGGTATGAATTGCTGCGCCGGGCCGGTGGCGATGTCGCCAACAGGGGTGATCGACCAGCCCTTTTTGGCCATTTTGCGCTCGGATACCTGCTCAAAATGGCATTTGCAGAACCAGCCGTTGGGTGGGAAGTGGGTTTGCCACCATGGATGATCAACCGGCAGCAAGGTGCCGTACCATGCCATATGCAGCGGGCGCTTATGCTCAGATGTGGAAGGCAGGTAGCGCAGGTAAGGGAAGACGTCCTTTTGGGACTGAATGCGCGTCCAATGGCCCGAGGCAAGGCTCATGCGGACGTTGGTGTCATAGATCGTGCGCAGGCGCCGCTCGTTGACGGTGATCGGTTGGTCCGTGCCGGTCAGATCCTTGTTGGCCACGGTGCCCCACCAGCCCGCGCTTTGCAGGTTGGGCAGGATATTGGCTTTCCAGCCCTCGAACGTGCCGCCCTCGCGGATAACGGTATCCAGCGAGGTCTGGATCTGGCGCAGGAGATCGAGCTTGGCGATCTTGGCCACCGTGAAGGCAACCGCATGCTGCTCGTGCATCATTTCCGACCATTTGACGGTCGGCTGCAACGCTCCGCGCATTTCCCATGCGCGCACGGTGTCCTTCGGGTCGAGGAAGATGGAATAGCCGAGGTTGTCAGCCATTTGACTTCCCTATTGATCCGGCTTGGTCTGGATTGCAGCTGCCAGAAAGTTCGGGCAGGCTATAAAAAGTAGGTAGGATTGCTTGAGAGAGGTTCAACAAATGGGCGAGTCGGTTACAAGATTTCGTGTCAAGTTTGAGAATGAACGGCCCATCGAACTTCTCGAATTCACTGCTTCTCTTGCCGCGCTTGGCAACGAATACCGACGCTTCGCTGGAGATGAGGATGGGTATCTCTGCGTTGAGCGGATAACCGAAGGTAGCATTGATGCGATTTTGGCGGACTCGGGCGCAATTTTGGGGTCTATCGTCCCCATCGGGCCGACTGCTATTCAATACTTCGCAGAGCATTGGGTTGATTTGCTGAAGACCATCGCAAACTACGGGATCGACAAATTGACGGATGCGAAGGCCAAGAGCCTTCCAAGTTCCTCGGTCAAGAACGTCATGACCTTTGCTGGTCCTGCTTCCAAAGGAAATTCGACCTTTGTGTGTGGCGATAACAATACAATCGTCACTGGCCCGACATTCAATCTCGATGCGGCCACGGCTGCCACGTTGATCCAAAACGGGCGTCACCTTCTCTCGGCAAATCCGGTGGAAGAAGTGCGCTTTCAGACCGAGCCATTGAAGCTGTACCAAGTGCGTGATGCGAAGAAGGGTGATCTCGGCTACATTGATCGCTTTAGTCCAAAAGCTCATCGCCTCATATTCGCTGACGATAGCCTCAAGGCGCAAATGCTTCACGGCGAGGTCAGTCCCTTCGACGTGCATTTTTTCGTCTCTGGGATCGTCAAAACAGCGGGCGGCGAGATAGCCGCATACTACATCGACAAGATCGATGGGTTTACTGAACGAGATGCCGCGTGAGTTCCGGTCGCTGGTTTGGCCGCTCATGCCTGCGCCTCCTGCAGATAGGCCCGCACCTGATTGCCCAGCGGGCTAAGGACATAACGCCGTGCGGCGCTGGTCATGATGTTTTTTGCCATGAGCGCGTTCAGGATCGGCCAATAGCCGGAACCATATTTCGGCCCACCGGCCAGCACTGCACGGCGTTGCGCGGGCGTCAGTTTGGCCGCAATTGCTGCGAGGTCTGATGATGTCTGGACATCGGTGGTCATAGCAGTAATCCTTGCCCCTGAGATTGCGGGGCCAGTGTGCCAGCATCTGGCGCGGGACTGGGGGTCCCTGCACGGACATCACAAGGGCGGCAGCGCCAAGGCCCGCGCGATCCGTCCCGGCTGAAGCTGGGATGCGGCGCCCCGCAATTCACGCATTCGCGCGGTTTCCAACTCGGGCCTTTCATGGCTTTTCGCCCGAGTCGCTAGAGCCGCCATAGCGAGCGAGATCCACGCCGAGATCCTGATGGAACATATCGTCGAACGGCCCCTCAAACTCGCGAAGCTCATCCAGAGCGACACGAAGCAGGTGAGAGAGGGCCTGACCGCGCAGCTTCTTGGCCTTCAGGTGGGTTTTCAGCACCTGAAGCGTGGCAATGGCCCGGTCGATGGCGGCGGTTGCTTCAGGGGCGATGCTGGCGGGTTTCCGGGTCATTGCAACGCGCTTTCAGGGCCGCCCGTTTCGCCCTGCTGATCTTCCGAGATGGCCTCTGCATCCGCCGCCGCGCTCTCGGCCGCGAAGCCAGCGCAGGGACAGACATCCATGCAGAAGCCGCAATGATCGAGATAAAAGGTGCCATCGCACATCGGGCACCGGCTTGCACCGCTCATGGATTTTGCCTTTCGTTCAGCCATTCAGGATCTGGGCGCCGATGCGCGCAACCGTTGGGGTGATCGCCGCGCACGCTGCATTTCGGGCAAGGCTCGGCCGTAGTGACCATGGGACGCTGGTCCGGTTGGTACAGGCCAGTCCGACCAAGGCCGATCAGACGCGAGGCACCGACCGGCGCGCGAAACCGTGCTGCGACAGCGGTGTGGCCACCGGCTGAGATCAATGCAGCCGCCAGTGCAGCGGAGCCTTCGCGGATCATGATATCGGTCATGCTCCGTTATCCGTTGGAGCAGGTTGCGAGGCGGCATCGAGCTTGACGGCAAAGCCTGCCCGTTCGAGCGCCTGTATCAGTGGGACCTCATCCATGATGCCAAGCGCCGATGCGATCAGGGCGCGGGCTTCGGCCTCGCTGTTGGCGGCGATGACGCGGTCCACCAGTGGGCCGGTCATGGCGTCGGCCACGCGATAGCCATCGGCGGCGATCATGCGGTCCACAACAGAGTCTACAGCGTCCGGCTGGGTGACGGCGGGCGGTGTGGTTTCGGCAAAGCTGGCGCTGGTGGGCGTTTCCTCCAGCGTATCGATCATATCGGACTGAAAGCCCTCGAAACGCTCCGGGCCAAACACCAGCATGCCCTGATAGGGCTGCACGTTCGCCAGATCGATGCCGCGCGCATCATAGCTGATGGTGACGTGCGGCAGGTAGCTGGGATAGTCCCAACTGGCCCCGGCATCGCGCATCTGGCGGTGGCGGTATTGCAGATCGGCCGAGCCGAAAATCAGCGCCACGGCGCCCTCTGTGCCCATACGTTCGACCAGGCGCGGGCCACCTGCAGGCACCACCAGTTGGCCGCTGGTTCCGCACCAATCGCCCATGGCAAACCAGTTTACCGGGCGCTTGGAATACATGACGGTGACATGCAGGTCGTCGGGTCTCAGCGTGGAAGCAAACCCTTGCTGCTGCGCCCATTGCAGAAAGTCGCTGGTGTTGAGCAGCGCGCGCGAAACATAGAGAGGGCGCGGATCGTCGGCCGCGAAGCTGGCGGGAATAGCCGGTGCCGGTTTTGCGGGCTGGCCCGGCTGCGCGGCAGGCGCCGGGATCGGGGCGGATTGCGATCCTGACGGCGCCTGCGGATCATCCTTGCGGACCCAGCCTTCGCCATAGGTATCGCGGAAGCTCTCCTCGGTGCGGACCCAGCCGGTTTCACCCAACGTCTTATCGGTTTCCGCCGTGGTTTTGGTGTCCTCCTCCTCTTCCACCTTGCGGCGAACGATGGGGGCGGCGACATCCGGGCCATAGTTGAAATCGGTCCACCAGCGCGCCGGGCCGCCCTTGCCATCGGGGCCATTGATAAAGCTGTCGGTCTGATCATCCGAGTCGGACTGGACGACATCGTCGCGGACACCGGCATGGGTCTCGCTCTGCGAACGGGAGGAGCCATTGTCCGTCGTCATCGTCTGCGACAGGACGATCTTGGCGATGGCGCCGTCCATGTATGTGCAGAGTTCGTGATAGTCGGCAGTGCCCGACCGGGTCGCAGAGAGCAATTCGACCGCTACGCCTTCGGGCACGACAAAGCCGCTGTCGGTGGCAATGGCCCCCAGCGCTGCGAGCAGTTTTCTGATTTCATCGCCGCTTGCGCCGCGCGGATAGGTGCCCTTGGCCGTAGGCGTTCCGAATTTATCGAGAAAGATATTCCAGAAGCGGATGCCGTTGCGCTTGAACAGGGTTGGCCAATAGAGCCAGTGAGCCAGCCCCTGACCATAGGGCTGATCGTCATCGGCGGCGCCAACGCGATGCACCCAGAACTTGCGTTCGGGCATCAATTCGCCCTGCGGGTTGGTGGGCGTCAGCATCACCAGCCGGTCTTCCGCATTGTAGCGGAAGCGGCGGGCATGGCGGACCTTGATGCGCGCCCAATCGAACAGGCCGTCGCGCACTTCCCACATGATCTCGGCCACGGCATAACCGTAGAAGGTGGCCATCAGCATTTTGCGGGTGACGCGGTCCCATCCGACACGCTTGAGCGTCTCGTCAAACTTCTCGGCCGCCTCGACCGAACGGGGGTCGCTTTCATCGCCTGCCACCACGGTCCAGTTGCGCGACACAACCGCGCTGATGCGCTGCTGCATGGTCGAGTAAACCTGATCGTCATTCAGGATGACATCATAGGCGCCCCAATCGACCGCCGTGGCGAGCTTGGGATCTTTGGCCTCGCGAAGGCCCTTTACCCATGGCTGGGTAATGTCGCGGCCGTCCATCGTGGAGGCGATCTCGGTCATCAACACCGGTTCGGGCGCCGGTTTAGCGGTTTCTGCCATGGTCAAAATACCAGTCCTGTGGAGCGGGAGCCAACCGTGCCAAAGCCGGTGGACGTGATGATCGTTTCGGGAGCGGCGCAGCGGGTCTGGCCAAGCAGTTGAACCTCAATCGGGCCGACATCCTCTTCCGAGGCGGCGACAAGGTGCATCAGCGCAACGGCATTATCGCCATGCCGCTTGCCCTTGGCGCCATCGGCCTTGGAGACTTTGGAGGCATCCGGGATTTTGGGGATGCCCTTGACCTTCTTGACCATGCCAAGGTCTTCCATCACCCCCTCATCCTTGGGGATCAGGAAGGTACGGTCTTCCAGACCGGACTTGAGCTTGGGCATGTAGGCCAGATAGGTCTTGTCGTTGGACATCACGGCCTCGATCCGCGTGAAGCCCCATTTCTGCTGGGCAAATTCGCTGAGCGCCTGACCATTGCCGCGGGCGTCCATCTTGCCCGCGCAGAAGTTGGGGACGCGGGCCACAATCCAGTTCAGCACAAACTCCTGTTCCCGGAACGGCACGTTGCGCATTTCGAGAATGAAGCGGCAGATCAGGTTCAGGTGTTCGTCATGCTGGCCAAAGGCCATGGGCGAAACGTCACCAGACCGGGCAAAGTCCTGGCCAAAATAGGACCGGCGCAGCGGATCGAATTTGCGCAGCAGTGGGCCGATTTCGCGTTCGAGAAATTCCTCCACGAAATCGGTGCGGAAACTCTCGTCGTTCTGCTCAAAGCCGGTGGGGCATTCCAGCGGCACCACAGGAAGATCGGCCGACATCGCAGCCTTGATCATAGCGCGGGGCAGATAGACGCCGGAGCCGCGCGAAGCGATAACGTCCAGTTCTTCCTCGGCCGCGCTGCCATAGCGCTTGCGCAGCGAGGCTTCCCACTTCGCCTCGGCCTCGGGCGACCATTCCTGCCCGGTGCGCAGGCAGATGCGCTTGAACAGGCCATCGGCCAGCGCATCTTCAAGGGTCAGGCGCATGACCACGCCTTCTTTCTTGCCCGCGCGAATGTCTTCGATCAGCAGGTTGAAGGGATTTTCTTCACCATCATGGGTGGAGATGACAACGACATGGCTGCCCCACATGGTGAGCGCCATCGCGGCCTTGAGCAGTTCGTCCAGTTCGTCATGGAACGCTGCCTCGTCGATCAGGACTTTGCCCTGCATGCCGCGCAGCGAGCGCGGGCGCGAGGACAGCGCGACAATCGACTTGCCCGAGGGGAAGTCGATGCGCAGGGCCTTGATGCCCTTCTCCGATCCATCGTCGAACAGGAATTCGGCTTGTGCGGAGGCAACCTCGTCGAACGCTTTGGCAAATTCACCGCAATAGCCGATGAATTCGCGCGTCATGTCGAGGTTATAGGCAATGTAATAGACGTTCTGGGGGCGATCAGCCGGAGAGGCCGTCAACACCGCATCGGCGGCAAAAGCATAGCTGATGCCGGTACGTCGCGACTTCTCGATAACCAGCAACTGGTTGGCGGCGCTCAGCGCAATGGCCGATGCCTGATACTTGAGCAGTACGCGCAGATCGTCGATGGCCGTGGTCACGTGGCGAGGCCCAGAATTTCGGCTTTGACCTTGTTGATCGTTTCGGCCGTAGCGCCCGTTTTGCGCAGGGTCTTTTCCGCCGCTTCGGCCGCTTCGCGTTTAGCCAGGTCTCGCACCTTCTCGTCGCGATCCGCGTCGAGCTTGGCCGCGTTGATCAGTTCCTTGGTGCCGCGCGCCAGTTCGAGAAACTGCTTGCTGTCGAGGTCGGGATCATCCTCGGCGGCCATGGGCAGGATCATGCGGGCGCCGATGCTGGTGAGCATTTGCACCATCAATTTGCCCTCAGCGTTTTCTGCCCCGCCGAAATCCTTGCCGAATGCCTCGGCCACAACGCGAATGTCGGCCTGACGCTTGGCCAGTTCCTGATAGGACTTGGCATAGCGGCCCACGGCCGAGCGCGAGCGCGGGTGGCCTAAATCGCCCAGCCGCTCGACGATGGCGTCGATGGTGGCGCCGCTTTCCAGCGCTTTGAGGACGGCACCCTGAACCTGTGGCGGCAATGCAGCGAGGCTTGATTTGCGGGCCAAGGTCAGTCGCCCGTCTTATGGCGCCAGACGCCGGTAACAACGAGGCGGCCCTCCGCAATGTCACGGCCATCGGCCAGAATGCGCGAGACAAGGAACGGCCCAATATCCTCCGCCGTGATGTAGCCGTTCATTTCCAGCCAGCGCATTTGCTCGGCCACATCACGGCGGGCGATGCGGTGGCCCAACTGGGCAAGCAGCATGGCAAGCACATCGTGATTCTGCTCACCGCCGACATCGTTCAGCAGGTCGAGAATGGCGCGGCGGATCAGGGGGACAATAGCGGCGGGGATCACTGCTTGATCCCCCGTTCCACGAGAATTTGCAGATAGTCGTTGGTTGTGGCCAGTTGGCTCTGCATGCCGTGTACACCCGCCTCAATGCCGCTGGTGCGTCCTTCCAGCGCGGCGATCTTGTTGAGCAGGTCGATCCGCGTTGGCGCAGAGTCCTGTTCATCGGTCAGGTGTTTGATGCTGACCTGACCTGCCTGAACCGCAGAGGTCAGTTCCGTAACTTTGGCCGAGAGCGCGTCAAAGTCGCCCTTCGTCGCGAATTGCGTGCGCAGATACCACACGCCAGCGGCCAGCACGAAAGGCGCCATGGCCGAAACGATAGGCCAAAGGCCGATCAGGAGGTTTGAAAAAGAGGAGGGCATTACCGCCCTCCCGCGCGCGCGTAAGAATTGACAGGCAAAACAGCCTCCTGCACCGGGGTTGCAACCGAGATGCAGGGTGGCGGATCAGGGAATTAAAAGGAGTTCCCAGCAGGGAACCGCAACCGATCAGGCCGGATCAGTCTCGCTAAACATATCAAGCTGGCGCGGGTCTTTGCGGGGTTTAAGCACCAAAGGCTGGCATTCCAGTCCTTCGTCCGTTTTATTGAGCAGGCGGGTAAAATGCCTGCGGGGCATTCTCAGGATAGCGGCACCTTCAGAGGCCGTCATCAGTCTTTCGCGTACTGCAGCCACAATCCCCTGACGACGGGCGCGCAGCAATTCGCGGCGGCCAGATGGGATTTGCAGCCGCTCACGGCAATACACTTGGGTGATAATGGCCGCTTTGTCAGCCCCTACGATTTCAATGAAGGGGTTTTTGTCTGGATTGCGCGACACATAGACATTTTGACCGGCAAAGGCATCTACCAGCAGCAGGGTCGAATAAGGCCCGATATGTGCGGCCATATCCAGCATGATCGGCGCCCAATTCTCATGAGCCTGCACGTCGGTCGGGATTGGAATATCATCCGGGCGGAAGGTGCGCGGGCGGGCCATATCACACCTTCGCCGCGCGCAGCTTCGCGCCCTGATCGCGGATCATCATATCCAGCATTTCGACCGTTAGGCCAAACGCCTCACCATCCTGCCCCAGCACGATCTCGGCCGGGATGCCGACCACACCGAGCCGGGCATTGATGGCGCGCAGCACAGCGATGCGGTCGCCATGGGTGGCGGTGAAGCCGGGGTTCATGGCAGCGGTCCGCGCCATGTTGGCAGGATCAGGCCATGCCACGCCCGCGCGGTCCAGCCATGACTTCATGGCCTCAATTACGGCGGGGGCGCTCTTGTGATCGACAAAGCGCAAGGCGTTGATGCCGGTCTGGCGCTTCACGAAAGCGCCGATTGCGCGGTCATCCGAGCTTTCCACTTCGCCCAGCCAGAACAGGCTCCACCACAGCGCGCGGATCTTGCCGATATGGGCGCGGTGTCCGGCCGGGGCCTTGCTGTTGCGGTTGAGCCGGTCAAGCAGGCGGGCAATTTCCGCTACAGTCATATCGGAAAGGCTGGCCTTGCCGCAGATCTCGACCTGCATCGCTTTGCGGTCATCATCGTCCAGCCCATTCTTGCGGCAGGCGGCATGGACGGCGCGATACATGCGGGTGCGTTCGGAGATCGTTTTGCCGCAGCGGCGAGAGCGTTCCACTACATGGAGTTGCTTAGCCATGGGCTTTCTCCAACTGGTGACGCACCCCTGCCATCGCACGGCGGCGTAATTCCGTCTCAAGCTCTTTGGTCGGCACGTTTGCCAGATCGGGATGAGCAGGCAGGGCGATACCGCGCGCGCCGGAACGGGTGCGGATCAGGTGGCCGCCAGCGATCAACCGATCCACCACGCGATGCGCGCCGGAACGCGCTGCCAGACCCAGTGCTGCCTGAATTTCGCCAAGGCTGGGCATCATGCGATTTTCGCGGTGATAGGCTTCGATATAGTCGAGCGCCTGAAGCTGACGAGGCGTCATTGACAGGTCACCTCGGTCGGAGGAGCCGCACGGGTGGCGGCGCCCATGGCATCGGCCATCAGATGTGCGACGGCATCAATGTTTTTGCCTGCCAGACTTACGTAATGGACTTCGTTCTGATGATTGATGGCAATGACGACTTCGCTACCAATCTGAGCGATGCCAATGCCATCAGGCCGAGTGCAGCGCGCGCGCTGAACCGGAAGGTCAATGCGCTTCAGCACATGGAAACCGATAAGATCTGTACCATTGTCATTCATCGGATTTGCTCCTCGATGTCGGTGGGGGATCAGTCGTCCTGCTCGGCCGGATCGGCCTCGGGCACGGTCTCGGTGGCGGCGGGTTTGGGCCAGTCGATGAAGAATTCCTCGGCCTGCTTCACACTGGCGCCGAACTCGGCCAGTTGCTTGCCGCCCGCGTCTTCCGCCTTGAGGGCTTTGATCGCGGCGGGTTTGTCGAGCTTGTGCGTGATGCGCAGATAGGTTTTCAGGCCGAGATCGAGCAGCTTCTCGACCAAGCCTTCCTGCGTGATGCCTTTGAGCTTGAGGGCTGGCGGTGTGGTTCGTTCACCGATGTTGCAACCGGCCAGCAAGATCGACTTGCGCTTGCCCTCGGTCATGGCCGGGGCGGCCACAGCCCACCATGCGCGAAGCTGGCGGAAGATCTCGATAGAGCGGACTTCCAGCGGTTTGGCGAAGGTGTCGTATTCCGCTTCGATGCGGGCAATCGCGCTGCCCTTGGCGAGTTCAAGTTCGCCAACCTTATCGATCAAATCGCGATATTCGGAGATCAGCGCAATGGCCTGTTCGAGCGTTTGCGGCGCGTCCTGTTTGGGTGCCTTGCGGCGGGGCGGTGCCATAGATCAGCCTTTCGTGAGATGGGTTTGGGTGTTGGGGGTGGCGAGAACGGCCGGTGATCCGCAGACGGCGCATTCGGCGCTTCGGCGCCCGACCAGCCAATGGCTGGCGCCGCAGGCGGTGCAGCGGCTGGTTTCCTGCTTGCGGGCAAGGAGTTTTGGAGCCGGGCTTAGAAAACCAAATTCGTTGCAAACGATGGTGCCCTCTTTCAGACCACGCAGGGCGCGCAGAACGCGTCGAAATGATTCACTGGATGGGCGGCTCATTGGTCGCCACCGTCCGCGTTGTTCGGGCACGTAGGGCAATAGGCCGCGAACTGGTGATGGGCGGCGTTGCGAGGCGGGCCTTTGCGGCGCCTGTTGCGGATGCAGCTTTGCAGCGGGATCGCGCCATGCAGCGGGCAAGCCACATCGTCGCCGCCATAAATCGCCAAAACGGCTCTCTCCGGCTCAGCCGTGCTGGCGGGATATTTCCGGTTGATGAGCTTGGAAATCGTGCCGGACGAACAATTGAAGCCTGCGGCGCTCAAGCGATCTGCAACGGCACGTTGGCTGGCGCGGTCACATGCTTCCGCAAGGAGCTTGACCCACCGGGGCAACAGTGCCCCCCAAGCGGCAATTGCACGGTCTCCGTTTGTTTGGTTTTGATTAAGAAACATGGTTCACGACGCCTGTTAAAAAAGGGGGGGCAACGGAGATCGCGCCGAAATTTCTCGCGTAATTCCGGTGTTTGGGTCGAGAACCGTTGTGGCTCTGTCCTTGCGGTCAACGCTGATGACGGGAGCGCTGGGGCCAAATGTGCCATTGAGGGCATAGATTGACCGTTGCCCCGTGGCCGCGTGGCCGCGCACGACGCGGCGCAGGATCTCTGCGCGCAGCAAGGCGGAAACAAACACCTTTGCCGAACCCATACTGACTTCGGCGGTGATGGTGAGTTGCACCAGGTCAAAGGATTTCAGGACGCGCATCGCGCGCCACATCGCAATCCTGCCGTTGCGATAAGTGCCGAATTTGCCCTGCTCCAAGAGCGCGGGTGGTTCGATCAGCCTGCGCGTCTCTTCAGGCATGACATAATGGATGGGGGCGTTCTGACCGGCCTCAATCGGTGGCTTGATGGCTTCCAGAAGACCGGCCTTTGCCCAGCGCGAGAGGCGGCGTTGGACTGATCTGTTTTGCGCGCCGGTGGCACGGGCCATTTCACCGGCCGATACCGGATCGTTGCGATGGCGCAGAGCATTCCAAAGATGATGGCGAATTGAGTTTGTCATTGCGTACAACATGCAAAAAGCGTGGGCGCGATATTGATGATGGAGAGGGCCACAACTCCTGCGATGGCGGCAGCGCTCAGCCATGTGCTGATTGTTGTCAGCCGGTCGATGGAGGATGCCGGAGCATCCCCATCCAGTTCGACCGTCAGCACTTCGGCGCAGGGGTCACCCGTAAGAATATAGGTCGTATCCAGACCGGCCTCGGCCCACGCCATCACGGCATTGGCATCGGGAAGGAGTTCGCCGCTTTCCCAATGGGAAGCCATCGTGCCGCTGTTGCCGGAGAGCGCGCCCAACTCATTCAAAGTCAGGCCGAAAAGGATGCGCTGCTCCTGCAGCCGGGCGGGGAGGCCTGCGGGGCAGGCAAAAACGCGGCGCCGCATTACACGCTCTCCCTGCGGCGGACCTGCACATCGCCGGTGGCGATAGGCCGATTGCCCCACCATGCCGCATCGATCTCGCTGACCCCTTCGGCGGTAGCGGCGCGCTGTGCGGCCTGTAGATTGTTGACGATACGGCGGGTGATGCCACGGCACCGAACCCGAAACAGTTCGGCCAAATCGTCTGCGATCTGAATGCGGTGGCAATAGTGATCGCGCAGTTGCAGCGCATCCTCGACACTCGCCGGTTGCGCGGGCGTCGTTACAAGGATGCGATTGGCAAACCGCTCCCAGCGCTGCAGTTTGGACGGCAAAGCTTCTTCGCCGATCATCACGATGGCGATGCGGGTGGCATCGTGAATGTCCCGAAGCACCTCGACGTGACCCTTGTCGGCAAGGTAGTCCATTTCATCGACAATCATATCGACTGGAGCAAGGTTAAGCTGGTCAACAACCTGCCGAAAAATGCGGGGTGCGGATCGCTCCAGCTTGGCGATGCCAAGCTCCTCTGCGATGGCTTCGAGCAGAGATTTTTGCGTCCACAAGCGCGTTGCAGATACGTAGATGGCGCCAGTGCGCGCAGCGGCAAAGCCCGCTGCAATGGTCTTGCCATAGCCGCTGAAGCCATTGAACACCCCCATGCGCGCGGAGGGGTTTTCGCTCTCGCGGCAATCCATCAGGGTTTGCAGCATCAGCGACATATTGGTCAGCGGCGCGTGACCAATCGGACGGTCACCAAGGGCAAGCCGGGGCTGTGTTTCAGCGTTATTCATCGGCATTTCTCCAGTCGTGAAAGGGTGTTGAAAGATGCGCGCCATCAGGCCGCGCCTTGGCGGCGGCTGGGGGTCGCGGGGTTGGATCGGGGGAATTCGACAAAGGTCATCTTGTGCGCGCGGTATTCGCTGGACCCGGCGTAAAGCTCGGCCCGGCGCAGGGCCTCGGCCTCCACCCCTTCGCCGCGCGCCTTGGCCGCGAGGATGGCATCGGCTTCGGCCACTTTTTGCGGTACGGTGCGCGCGGTCGGGGCGGGCTGCGTCTTGCGCATCACCTCGTCCAGTCGGCCGGGCTGGACCGCGACCGGCGCGGGCTTGTCGGCCATGCTGGCGATGGTGGGGGAAACGTGCTGGACGGCAGGCCCCGGCAGGTGGATCAGCTTGCCTGCCGCCTCGGCTTCGTCGCGAAGCATTTTGTCGCGCGCAGCCTCGTAGCTATACTGCTTCTGCTTGGCGCGGACTTCTGCCTTGGCCTGCGACATATAGGTCGCCATCTGGCGCTGTGCTGCCATGGCGAATTGCTGTTCGCTCAGGCCCGACCGCTCGGCATTGACGGCGGTGTCGATATAGTTGCCGTCACCGTCAAAGATGAACAGTTCGCCAAGGTCGTCCTCGTCGCGGCGCAGGACGACCGGCTTGCCCATCCATTCGACAAAGCAGGGCGACCAGTATCGGCCATTCTTCCAGCGGACGCCACGCTTGCCGATCATGGCGGTGCCGACATAGGCCGACAGCGCCAGTTTCAACTCACGCTCACCAGCTGCAGCGCGCGGCGGCGTAGGGCTGCGCTGCCACTTTTCCATGGGCGACATTTTGAGGCTGCTGTGGGTGCGCTGATGGTATTCGCCATCGACCCAAGCATCGAGAATAGCCTGCAGTTCGGCGCTGCTGATGCTGGCGATGATTTCCGCCCGGCCGGTCTTCTTCTTGGCCGCCGCGCGCAGCTTTTGCGCCTGCGCGACATTGTGGCCGATGAAGCCGTCCAGGAGCGAGGCGCGCTCACGCATGAAGGTGCCGAACAGGCGTTCGACATGCGGCTTGTCCTCCGGCGTACCGGGCAAGCAAGGATCGAGCGCGATCTCCAGATAGGGCAGCGCCGTTTCCATCGTGGCATTGATGAAGCCGGAGCCGTTGTCGGTTTTCAGGATCGCGGGCATCACACCCCATGCGGTGATCGTCGTCACCAGCATGCGGCGCACCGACTGCGCGCTTTCGCTTTCCACCACCAGAAAGCGGGCGCGGCGGCTCCAGCGGTCGATGATGCCCAGCACCGCCTTGCGGCCATCGGTGCACATCACGTCCGCCTTTGTGGTGTCGATTTCCCACATTTCGTGGGCGTAGGACACGGTTGCATCCATTCGCCCGAGCGCGGGAGCATAGGCGGATTTATAGCCGTCTGGATCGCGCAGGGCCGTAAACAGCACCTTCTTGCGTTCCTCCAGATCACGGACAAAGCGTTGCAGCGTCCGCATCGTCGGCAATTCGGCAAAGCCATCCGCAGCCAGCAGCTTGAGCAGGTTGCGGGCGGATACCGGGCGCGCCGTAAGATAGGCTTCGACAGCATCGGCCGCGTCAGGATTGCGGTCGAAATAGCTGGTGCCTTTGGGGCGCCCTACTGGACGATTGGACGCAGGCAGCGCCTCGGAGCGCCGGGCCAGCAGATCGTCACGCGCAGCGGCGGGCAGACCGAGGACGGAGTAAAGTTTGCCACCGCCCACTCCGACGCGCGGCTTCCATGGCCAGCTTTCGGTATCGGCGCGAAGGTTGATCCCACGCTTCGTGGTTGGAAGCCCCGCCAAGCGAAGATCTGCAAGTTGCTGCGCTGTCAGCCAGAGGTTGTCGGCGGCGCTCATAGGGCGCCTCTATGGCGCCGAGCGGCGATCAGACCGGCCAAAACCAATACGGTGAAAGCGTCGCCAACCCCGATGAGTCGTTTTAAGGCGATGTGAACAAAAGGGTTACACGCTGCATTATCGGCACTATACATCGGCCCGATGAGAGTCGGGTTTGCCTCAACATCTTTCGCTGCCAATGGCATGGCAGCAGAAGCCTTTCGCATCATGCGGACGGGCGTTGCCGTGGTCCGCGTGTGATGCAGGCTGATCACGGCGGAACTGATCACGCGGTCACCTTCCGCAATTCGAGAATGGAGAGGCGGCGACCGTTGTCGTCGTATCGCGAAGGCCAGATGTCCCCTGCGGGACGGCCAATGAATTCCGCGATTATGCTTTCTGCTGCGGCAGAGGTTCGGGCGTGGATAGCGCGGGACAGTGTCTGCACGCTCACGCCGTTGGCCTTGGCCAATCCTGCAACCGTAGTTCCGCGTTTGCGGATCTCGGCCTTCACATCCTCGGGATGCATATCCATCAAATCGGCCTCAACATCATTTTTGATGTTGAGGCTTATGCTTACCTCTAGCTTGATAAGTCAACATCAAAAATGATGTCGGAACCTAAAAAGGCGCGGCACCGTGCGGAACCGGCTGTCTTGGAACGGCTGCGTGAGGCGGTGGAGAAAATTGGCTCGCAGATGGCGGCGGCCGAGATCACCGGGGTGCGGTATGCCACATTGCAAAGGATGCTGGCGGGCAAGAGTCCGCTGGATCATGACCGATTGGAGGCCATCGCAAAGGCTGCGCAAGTTACCGTCGATTATATTTTGCGCCGGACAGATGATCCGCAGGGGAAAATCTGCGCTACCAGTGTGGTCCAACAACCACAGGCCGAGGCGATAGAATTTATAAATGTTCCACGTCTTAAAGCAGTTGCTTCGGCAGGTAACGGCGTTGTGGCAGACCGTGAGACGCTAGAGCAAAGCCCATTTCACTTAGCAGGGGACTGGTTGCGCAAGAATTTCGGTAGTGTGAACTCGTTGCGCGTTGTTCTGGTCAATGGCGCCAGTCAGGAGCCAGATCTCCGGGATGGCGATTGGGTGTTGATCGATGAAGCAAGGAATGTTCTCGAAGATGGGTTAGCCGTAATCCGCCTAGATGATGGCTTGCTGGTTAAACGCTTGCAGCGTGAAGGCCATATTCTGCACTTGCTGAGCAAAAATCCAGAATACAGCCCGATCATATTGGATCTTCGGCAGGATGAAGGTCGCCTAAAGGTGATTGGCAAGGTCATTTATTGCTTTAAATCAATTTAGAATTACCATGCCTTATTTGTCGTTAAATTTATAGCGCTCAACATTTGAGCGATCAGATATTTCAATAGACGCATGGCAATCTGTATCTTTTCCAGTAACAATATAATAGAACATTAAATCAGCGCGCCTACCTGATTTCCCCTTATGGGACATTGACCCCAAAAAACCCGAATTATCTGAAACAAGGTAAGTGTGGCCTTGGGGTGTTTTTCGCGAAATCACCCCCTTTTCATTCGCATGGTCGGCGCTGAAATTTCCAAATATATTCCATGCCGCATCGATGGTCCTTTCAGCTATTGAAAGGCACTCATCTTTTGATACCTTTTCATACTTGCTGTCCAAGGTACTTCTTTCAAATACTAGCTCAATGTCGGTTAGCTTAGAGAACTTGTTGAACGAGAGAGAAGCGGCGTAAGGCACCCCTTCTATAACTCGATAAGAAGAAAGATTGCTTTCTGGAAAAAGAGCGCAGCCCTTTGTCGCAATTTGCGCGGCGCACTCTACCACCCCAACCGGGTTGAAATTACGAGGTTCAATTACAGAAAGAGCATCATTGTAAGACATACCCAATTTTAAATCAGCGTATCCATTAAGCGCGTCCTCCTCTGCAGAGTTGCTCTGAGGCGAGCAGGCGCAAACGGCAATAGAGGCAATGCAGCCGAAGATAATTTTACATTTTCTCACTGATTTACCCTTAAGCGTTTCACATTCTGAAAACCGTAGACACTTCTAAGTGCGATTCGCCAAGGGGATAGGACGCTTATTATTCTAATCCTCCACCTTCACCGCCCGTCCCGCTTCGATCTCGCTCTCGCCCCACTGGCGGACGCGCTCCAGCCTCAGGGTGTTGTCGCGGAGCTGGTCGAAGTGGGCGCGGGGGATGACCACGGCATCGGGACCGGGGCCGTCACGATCCGGGGCAGCGCCATTCGTGGGTGGGGTGTCGGCTTGGCCGGATAGACGGCAATCCGTTTCGGGCCGCAGGCGGTGAGCATCGGCGTAGCGATCAGCAGCAGCGCGCTGATGGGTAACAGACGGCGATATGACATTGTCGGCTTTCCTTGCGTTGGTGGCGGATTTGGCTTCGGTGGCGATGCGATCTGCCTCGGCCTTTAGCGCGGCTTCGACGGACGCTTTGGTGAAGGCGGTTTGCTGATCCTGAGCGGCCTTGCGCCACTTGTCGCGGTCGGCCCCCAGCAGATTGCCGCGCAGCCACAGGCCTGCGACCAGGGCGATCAGAATGATCGGGCGCCAGTTGGCCTTGAGCCAGGAGCAGGCGCCATTGAGCCATGGGCGAGCAAACAGATACGCTTTGCGGGCATAATAGATCATGGAAATCATGCTGCATCCTTGATGCAAAGGGCATGTTCGCGGGCGCGACGGGCAACAAAGCCCGGCACAACGCGGCCCTTGGATTTGTTGAAATCAGGCAGGGTGTCGCAGGCGGCGCGCAGGCGGCCCTGCGCGATCTTCAGTCGGATGCTCGACCGGCACACCGCAGGCGGCCCGACATGATAGGCCAGCGATACCATCGCGGCGCGGATGTGGTCGCGGCCGGGGATGGTGGGCGACAGGCCGGGAATGCAGGTGATCAACTCGTGCGCATGGATCTCCAGTTCGGCCTCCAGCATCTGCGCGCATTGCTGCTCTGTGTAGATTTGCCCCATCCTTACCCCGCGCGTAATGCCGTCGCAGGCGGTCGCCTTTTTCACCAGATCAAGGTAAGCCTTGAGGTATTGCGGCCCGCTGATATGCTTGACCGTGACGGCTCCGGTTTGAGGCGAAACGGAGGCCGTCACCTTGCGGCCGCTCTCCTCCATTGGGATCGAGGTGAACAACATCAGGGCTGTGGCCATGCCTACGGTGCCGACCAGAGTGCGGCCTGCTTTGGATGGTTTGGGGGGCTGATTGTCAGCCATCGCGCAATCTCCGATTTTAAGCCCCGTACAGCGCGTTCAATCGCAATCCGCGCCCAACAGCCCAAAACGGCATCGCCTATGCGGGGCATCGCGCCCCGGCGAAATTTCGGGCTATCGTTGCGGCGGGTTAGACTGGCACTTGCCATCGCGGCGGCGATGAGCCAGTAGGTGCCTGTAGCCGCTCCATTTTGTTGACTTCCCAGCAGGGAAGTCCACGGCCCCGATCCGCCCCCGTTATCGGTTGGGCATGGATCAGACATCACCCTCCATTCGCATTGCCCGCGTCGGAACCTTCACCTCGAACGAGGGCGTGAAGGTATCTTTCGGCGCGAAAGAGCTTGCCGCTGCCGCATCGGCTTATGATCCGGCGTCGGACCCGGCGCCGCTGGTTGTGGGTCATCCCAAGATTGACGCACCGGCCTATGGTTGGGTTTCCGGCCTTGCCATGGATGGTGATGTGCTGGTGGCCACGCCCGACAAGATTGAGCCGAGCTTTGCCGAGTTGGTACGCAAAGGGAGCTACCCCAAGGTTTCGGCGCAGTTTTACACGCCCGATCACCCCGGCAATCCCAAGCCCGGCAACTGGTATCTCAAGCACATCGGATTTTTGGGCGCCCATGCCCCCGGCATCAAAGGGCTGGGCACTGTCCAGTTTGCGGCTGGCGATGACGAGGGTGCGCTGACCTTCGATTTCCCCACAGACGGAGACAATGACGTGACGAAGATCACCGAGGCGAGTTTCGCCGAGCGGTCGGCTGCGCTGGATGCGCGCGATGCCGAACTGAAGGCGCGCGAGGCGGAAATCGCCGCCCGCGAAAAGGAAGATGCCAAGCGGGCTGCCGATGCGCGCCATACCGAGCATGTCAGCTTTGCCGAAGGGCTGGTGTCCTCGGCCAAACTGGCCCCGGCGGCCAAGGGGCTGGTGGTTGGCCTGCTGGATCATTTCGAGGCGACGGCCGTCGTCAGCTTTGGCGAGGCGGGCGACATGGCCCCGGCCGATGCCTTCCGCAAGCTGCTCGATACCGCCAAGCCACTGATTGATTTTGGTGAGCATGGCAAGAAGCCCGAGGGCGACAAGAGCTATGTCAGCTTCGCCGCGCCGGAAGGCTACGATGTCGATCCCGAGCGGGGCGAACTCTACGCCAAGGCCAAGGCTATCCAGAACGACAACCCCAAGATGGCGTGGATGGACTGCGTCAGGCGGGCGCAGGAAGCGGGCTGATGCTCCGCCTCCTTCTTCTCCTCTCGATCAGGGACATAACTCATGCAGAAAACTTCCATTTTTTCGATGACCGCTATCGCCACAGCGGCGGTTTTGGCCAATCGCTTTGTCGGCATGCTGACCGGCGCGCCCTGCGCCGCTGGCGCGAAGGCGCAGGGCGTGGCGCAATATGCCGCCGCCGCTGGCGAAGCTTTCGCGGTGGACGTGCTCGGCACCTCCATCGTGGACAGCGGCGCAGCGGTGGGTGCGGGCGTAGCGATCAAGTCCGATGCCAGCGGGCGCGCCATCGCGCAGGGCGGGACCGGCGAAATCCTCGGCTACACGGTAACGGCGGCCACGGCGGCTGATCAGAAGCTCGAAGTGCTGCTCACCCTGTAATCCCGCCCTCTCTCTAATCCCATTGCCCGGCGTGTGGCCGGGCTGACCAAGCCCAAGGGAGGCGACCTGCTCCGGGATCTGGACCGGCAGGCAGGTGGCGCAACGGCCTCTCCCTCTTTTCCCCCTCATTGAAGGATGCCTTTATGTCGATGAACACTGGACAAGTGCGGGTGGTTGACCCGATCCTGAGTGATCACGCGCGCGGCTATCAGAATGCCGATTTCGTCGGTGGTGCTCTTTTCCCGCAGGTCTGGATGCCCACTCGCGGCGCCAAGCGTATCGAATTCGACCGCGCCAGCTTCAAGCGTCGCCGTACCCGCCGCGCGCCGGGTGCGCCCATCGCCACGCTCGAATTCGGGTACGAGGGCAAAAACGTCAATCTGCATCAGGAAGCGCTTTCGGGCGTGGTGCCGATTGAACATAAGGATGAGGCTCAGGCCGTTCCCCATATCGATTTGCAGCAAGATGCGTTGGATACGGTTTTGGCGGTGATCGCGCTGGAAAAGGAGATTCAGCAGGCGGGTGTTGCTCGCAACGCAGCTTCCTACGCAGCCTCCAACAAGGCCGCGCTGGCGGGTGACAGTAAATGGTCTGACCCTGACAGTGACCCCAAGACGCAGGTTTTTGACAGCAAGGAAGTGATCCGCAAGCGCATCGGGCGCCGTCCCAATACGCTTGTACTTGCGGGCGGTCTCACCAGTGCGCTGGGCAAGCATCCGAAGATCATCCAGCATTTCGCTTATACCAATTCCTCGTCGATCACGATCCCGATGCTGGCCAATTACTTCGACGTGCAAAACGTCGTTTCCGGCGATGCCATCTATGACCTGCAGGATGGCACCACGGTCGATGTCTGGGGCGGCGACGCCATCCTTGCCTATGTGGCCCCTTCCACTTCGGGCCGCCGGAACATGGCGTTGCCCAGCTATGGCTACACCTACGAATTGCTGAACCATCCACTGGTCGAAGCTGCTCGGTATGACGCTGATATCCGCAGCTGGAAGAATGACGTCATCGACGAATTCTCGGCTGAACTGGTCGGCCCCGATGCGGGCTTTCTGTTTCAGGACGCGCTCTGATCCAAGCGCCCTGATCGGGCGGCGCGTGCGTCTATCGCGCCGCCCACCTTTTCTCACCTGAGGTAGACTCCGATGGAAAATTACAAAACCCGCATCACCGTGCACGGCCTGCGCCGGGCGGATGTGAACAAGGCCAAAGAGCCGATTGGTGAAGGCGAAGTGATCGCGCTGCCTTTTGAGGTGGCTCGGTCGTTGCTGCGCGCAGGCGCGGTAGAGCCGACCGATGCTGACATTACGGTCGAACTGGAATGGGGCGCTCCTGTCGCGCTGGTGAAGGCCAATGACGAGGCTGCATTGCTGGCGGCGCTGGGCAAGCTCGGGTCGAAAATTCCGACTGTGCCCGAAGGCGCGGTGGTCGAACTGGCCGACGTGGCGGACAGTGATCTGCTTGTCGCTGTCTTTGAGCGGTTGGGCGACGGGCGCCTGAGCGAGTTTGATGTTTCGCGAAACCTGACGTCTGAGCAGGTGCTGCGCATTGTCGGGAATCGTCTGGTGTCCGGTGCCATCGGCCGGGATGAACTGCGCCTTCTGGTCGGCATGAATGCGACCGAAGGGGCTGGCGGCGAAAGCGAAACGCCCCCGGCCGAACAATCCAAGTCCGATCCGCCCACCGACAAGCCTGCCGCGCGCGGCAAGGCCAAGACCTGACGGGTGATGCATGGCAGTTGAAACCATCCTGAAACAGCCTGCCGAAGTGCGCCGCTACCCTCTCCGGGTGGCGGCGTTGCCTTTGCCTACGGCGGTGGAAAACGTGAGCGTAGACTCGCGCGGGCTTGTGCCCGGATCGGCATTGATGACGGCCTCGGCCGAGATCGAGGCGGGCGCGGTGTTTGTCGATCTTGCCGGTGGCACTGATGGCGAACATTATTTGGTGACGGTGCGCGTCAGCAATGCAGCGGCCGAGATTGCCGAGGCCGAACTGGACGTGACCGTGATCGACGGCGCATGGGCGATGCCCGATGGCGGTGCCGGCTACGTTACCATCATGGATTTTGTCGCCCGCGTCGGCCTGCCCGAGGTGATCCGCGCCACCGATGGGATTGGTGACGGCCGGATCGACCGAGTTATGCTGGTCAACGCCCTGATCGATGCGCAGGCGCTGGTCGATACCTATTTCGCCTCGCGCTATGTGGTGCCGCTGCTCGATCCGCCGCTGATCGTCAAAAAACTGGTGACGGATCTGGCCCGCGCGGCGCTCTATCCCAGTGGTGCGCCTGACGGCGTGGCCGAACAGGCCAAGGCAACGACCCGCCTGCTGGAGCGCATCCAGTCCGGCGCGCTGCAACTGCCTTTGGCCACGCCCCCCACGCCCGCCGTGTCGGAAAATCCGATCCTGATCGCGCCGGGGCGCCGCGCCTATCCCGATGGCCTGCGGGGCTACTGATGAGCGGGATCGGCTACACCATCGAACTGGACAGCGCCGAACTGGACGCGATGATCGCCCGCGCCATCAATGAGGCCGCCGATATGCGCCGCCCGATGGGCGAGATTGCGGGGGAATGGCTCGATCACGTTCATGAGAGGTTTGACCAGGAGAAAGACCCGCTCGGCGTTCCCTGGGCCAAGCGCCGCGACAATGTCGATCCAGAGCGCAAGGTGCTGCATCTGACCGGCGCGCTGGAAACCCAGATCGTGCCGGATTTCGGGTCTGACTATGCGCAGGTCGGCCTGCTGCCGTCAGGCGGTCCCGGCAAATATGGCCGCATTCACAATGAAGGGGGCGTGATCCGCCCCAAGGAAAAAGCCGCCCTGTCTTTCGGCGGGCGTGTTGTCGCGCAGGTTGTCATGCCCAAGCGCCAGTTCCTCGGTTTCGGCCCGGTCGAGCAGGAGACGGTTGAGGATGTGATGGGCAACTGGCTGCGCGGCCTGTTTGGAGCCAGCACAGCATGATCGCTTTTGAACCTACGATTGCCCGGCTCAAGGATGCCGGTTTTGCCCATGTCGAGGGTCTCCTCGAAATGGCGGCCCTGACCGAACCGCCGCGTGTCAGCCCGGCGCTGTTTATCGTGCCGGAGCGGAGCGCTGCATCGCCCAATCAATATGGCGCGGGTGCCATCGACCAGAAGGTGACCGAGACTTTTACGGTCGTGATCACACTGGAGGCGGTGCGACGCGTCGGGGGAACATCCGAAGCGCTGCAGGAGAACGCCAAGAAGGTGATGGATGCGCTGCTGGGTTGGAAGCACCCGGAGGCCGCAAAACCCTGCGAATTCGCAGGCGAGCGTCTGATGTCCCTGCAGGGAAGGCAGGTCTCATGGGGGATGTCGTTTAGCACTTCTCGGCACATCAGGAAGGTAAGTCAATGACGAAAAACAAGGCGGTACAGGAGGTTCAGGGTGAGGCGACCCAGCCGCGCCCGACCGATGCAGCCGGGCGTGAACTGGATGGTTTTGGCCTGCCGCTGAATGGCCCGGCGCGTGTTGGCATGCTGCTCGAATTGGGCCTCCCTGACCCGAATGTGGACCCTGCGGCGTGGGATGCGCTGGGGGCTGCTGCGGTGAAACCTGCCGACGCCACCGGCTCGGCCAGTGTGGAGAGCAAAAATGGTTGATTGGGTGGCGGTGGTCCTCGCGAAAAAAGAAACGACTTATGGCACCGATGCCGTGCCGACTGTGCTGCTGAATGGCGTGATGACCCGCAATTATCAGGGCAAGCCGGTCGATGTCGATCAGGTGGACCGCAATCTGGACAGCCCCACCTATGGCGCGCAGCCCGGTATGCCCAGCAATGAGCGGCGCACCTTTTCCTATGAGGTGGAAATTGCTGGTTCGGGCACTGCGGGCACTGCCCCAGCATGGATGGAATTGCTGGAAGGTTGCGGCATGGCGGCGCCCGCGCTGACCGCTATGACCGATGCCAAACAGGTGTTCGCGGCACCGGGCACTATGTCTTCGCTCAGCCACTATGATTTCCTGTCGGATCAGCGGCGCAAGGCGCTTGGCTGCGTCGGCACGTTCTCTATGGATTTCTCGGCCGGGGCCTATCCCTTCATTTCGCTCAACTGGACCGGCCTTGTTCCCGCCGCGACCCCGTTTGACAAGGCGGCGCCCGGCGCGGTCACGCTGACCCGCTGGCAAGATCCGCTTGAGGTCAATGATGCCAACACCGATTTCACGCTTGATGGCTATGCCGCCAAGATGAAGTCGTGGAAAATTGACGGTGGCGTGTCGGTGGCCATGCGCAATCTGGTGGGCAGTCGTTCGGTGCGCCGTGGCAATCACTCGACCAAATCGACGGTTGTGATCGAAGCGGTGGACGTGGCGACCAAGGATTACATCTCCACGCTGCGCAATGGTTCGCTGATCGCCGTGGATCTGACCCATGGCACGGTGGCTGGCAACATTGTCGAGGTGTCCGCCACCAAGGCGCAGATCACCAACATCACCGAGAGCAAGGAGAACGACATCGTCATGTGGACGGTCGAATTGCTCCACACGATCAGCGGCGGCGCGGCCGACCTGCAGATCACCGCGAAATAACCACCCCGGAGAGGGGCAATTGAGCGCGATGCTGGCTGTCTGGGGCTGGCTGAAGCGCAAGCCCCGCATGACAGCAGGCGGGGCCAAGACACCCGCCTGCACCCATTTGGAGATTGCCCATGTTTCGTATCGTCAATGAGCGCCTCGCATGGTGGCCTGTCACGTTCCCCGGTGTGTCCGAGGACGGCTCTGTGATCGAGAACCGGATCGAGTTGCGCTTCCGTATTCTGGACGATGATGAATTCCCGGATTTTCTGGTCAAGCTGACCGATGTGGCGGCGATGGCCAATCCGGCTATCGCTGATGCTGCAGCGTCCGGTGAAGCGCCGCCCGCCCCCAGCGTTTTAGCGGCCCGGCTGCTCTCCCCGATTGTGCGCGACTGGCGCGGCGTGGCCGCCGAAAATGGCGAAGCCTTGTCCTTTAGCGAGGACACCTTCCGCCTCCTGCTCCGCCAGCCGGGCGTCTCTGGCGCGGTAGGTCGGGCCTACATCAATTGCCGCAACGCCACGCCTGAGGTTCGGGCGGGAAACTGAAAGCCGCCGCGCGCGCTTGGATCACCGGGCGCGGCGGCGCCACGCGCAGGACGTCTGATCCAATGACCCAAGCTGCCATCATGCCCGAATGGATGCAAAAGCGTCTGGCTGGCACCGTGGCGGCGCCGGGCGAGATTGAAATCTGCCCCGATGAATATGGTGCGTTCAGCCTGTTTATCGCGCTGGGCACCCAATGGCGCTGGTGCGCCATGTCCGGCCGCCGCCTTGGGCTGGATTACAATGTCATCCCCAACACAGCCAAGATGATGGGCACGGAAATGACCCCGGCGCTGTTCCGCGATCTGCGGGTGATGGAGCATGCCGCGCTCGATGCGCTGGCTGAGAGGCAAGCAAAATGAGTGGCGGCAATGTTGTCGAAATCGGCGTCCGCGTCAAAATGGACGGCAGCGGCTTTGTCGGCCAGATGCAGGGTATGCGCGGTGAACTGGCGGGTATGGCCACGGCCAATCAGGCCGCCGCCGCCTCGGCCGGGGCGCTGACGGCCGCCACCGCCGCTACCGCCGCTGCCAATGACGAACTGGTGCAGGCTTTCCGCCAGTCCAACGCTGCACTGCAGACGGCGATGCAGGCCATCATTGCCAACACGGCGGCCACCAATCAAGGCATTGGTGCGCTGGTGGCAGGCGCCACGGCCTCGCGCGAGCGCGCGGATGCCGCCAACAATCAGGCCGCAGCGGAGCGAAACGCCGCCGCCGCCGCCAATGACAATGCCGAGGCCCTGCGCAAGGCGGTTACCGAAGCACAGCAATATGCCAGCATGGCGGCGCAACTGCGCTCTGCCATCGATCCGATGTATGCCGCGCAGCAGCGTTTCAACCAGCAGTTGGACGCGGCGGAACTCCTGCTGGAAAAGGGCGTCATCACAGAGCGGGAGTATGCCTCCGCGCTATCTATGGCGCGCCAGCAGCTGCAGGATCATGCCAAGTCCATCGCGGGCAATAATAGCGCCCTGAACGAAAACGTGGCCGCCAATAATCGGGCGGCGGCGGCTCTTGCCAATGGCGGTGTCTCGCTTGGACAGGCCCGAGCGGGCTATATCAACCTCGGCCGCCAGATGCAGGACGTGGCCGTGATGGCCCAAGGCGGTATGAGCCTTGGTTCTATCATCTCGACCCAAGGCGGCCAGATTGCTGATGCTGTGGCGCAGATGGGCGGTCGTTTCGCGAGCGTCGCCTCGTTCCTTGCTGGGCCTTGGGGTGCGGCAGTGTTTGTTGGCACCAGCATACTGGCCAATCTGGCAGCGACCATGCTGGAAACGGAAGGTGCCGCTGGCAAGGCAGAAAATAAGGCCTATGATTTTGCGGTCGGTCTCGACCTCGTAAAGCTCAAGAGCAGCGAAGCCGCCAACGCCATGAAGCAGTTGGCCGATGCGACCAAGGCTGCAATCAAGGTGCAGGGCGATTTTCTGGCCGTCATGGGGCAGACTGCTAATGCATCAGTTACCATTCTGGAAAAACGGATTGCCGATAATCAGGCGGCGGTCAAAGCTATCCAGTCTAACTGGCTCAGCTTGTCTAACCTTAACCCCGGCGTTGCCATCTGGAATTACCGCCAGATTGGCCAGTTGAATGACCAGATCGCTGAGGATCAAAAGGCGCTGGCTGATGCCAGGGTAGCGCAGACCAATGCTGAGTTGGCGACATCTCAGCGCAAAGTCACCAGTGAGTTGGACGCTGCTACCGCTGCAACCAATCGTTACAATGAGGCGGTGGGTAAGCTGGAAGCGCGCTACAAGGCGAGCAAAGCTGATCCGGTAGGCACCGCGCTGGCAGGCACCTATGTGTCGCAAGCTGACTATGAAAAGGAATTTCGCACTGCCACCATGGCGCGGGACAAAGCGCTAGAGGCTGCCCGCGAAGCCAAAAAGAAGCATCCCGATCACAGCGCGGCCCTCGCCAATTTCAGCGATGGCGCCGAAACGCGCATCTCCAATATCACCGATCAGTTTTCCGATCTGCCGCCTGCGGTAGAGCGCGCAAATAAGGCCCTGCGCGATCTCGATAACCTCATTGCTGATGTAGAGCGCAAGGGCGCGAAATTGGGTGACGGCCCCAAGCTGATTGCCGAGGCGACAGCCGCTAAGGCCAAGGTGCGGGCAGATCTTAGCCGAACCCTGATCGAGCAGATCGAGACGATTGGCGCCCCCTATTCGACCGCCCCGGCCGGGCAGGACAAGACTGTCAAATCGCTGTCCGAAATCGGCAAGATTGTTGATTACGTGACCGCCCATAGCGGTGACATTATCAACAGCGACAAGATCCTCGCTGATGCGGCAATGGCCAAGGCCGCAATTGAGGATAGCCTCAACAAGCCGTTTCAGGATTACCTCAAAGCACAGGCAGAACAGGCCGCGATCAATAAGCTGATCGTTGGCGGACGGCAGGATGAAGCCGACGCGCTGCGCGTCATTCTGGACCTCCAGAAAAAGCAACAGCCGCTGTCCGAAGGTCAGGCCGCGCAGGTTCTGGAAATCGTGCGGAACAACCAGTTGAACGCGCGCGTTTTGCGTGATCAGCAGGCTCTTATCCAAGCCAATGTTTCCGCCGCGACCAATATGCGGACGGCCCTTAACGAAGCGGTTGCGGAAACGCTGAAAGGGCGCGGGTCTTTCGACAAGATCCTGTCCTCTATCAGCAACAGCTACGTCAACATCATGTCGCAGCGGATTGTCGAAAGCTTGTTCGGCAACAGCCTGCGCGCATTTGAAGACGAGGCCACGCGCAATTTCCGCGCGGCGACCGAAGCCAGCGGCGACGCAATCCTGCGTCTGGGCGATGCGGCCGCTGCGGCGGCGGGGCGCATGGGCGGCGGCAAGGTGGGGACACCTGTCGGTCTTTCGGGCATTGATCCCGTGGCGCAGCTTTTTGACAGTGTGCTGGGCAAAAAGGCATCCAATGACAATGGCGTGCCGGTTACGACCGGCAAAGACATTGTGGTGGACGGTCGTCGCTCTAAAAACAGCGATGTCGCAGGGGTCGCCAGCCCTCTTCTCAGCCTCACCAATTCGCTGTTTCGCGGGCTTGGGATCAACATTCCTGACAGCCTGTTGAAGGGCCTGAAACCCCTTTTCACCAAGCTTGAAACCGCGCTGCCGGATGCGGTTCAGGGCGCGATGCTGGGCGGGACGGCCTCGCGCCTGGTCAATGGCTCCGGCTCCTCGTCCCTTGGCGGCAGCATCGGCGGTGCAGTCGGGCAGGAACTCGGCAAGAAGTTTCTGCCCGGTGCGTTCGAGGCGATCTCGAAGGGGCTGGGATCGAGCCTCGGCAGCTTTGCCGGGCCGCTGGGGAGCATCGTGGGCGGCGTCGTGGGCGGCATGCTTGGCGGCCTGTTCACCCCTACGAAGGCGGGCACCACGGTTATCACCGGGGCGAACAAGGCCAGCACGACTGCCAGCACGCAGGAGGTCAGCGCCGGGCTGACCAATATGGGCAATTCCATCACCTCTGCGCTGGAGGCGGTGGCCAACAAGTTCAACACGACGGTTGGCGATTTCTCGGTCAGCATCGGCCAATACAAGGACTATTTCCGGGTCTCGGCCTCGGGCAGTTCGCGGGTTGGGGACAAGTATTACCCCAACACCGCAGGGTCGGACATCCTTTATGATGGCACCGATCAGGCGACCGCCACCCTGATTGCCATTCAAAATGCCATTGCAGATGGCGCCGTCAGGGGCCTCTCAAAGGCCGTTCAGAAGGCGCTCAGCAGTTCGTCCAACATTGAGAGCGCGGTGAATGAAGCGCTCAAGGTGCAGGAGGTGGAACTCGCCATCGGTGGCATCGGCGCGCAGCTGCAAAAGGCTTTCCGCGAGGATGAGCAGACGGCGCAGGAGCGCCTGCGGATCGCCAAGCAGTACGGCTTCGATATGGTCGCGACCGAAAAGGTCAATGCCGAGGCCCGCGCCGCGCTGACCAAGAAGCTGTTGGAGGATCAGGTCGGATCGCTCCAGCAGATCCTAGATGAAATGTCGTCGGGCGCCTTGTTTGAAGGTTCGGCCGTCGATCAGCGCGCGGCAATTCTGGCCAAGATCACCACGGCCAAGGCTGATGTGGCGGCGGGCAAGGATGGCGCGTCGGACACGCTGGCCAAGCTGCTCGAACAACTCAACACGGTCAGCAAAGAGGCGTTCGGCACGACGGCGCAATATCAGGCCGACCGCGCGATGATTGCCGACGTGGCCCGCGATGCGATCACGGCCGCCAACCAGCGGATCAGCGATGCCGCCGCCATGGCCACCGCGCAGGCGCAGACGAACAGCGCGCTGGACGAGGCCAACGATCAGCTTTCGCGGATGGCTGCGCTGTTGGGGATGACGGTCGATTACCTCAAGCAGATGGTTGATCAGGGGTATATCTCCACGTCGGCTCTCGCTGATCTGGCGAAGACTTCCTGATGGCGGCGCAGCTGATCCTTGTCGAAGCCAGCCCACGGCAGGCCAGCGACGGCGCCGCCCGCACCGTGCGGCTTGCGGGCGGCGGCGCGGCCTATCCCTATTATTATGCTGGTGGGCACTGGATGGCAGGCATCACAGGCGCACCGACGATCATCACCAGCCTGACGTTCGACGGCACCGATCTTGGCTCGGGCGGCGTACCGCAGGCAGCCGAGATCGTGTGGGGCACAACCAACCGCGCCGATCTGGCCGATCTGGCCGGGCTGGTGTGGGCGGACGCACCGATTACCGTCCGCATCGGGCCGGAGGGAAGCCTGCCGCCCATCGCGCTCTCGGGCAAGGTTTTGACCGCCACGGTCGAGGATGGCGGCAAGCTGAAAATCGCCATGGCCGATCCTGCGGCCGACCTGAAAAAGCCGCTGCTGACGGCGCGGTGGGGCGGCACGGGCGGCCTTGATGGCCCGGCCGATTGGGCGGGCACGATCAAGCGCCGGATCTGGGGCCGCGTGTTCAACGTGCAGGGCGAGCCGCTGGATGCGGTCCACAACATCTATTCCTTCGCCGATCCGCTGCGCCACCTTCAGGCCATTACGGCCGTGCGCGACAAGGGCGCGGCCGGGCCTCTCACGGTGCTGGCATGGGCGGGCACGGCCGAGGCAACTTTCGCCGCACTTCAGGCGGCGGCTGTGCCTGCCGGTGGCGGGATTGTCTGCCCTTCGCTGGCCTGCGTCCGCTGGTGGACGCAGCCTGCCGGAGACCTGACGGCCGACATCGAGGGCGAGACCGAAGGCGGTTATGTCGAGACGGCGGCGGGGATTGCCTCGCGCCTTGTCGCGGCAGTGGATGGCCCGGCGTTTGCCGCTGGCACGATTGCCTCGGCCGACGCGGATCGACCGGCGCCGGTCGGCTGGATCGCGGCGGATGAAAGCACCACGGTTGCCGCCATGCTCGATCAACTGCTCGGCTCGGTTTCGATCCTGTGGGCGCTCAATGCGGCGGGCCAGATCGAACTGCGGCGCTGGGCTTGGGGCGCTTCGGCCCTGTCGGTTAAGAGCCATGCGGTAACGCGCAGCGCCTCCTATCGCCCGGTCTCTTCGCGCCGCCTCGGCTATCGGCGCAACGAGCATAAGATGGCGCGCGGATCGCTGGCGGCCATTGTCCTGGTCAGCGATGTTGCCTTTGATGATGGCTCCGGTCTAGCCGAAACCTTGGGCGATATTGCCACGGCCGCCAGTGATGCCGCCAGTGCGGCCGCCACCGCGCAGGCCGCCGCCAATCTGGCCAATGCTGGCCTTGCCGATATCGCGGCCGACAATGTGCTGACGCCCGGCGAAAAGCCGCAGGTTGTGCTCAATTACAATGTGCTGGTGACTGAGCAATCCGGCATCGACGGGCAGGCGGCGGCCTATGGCATCACGACCGAGCGCATGGCCTATGACAATGCGCTGACGGCTCTGCTCTCCTATCTGTCGGGCCTCACCACGCCCTATCTGTGGTCCAATCTGACCGGCAATACCGATATCGTCGGCCCCACCTTTCGGGGCAAGTTTGCCGATGTCTATTCGGCCCGTCAGATCCTGCTCAATGCGATCAGCGCCAAGGCAAAGGTATTGGCGGACAATGCGCAGGCCGACGCATCGGCGGCGGCCAGCGCTGCGGCCAGCGCTGGAGCGCAGGCAGCGGCCGCGCTGGCATCGGCCAATGCCGCCAATGCGGCTATTGCCGAAATTGCCTCCGACAACATCCTTGCGGCGGGCGAAAAGCCGCAGATTATAGTGGATCGCTATGTCTTGGAGGCCGAGCGTTCGGGCATCAACGCGCAGGCAACGATCTATGGCATTGGGTCGGAAAAGACGGCCTACAATAATGCGCTGGACGCACTGTCCATTTATCTCTCCAGCCTGACATCTCCCGTCCCTTGGGATTATCTCAGCGGCCCTACAACTATTGATGGCCCTACGTTCCGGGGCAAGTTTGCCGATTGCTATACGACCCGGCAGGCGCTGCTCAATGCAATCAGCGCCAAGGCAAAGGCCTTGGCCGATGGCGCCGCGACCACGGCGACATGGGGCGGTATCAGCGGCGGAGGCGGAAGGCCCTCGGGCAGCGATGTTGCCGGTACGGTCAAGTCGGGTGGTGGTGTGGCCGATGGCCAAGTCAACACTGGGGCCGTTATATCCAATGCCATCTCAGCACCTCTACAGGCCAGCACAAGCTGGACGATTGCATGGTCTGGGGATCTTGCTTGGCATAATGCTGCATCTGTTACGGTCAGTCCTGCCGGGTCATCATCGGTTTTCGTCATCATCGCCGTTGTGCGCGGTACTGCTGAGCAATCCGGCTTTCCCGCAGTGCTGAATTTGCGGATTGATAACGCTGGCGTTGGGGTGCCTCTCATTCCCTTCGATGCGTCATACGGAACCACCATTACGATGTCGGCCCTTGTCGGAGGCCTGACGGGCGCAACAACCTTCACAATTCAAGGGCAAGCGACCGGCGCCGGTTACAACAACCGCATTTTCCAGAGCCAATTGGTCATAGTGGAGCTTAAAAAGTGATGCTCTTTGCTGTGCATAGGCAAAGTGATGGCCGGGTTATTCGGGTCGGCAGTTGCCCGGATGCGGACCACGTCACTTTGCAGGCGCAGTCTGGCGAGGTCGCCATAGCTGATGCGCCTGAGTTCGTAATCGCAGACGGTTTGTGGCGCTGGACGGGTGATGCATTTGTCAGGGATGATCCGCCATCGCCGTCTTTGGCTGAGGTTTGGCAAGAAATCAGGTATCAAAGAGATAAGCGGCTGTTGGCCAGCGACTGGACGCAGCTTCCCGATGTGCCTGAGGCGACACGCGCCGCATGGGTGGTCTATCGGCAGGCCCTGCGCGATCTCACGGAAGCCGCCAGTCCGGCCGATGTGATCTGGCCTGTGCCGCCCACGGCCGGGGAACCGGCATGACGACGGTCGATCCGCTCTATGCCCAATGGCTCCAGTCTGCGGCGCTCTACACTTTGCGCGAAGATGCCGCCTTGGCGTCCCGTTGGGGAAGCACAGCCGAGCGGGCGGAGCGTGTAACCACCATTGTCAACCGCGCCGATGCGGAGGCCGAGGCAGATCGTCATCTCGCATTTCTGGGCGGCCCGCTGGTGGTCGATGTCCATACGCTGGCGGGCCAGTTCGCGGCCTGTCTCGGGCGGGTCATCACCATCACGATTGACCAGCTGGGCTATGACGCGGGCGTCGATGTGTTTGTGATCGGCGCGGAGGATAACCGCGCCACCGGCCTCTCCAAGGTCACTGTGTTGAGGAGGCTCTGATGGCCAATATGCTGATGCTGCGCCCCGTCGATATCGTGGCCATTGCGGCCTCGCGCGGTTCAGGCGTGGCCAATCTGCTCAGGCCTTCTCCGAAAGAGGTCTGGGTCGATAACGCGGTCGGTACGGCCGCAACCATTGATGTCGATTTCGGCTCGATGGTGGTGATTGACTCTGTGTTCCTTGGCTCGATCATCGGCCCGGCGCTGGCGGCGCGCTGGACGATCTCGGGTGGCCTCGCTGGCTATGGCGAGATCACGATCAAGGCAGATGGCCCGCTGCGGGTGCCGGATCGGCCGGGCCGGTTTGCGCCCAATACCCACGCCTTCTGGCATGGCGATGAGCAGTTGGTGCGCTACATGCGCATCAGCCTGACGCAGCCCGTAGGCAGCGCGCCTTTGGCCATCGGCGTGATCATGGCCGGGGACGCATGGCAGCCGGCCTACAACCAAGAGTGGGGCGCCGGGCGCGGCGTCAAAGATACCGGCTCGGTGTCGCGGCTGCTGTCGGGTGACTTCGCCCTGGTCGAGGGTGCCCGCTACGGCACCTATAAATGGACGCTTGGCGACCTGACCGATGATGAGGCCGACTGGCTCCACGATCTGGCGATGGATCGCGGTGAAAGCCGGGTGGTGCTGGTGGTGGAAGACCCTGACTGGACACCCGGCCTGCGCGCCCGTCTCCATTATGGTCTGTTGACCGGATTGCGGCCCAATGAGCGGCGAAATCCCGCGCAGACGCGCTGGGATTGCCAGATCGAGGATTGGGCCAGCGCGGCCGACAGACCGATACCGCCGCAGTCCGGTTCGATCACAACCCTTGGCGGATCACCGCTGACGTTCGGCGGCGAAATCCTGACGATAGGAGTTTGAAATGACGAAGGCGCTTGAGAGCCTCGACGAAACTGATGCCGCAGCCTTTCGCGAAGTGTTGCGGCCCCACGTCATGGCGCTGGTTGGGAATATCGAACAGCGGCTGTTCATTGGCGGCCCGCCGCCTGAGTCCGCCGGTCCTTTTCTGTGGCTGGATCTGTCCGGCGGCGTCGTCACATTCTGGTTGGAGGACGGACAATAATGGTGATGCAAAACCTGCTTGCTGGCGTCGCCAGCGAAGACACGCTAGAGGCCGCCCGCCTGTTATTGGCGGATATCCGCACCGCATTGCAGAGGCCCAATTTTCAGGCCGCAGCCAGCACTCCGGTCTCCGGTTCTCGGACTACGTCCGGGGCTACCGCTGCCTTTACCCCGGAACCGGGTCGCGACATGCTGGTGCAGCTGACGGGCGACTGGGCAGGCTCTGTTCAGTTGGAGCGCTCTTTGGATGAGGGCGTAACATGGTGCGCAACCACGCTGAATAATTCTGCCTGGGCGCTTTACACGCGCAACGTCTCCGAAGCGCCTGTGACACCGTCCTCAACCTCCGAAAGGTTCCGCCTGAATGCCACGCTGGTCAGCGGCACGCTCAACTTTCTGATGAAGCAGTAAGGGGCGGATTATGGGCAAATTTCAGAATGGCTATGGGGCCGGGATCGACGCTGCCAGACCGTATGCCGAGACCGCGACCATTCCGGCCAATACTACCGGCATTGTTTACACCCTGCCGCGCAGGCTGGGCGATAACACGATCATCGGTCTGCTGACGAACGACAATGGCGTGACGCTCAACACCTCGACCGGCGCTGTCTCGTTGACCACAGCTGTTGGTTCTGGGGTCCAAAAGCATTTGGCCTTCACAGAGATTGCGCCAAGCGGCGCAGGCTATGTGCGGACGCTGACGCTGACCGCTGTGGGCATATCCATCGTAATCCCGCCCCTTGCTCTTTCTGCCGCCACAGTGCTGGAAAACTCAGCGCCCGGCACTGTGATCGGGGCCATCCTGAATGCCCCCGGCGAATCGTCTTACACGCTGCTCGACGGCGCGGGCGGCAAGGTAGCGTTGGACGGCGCCAATCTGGTATGCGGCGCCACCAATATCGACTACGAGGCGGCGACCAGCTTTCAGGTCACCGTGCAGGCCACCCACCCGAATGCACCCGATCCGCGCAATCAGACATTCACGATTAACGTGCAGAATGTGTACGAGCAGCCGAGTCTTTCGGCGCTGTCGCTTTCCGCCAGCACCTTTTATGTCGGCCGCCCTGCGACTGGCGCGATCCTTGGCGCAATTGCGGGCGAAGCGATTACCGCCGCTGACCTGCCCCTTGGCCTGACGATCAATGGGCCTGCACGTACATGGTCTTGGGATGGCACCGGCACGGTCGGTAATTTTGATGCCTCGCTGACGGGCAGTCTGGCCGACAGCCCCAACAGCCCGCGCACCAGCCCGCTCTCCCTGTCAGTGGGCAAGTATGTGCTTTCCTATCGCGTGATCGACGATTTCGAGACGCTGACCAACCGTTCTGCAACGAGCGGTACTTTTGCGCTGACCGCCACCGGGGCCATCCATGGCACCAACGCCATGCTGTTGACCGGCACCGGCAGCAATCCGCTGATGAACACGAACGCTTTCAACACCGAAGACCCGTCCTCGTGGGATCTGATCGCTATCTATGCGGATTTCGGCAACGACATTTACAATGCGGACATTCCATCGCTGCTTCCCTCGTTCACCATCGGCAGCACGTCTTACCGTTACGCCTTCGATGCGCTGACCGGCCAGCAGTATCAAGCCATCGGTCCCCATACTAAGGGCAAGCAATGGTTCGCCTTCAAGGCCAATCGTTTCCGGGCGAACGGCACATGGGCAGGCCAGAAGATGACCGAACTTACGGGCACGCAATCCAAGATGAGCCGTATCGACACGGGGGTGGCAACGGGCACCTGCGGGATGGGCAAGGTCACCGTTGACGCTATGGTACTTGTCGAGCGGCATAAGCCGAGCGTGATCCTGTCCTTCGACGACAATAACGGGCTACAATATACGGCGGGCTTCCCCATGCTCGCGGCGCGCGGGTTCAAGGGAACGATCTATTGCGCCCCCGGCCTTATCGATGCTCCGGGGCGACTCACAACCGCGCAGCTTATGGAGATGAAGGCGGCGGGGTGGGCGATGGCCTGTGACAGCGGCCCGAATGATGAACCGTTGACTTATTTCCCGACCGTTGAAGCCGCGACGGCCAATATGCAGTCCATCAAGGATTGGGTGACGGCGCGCTTTGGCGCGGAGGGCGCGCAGCATATGTGCTATTCCTACGCAGCGGGCTGGTATTACAGTACGACCGTGCAGTCCTACAGTGTGACCGCAAATGGGACGGACACGGTCACCACTTCAGGCGGTACTGCATGGGGATCATTCTATTATCCCGGCATGTATGTGACGGGTGCCAATGTCCCGGCGAACACCTTCGTCGTGAATTCTCCTACTGCTAACACCATCAAGCTGTCCAAGCCGATCCCTGCGGGTACGTTCACGCTCAATGGCATTGGGCGCCTGCGCGGGCAGACCGCAACCTGCGATGGATCGGCGGTTGTTACCATGTCCTCTACGGCTTTCCTGGTAGCGGGCATGGCGGTGTCTGGTGGCCCCAGCGTGCCCTCTGGGACGCGCATTCAGAGCGTGGATAGCTCGACCCAAATCACGGTGACGAATACCATCCCGGCCAGCGTTGGAAAGCTGAATTTCGATGTCGATACCGGCGCATTCTGGGGAACCAAGATGGAAGACGCGTTGATTGCCATCGGCATGAAGTCGGCGCGCTTCTCATTGGCTGGCGGCATCTATACTGGCTTTGGAATCGATCCAAACTTCGCAATGCACTTCCCCGGCTTCAACTACGAAGCGCTTACGGCAGACGCCCATATTGCGAAAATTCAGCAGCAGATCGACGCTTGCTCCGATGTCAATCTTTACCAACACCTCGGAGCTGCGCCTACCGACAGCTACGCCACATTTAACTCTGTCCTGGACTATCTCAAAGCGCGCCAAGACGCGGGTGAAGTCGATGTGGTGACCGTCAGTGAGTGGTGGACCAAGGTCCAGCAGCGCGGCGCGTTTGTCTGAAGCGCATCATTTTCGAGCCTTCTGAGAAGCAAATCGGCGGCCTCTCAGAAGGCTATTTCCGTGCTCTAAAAGCTTCTGTCCCTGATACCAAAAACTTGCGTCGAGCTACATTGGGTCTCTAATTGGCTACGGGCGGCGGGATGCCATGGCCCATGTTCCAGAGATGAATGCCCAGTACTGTAAGGCAATCGACCACCGCACAGGGGCCGCCCCATGTCCAAAGCACTTCTTGTCCTTGTAGATGGGTGTCGATCTCATACGCTGGCATTACCTGCCGCGCGGCGTAGCGTGAAATGTTGGCAGGATACTTCAGATGCCCGGTTTGCTTGTCTAAAACTGCAGGTTGGAAATTGAACCTATTTCCATGAGCTATGCCATTTCGCAGATGGCGGATTATCTCTGCCTCTGGTTCGTGGTTGAAATAGCCATGAGCGCCCAACGCATCTCCAACTTGAAGCAGGGCGCCGGTCAACCATACCCGATCAAAGTCCTCGACAGCCTCTACCTTGCGATTCTCGGCAAGATAGTAGTTAAACCACATCTCCATGTTATTTCCGTCGCGCCGGGGGATCCGGAGTATCGGCACGTTCTGGCCGTCTTCGATGGGTGGAGCAAACAGCTCAGCGCGGGGATCTCGTGCAACATACATCGCCGCCACGTGTGCGAAATAATGCGACGTCATCCTCTGAACGAGCTTAGCGACATCGACAGCTGACTGATTGACTATTGGATGGTCCATTGCCACTTCGTCGCGCAAATAGGCCAGTCGCGTCAAGCGCTCCCGATAAGCTGCATCATGCCCCTTTATGCCTCACGCCTTACGCCCGTGGTAGCGAAGAGAAATGGAATTCGTGCACTCGCTTTTTTAGGCTGATATGGCTAATTTTTGTCGCGGAATTTTTGTCGCGATTTTTTGGCGCGCTACACACCCTTAAGCGGCTGAGCTCTAAACGGCCATATTGGTGTACTCCCCCTGAAATTAGGAATGAAAATGGCAAAATTCTTAGAATCGAGCCACTTCCCAGGGAGCCCAGTTTTGGGAATTTTCCAACCGATTTAGAACCAAAAAGGCTACTCGACAGAAGGTCCCGCAGCAATTTCTAAGGCACAAGTCCAGACGCTATGAAGGCAGCTACGACACAATGCGTTCGATAAGAAATTTCTAATTGAATGCATTGGGCGATAAAGAATCTTTAGTTTGAGGCAATGAATACCCGAGCAAGAGGATCAACCCACGATAGCACGGTCATTTCAAGCACATGCACACCCTCAGTCGATTATAGCTACTGAGAAATTGGGTCATAAACCGCCCTCCCCCATATACCTGCGGACGAGAGGTCGATAGGGAGCGCGCCCCTCGGTGTCGCCACCATGAATGACAACCTCTCGATCCCGGATCCCTGTTTTCAATGCAATCTTCCAAGGCCGCAGCGCGTGGTAAACGTGCCGAACAAAAGCCTGCCGCTGCCTCATCGACCAATCGCCCCGGACCAAAGGCCGCGCCTGTAGTCGAGTTCCCCGAGCCACTGTTCACCGACTGGATTGAACCCGGCACCTTTCATGATGCGCTTGCCCTACACATGCAGCGCCATGGTGACAGCTGCTGGCAATTATGGCGCGGCATCATCCGGCCCGGAGACACATTGAACAGGCACACGATCCAGAACTGGGTCGCCGGCTCCCGCATCCCGCGCACGCTTTCCAGCCTGCAAATGCTCAATCGGATCGAGCATCGCTATCGCCTGCAAGAAGGGTATTTCCGCGCCATGCTGCCCCACCAGACCCGCGCACCGGGTGGACTGAAACTGAAGGGTGTTGCCGCATCGGAACAGCGCCGACTTGCCTGGCACCTGCCCGACGATTTCAACCTGCGCCCCTTGAAGGAGCGCAACGAGATCCTTGCCTGGGTGCGCGAACACATCTTGTCTGGCGCCACGGACTACCGCCGCTTTCAAGCCGCCGCGATGAAACAGCGCTACGCCATCCGCTTCCCTGCCCTGACTGGCCGCAGACCGACGGGAAATATCGCGCCCGATGGCGTCGATCCGGATTTGCTGGCCGCAGCAAGAGATGCCCCACCCAGGCTGGCCAAGGAAATGGCTGACCTGGTGCGTTTCAAGACCGCCACGCTCACTGCGATCGGCTTTCGCCGCAGCGGAGTGTGGAACGAGGAAACCTCGGCCCAGAAGATCGAGCATTTCGGGCTGATGTTCGGCGCGCTGGCTGCGGCGCCCAAAGGCGAAGTAGCGGGCTTCGGTGTGCCGCTTGGCGATCTCAGCTTCGGACTGCTGATCTTCCCAACGGTTTGGGACTGGTATGTCCAATGGCGTGAGCGGCGTCGCGGCTTCTACACTGGCTGGGAAGCGGACATGCTGCGTCTGATCGGCTCGCTGACGCGGCCCGAGACAGGCTGGATCCGCCAGACGCCGCGATTGGCGGAAAGGCTGTGCCCGATCCCCCATCTGATTTCGGCAGAGGAGATCGAGGCCGCGCGGCAGGATTGGAACGCCGCCTGCGACACCATCCATACCCATGTGCTTGCCCGTGCCCGCGAAATTGAGCGCGTGGCCCAGGTCCACCGTGATCCCTTCGAACCGATCCTGCCCATTCTTGAAGCTGAAAGCCCGGTCGGGGAATATCGCAAGATCACTGAGGAAATCCTGCGCACCTTGCCCGATGAGCGCCGCTATCCAAGGCAGACCGCCGAGGCGATCCGGTCCTTCCTGATGCTGCGTCTCGGGCTACACCTCGGCCTGCGGCAGAAGAACCTGCGGCAGTTGATGGTCTGCCTGCCCGGCAGGCCGCCCCGGACAGAACGACAATTGGAAAGTTTGAAGCGTGGCGAAATCCGCTGGAGCGAGCGCGTCGGTGGCTGGGAGGTCCTCATCCCTGCTGTTGCCTTCAAGAACGCGGATTCCTCGTTCTTCTCTGGCAGGCCATTCCGGCTCGTGCTGCCCGATCTGGGCGATCTCTATCGGCATCTGGCGGCCTATATCGAACGCCATCGTGCCGCCCTTCTGGCGGAAGCGGAAGACCCCGGCACGCTATTCGTCAAAACCGTGAAGGCAACAAGCCGCGATGCCGCCTATGACCAAAACACCTTTTACGAAGCCTGGCGCTTGGCCATCCAGCGCTATGGCATCTGGAACCCTTATACGGGGCGAGGCGTGATCAAGGGACTGCTGCCCCACGGCCCCCACAACATCCGCGACGTGTTGGCCACCCACATCCTGAAACAGACAGGCTCCTATGAGCAGGCCAGCTATGCCATTCAGGACACGCCGGAAATGGTTGCCAAGCACTATGGGCGGTTCTTCCCTCAGGACAAAGCAGCGTTGGCCGCAACCATCTTGAACCAGGTCTGGTTGGCAGCATGACCGCGCCACATTCTCCTGACGAGCGCCTCCCTGCGAGATGAAACCACCGAGCGAGCGAGGGCAAACCAGTCCGTTCATTCACATTTCGTTGCGAATATTTCGATTATGAGGTAAGGGATAAATCCAAGACGGAGAGCCTGCCATGACCCTACCTGCCCATTCCGAGCCTTTCGGTGGTCGTTTGCCCTCTGCCGATGATCGTCAGATCGCCAACCAATTGCGCCAAATTCTGGCGGCCCATAAAGCGGGCGATGCCACGTTGCGCTTGCAGGTGCCGGAGGAGCGTCAACCGGTCGAGATCACATTGACCCCTGCAATGTCTGACCTTCTGCTCGACGTTTTGCGCCATGTTGGCAGCGGCCATGCTGTTACGCTCGTGCCGATCCAGGAACTCCTGACCACGCAACAGGCTGCGGATTTGCTCAATGTCTCGCGTCCACATCTGATCAAGCTGCTCGAACAGCAGGCTATGCCGCATTCGCTGGTTGGCCGGCACCGGCGTGTGCGGGCCGAGGACGTGTTCGCATACAAGGCCAAGCGAGATGCGGAACGCGGTCAGGCACTTGATGATCTGATCGCAGGCGATGCCGATCTGATCTGACGCCCCAGCCATGTTTGCCAATAGATACACCGCCCTCGTCGATGCCTGTTCGCTGGTCAGCGTTTGGCGCCGCAATCTGCTTTTGAGCCTGGCGGAAGCCGAATTTTTCCGGCTGCGCTGGTCCCAAACCATTTTGGACGAGACAGAAAAGGCATTGGCTAAGCTTCACCACCAGCGAGGTAACTCGGACGGTGACGCCCGTGCACACAAGGCCATTGCAGCAATGACAAAGGCCTTTCCCGAGGCAATGGTCGAGGATTTTGCCCAACTACTGGCCAATCCTCTCGGACTGCCGGATCCAAACGACGAACACGTCATTGCGGCTGCGGTCAAAACTCAGGCTCAGGCAATCGTCACCGAGAACATCTCCGATTTTCCCGCCGATCTGCTGGACAGACTAAACCTCGAAGCCCGCACCGCTGATGAGTTCATTGCGGACACCATCGCGCTGGAGGAAGGCCTTGCCATCCCGGCGATCCGCAACATGCGCTTACGCCTCAAGCGGCCTGAGATGGACGCCAGCGACCTATTGCGATCATTCGAAGCCCATGGATTGTTCGAGACCGTCACCGTGCTGACCCAGCACAGCGGCTCGATCTGAACGCTGCTGCCCTCAGTCGCGGCGCTTCGTAAGACCGGGGCTTTGCCGCCGACTCTTTCGCCTCTATCGGTAAGCTGGAGCCAATATTGCCAGCAGGCTGTCGATTTTCACCGTGGCGACAGTCGAGAACGTGTCAGAGATGGCATAGGGCAGGATGATCCATGCACCGTGGCGCATCGCGCCGCAGGAATAGACAACATTGGGCACATAGCCCTCGCGCGTTGATTTTTCCGGCTGGACCAGCGGCAGGTGCGACCGGCCAAGCACGCGCGTGGGATCATCCTTGTCCAGCAGCACGGCGCCGATGGAATAGTGCCGCACAGGCCCGACGCCATGGGTCAGCAACAGCCACCCCTCATCCAGTTCGATCGGCGAGCCGCAATTGCCGATCTGTATGAACTCCCAAGGAAATTCCGGTGTGAGGATCGGTGTGCCAAGACCCCATTCCAGCAGATTGTCGGAATAGACCAGATGGAGGCTTTCATTGTCGTGACGCGCGATCATCGCATAGCGCCCTCCGATCCGCCTTGGGAACAGCGCCATGCCTTTGTTCACGGCAGCGGGACCCTTGAGCGGGGTCAGGCGGAAAGTCAGGAAGTCGCTGGTCTCGATGAGTTCCGATCGGATCGCCTGACCGCTGTAGGCCGTGTAGGTCGCGTAATAGGTCGTCTGCCCTTCCTCGATGAAGGGTACGAAGCGGGCATCCTCGATGCCATTGGCCTGCGCCTCGGTAACGGGGAAAATCACTCTTTCGGTGATGTCGCTGTCTGCCTCGAAGGCAAGGTCCAGCTTGTCGCCGACGCGCATGGTCACGCGGGGCAGGCTGGCGAGGCGGGTCGGGGGCTCGATCATCAGCGTGCCATCGGCCAGGAAAGTGCCGCAGCGGAAGGTGAGCGAGGAGATGTGCCCCTCGCCCACCGCCCGCAGCGACAGGATGAAGCGGATGGCGCCCGGTTCAACGCCGCTCTGGTTGGGGTGCGGCACAATGCTGGGGTTGAACAGGGCCGCCGCCTCAAAACTGTATTCGTGCAGGAAATAGGCCCCCACCAGTTGCAACTGGGTTGGGGTGAAACAGCAATGGCAGGAGAAGGCGTCCTCCATCTCCTGCGCGCGCTGCTCGAAAATGGCGGGCAGGTTGCGATGCCGATCATCGAAATTGTCGAAGGTTGCGGCCAGCACAGCCTCGGCCTCCGCCACGTCAAGCGCGAGGACGCGATCGACAATGTGGTTGGCTCGGGTCTTGTCCAGCGGGTTGTAATCGCGTGGCTCGACCGATGGGCGAAAGGCCCGCACCACCACGCGTGCAGGATCGGGCCGCAAATGCAGGGCATGGCGGTTGAGAAAAGAAGGATGGGGCATAGCGTCCTGTCAGGATAAAAGGTTTTGAAGGGGAGAGGACGTAAGGATGTCAGGCTCAGGCTGGATCGGCCGGTGTATCGGGTTTGCTTGTTCCATGTCGGCAAGGGCCAGAAGATAGGCCAGTAACGATTCCGCACCGCGGTTCTCATTGGCGCGATCGGGATGCAGACCATCGCGACAACTGCCGTCGAGTGGGTCGATCAACGACAAGCCCAGATCATTGGCGCCGGTGAACCAGGCAAAGGCCTTGTGCGCCTCTGCCAGCCAAGACCGAGAGGCATCAACCGACATCGCGGCAAGGCAGGCCGCCACGGTGGCGCAGGCTTCGATGGGCTGTTGATCAAACGGCATAGGCGCAGCGCGCGACACCAACAGGAACCCATGGGAACCCACGGGCCGGAAATAGCCCGCAGGCGCCGTTTGCAGCTCGATCAACCAACGCAGAGCCCCCAGCCCGGCCTGCGTCCAGTCATCCCTGCCAATCGCCTTGCCGGTGATGATCAGCGCCTCGCACAGGCGGGCATTGTCATAGGTGAGCCGGTCTTCAAACCACACCCACTCGGCCGTTTCGCAAGCCAGCAACCGCTGATGCAACCGCTCACCAAGGTCGAGCCGGATGTGCATGGCAGCATGATCGCGCGGATGGGCCAGGCAATAGTCGGCCAGCCCCAACAAGGTGAAAGCCCATGCGCGCGGCGAGGTGAAGCCGGCGACGGCAAGCAAAGCCGACGCGAACAGCGCGCTGGCCCATGGTGCCATCACACCACCTTCGCGGTATCGCGCGCATCGTCCCAAGGCCCACAGCGTGCGACCATGGCTGTCTTCAGACCCCGTCTCTTCGAGCCAGCGCCGGTCGTAGCCCAGAAAATTGCGAAAACGGCCGTTGTCCGGGTTCCAGCCATGTTGCAGGAAAGCGGCAAAGCGCGGCCGCAGCTTCTCAATCAAAGGGCGTGACGCCGCAGTCGCGCCTAGGGTGCAACACAGCAGCAACGCTCTTGCATTATCATCGATGCAATAGCCATGGTGCCGGTCGGGCACCGCGAAAACGGCATGTTGGAACAGCCCGGTATCGTCACACATCACCGCCAGATGGCTCAGGTCCACAGGAGGCAGGGTGAGCGCGACGGGCCGCCGGACAGTCTGGAAGGCTTCGCCATAACGCGAGGCGGTGTTGGCCCATGTCATCGCCCGGCTGGCGACATAGGCCTTGCGTCCCATGGCAAGCCGCGCCTCGTCATCGGTCAACAGGTCGGCCACCGCAAGCCCCAGACGATCGGGATCTGCGAAAGGCACAAGCAGGCCCGATCCATCCTCCAGCAGTTCAGCCGCATGCCAGTAGGGCGTGGAAACCACCGGGCGGCCCAACCCATGCGAATAGGCCAGCGTGCCCGATGTCATCTGCGATTCCACCAGATAGGGGGTGACGTAGACATCGCACATCGCGATATGATCGAGCAGTTCAGGCCTTTCGACAAAGCGGTCGATAAAGACCACATGTCCGTCAAGACCGAGCGTCGTTACCTTCGCGCGCAGGCTTTCCCGATAGGCCTCTCCGTCCGCGCGCAACAGAGCGGGATGAGTCGCTCCCATCACCACGTAAAGCGCATCAGGCACCATTGCCAGCACCACCAGCATCGCTTCGATCATCGTCTCAATGCCCTTGTTCGGGCTGATCAGCCCAAAGGTCAGGATGATGCGGTGATGAGCAAAGCCCAGTTTTTCCTTGGCATATTGCGGAAGAACCAGCGGCACTTCCGGGATGCCATGGGGGATCACCAGAATCTTGGCAGGATCGGCCCCATATTGGTCAATCAGGATCCGCCGCCCCTTGCGCGCCATCACCACCACCCGCGCCGATGCCGCGATGATGGCTTCGATCACGCGGCGCTGGCCAACATTGGGCTGGTCCAGCACGGTATGCAGCGTGGTGACCAGAGGCGCATCGACCGCCGCGATCAGATCGAGAATGTATTCCCCCGCCTCGCCTCCATAGATGCCGAATTCATGCTGGAGGCAGACAACGTCGAAATCCTGCGCATTGATGAAATCAGCCGCCGCTAGGTAGCCGCCACGGTCATCCTGCGCGACCGACCATCGCACTTGCGGGGGAAAAGCATATTGCCCACCCGGATCGCACATGGCGATGATCGCGGTCTGCGCCACCTCGGGCAAATGGCGCATCGCCAGTTCCAAGTCGCAGGTGAAGGTGGCAATACCGCAGCGCCGTGGCAGCGCGTTGCCGACAAAGGCAATGCGCAAGCCATCGGTCACGGACTTGTCCTAGAGCTTGCCTTTCAGCTTGCGCGTGGTGGCCAGAACGGGTGATGTGTCGATGCCAACGGGCACCGGCGTCGGCTTGCCCTTTACGGCCTTGGGTTTGCGAATTTCACGATTGCTGCGTTTTTGCGATTTTGCCATGGTATATGCTCCTTATGCAGTTTTTTTGGGGGCGATTGACGTTGCCGATGACCAATAGGCAATTGCGTGCAAGACGGGGCGACACCGACATGCGGTAAGCAGGCAAGCCTGCCTTAAGCGATGGAATGCATCACTATGGCGGCAAAATATAATGTGACCGCGTTGCTGCGCCGAATTCACATCAATCTTTTTCGGTATCCCTGATCCGCGCCGCACCGGCCGACCGCCGCAGTGCGTTAACAGCAGCCAAACAATCATCATGGCGCGAATAGGCGCCACCCGACGCGTTTACATGGCCGTCAGCTGTGCACAGGCGCCAACGCCATTGCTCTGCGACTTGGCCAGTGTCTGCCGGTGACGGGAGCACCGAATAGATCTCGAAATAGGATTCTGCACGATCATTGGAGACCCACAGCGGAATAGAGCGCCATGGCGATATTCCCCGCAAATCCTGCCCACTCTCGGCGTCGATCTCGTGCCCCGCATTTTCGGCATGGCGCGCCGGCCGGGTGAAAGAGCCATGAAGAGCGCGGCCCCCCAGGCGACAGGAAATATCGGAAACAATGTGATCGAGATAGGTGGACATGTCCGTCCTCTCGGCTGGCAAGCGGGAGCACATATGTCTCTCTGTCACAGGGAGCTTGCAGCGAGGATTCTCGTGATGCTTACGCAATAGCATGACTTCATTTTTCCGACTAACGATATTTTCAAAACATACTGAGCAAGTTTTGTGGTTTTAGAAAATTCTGAATTATCAATCAGACGAAAATAAATCTGAGACCTTACATTTCTCAAAAAATTATCTATATAAAAAATATCGCGGAAATCGTCTGGTAGGCAACCTCGACTGAGAGACAGAGTGCTCCCGCTTACGTGAATGGAGCCGAAACATGGATCTCAATCAACTTTATCAACGCCATCAAATTTTGCTGATGCGCGCCAGTTCCGCATCCAGCAATAATGCGTGCCGGAACCACAAAAGCGAGGCCGCAGGCATTGCGCGCCGCATCGAGGCTTTTCAGAACGCGCTCGGCGCCTTGGCGGCCCAATCCTGGCGGCCGGAGATGGCCCGATGAGCCGCGCGATGAACATTGGCCTGCCCGAAGCGGATGTGGCCGCCATGTGCCAGAAAGCAGGGGTTCGGATCAGCGACATCGAAACCCTGCCATCGGGAGGGACGCATCTGGTCTGTGTGACCAGTGAGGGCGCCGAGGATATGCGCGGCAAGCTGAAAGGGCATTTGATTGAAGGCCGCGTGAAGCGCTTTGCCTTTTATCACCTCCGTCATTCCTGATGGCGGTTGGCGCGGGCCTTGGTCTCGGCGGAGCTGGCACCGTCGAGCCGCTGTGTAAAGGCACCATCGTCAGTGGCAGGCGGCCAAGTGCGATTTTGGGAATTTCCTTAAATTTCTTGATTGAAAAGCACAAGCGATTAAAATTGACTTTCGAAATTATCGTCCTATAGGAACAACCGCTAACGTCGTTTGCGACAGAATTTGACTCCGATACATTCGGATTTTCTTCCTTTCACATACCACCAGCTCCATCTGCAATTTTGCGGATGGGTTCTCTTGTTTTCGTGAAAAGGAAACATTTATGACTATCGGCACCGTCAAGTTCTTCAATACAGACAAAGGTTATGGTTTCATCGCGCCCGAAAATGGCGGCAATGATAGCTTCGTGCATATCAGCGCTGTTCAGCAGGCCGGCATGGCCACGCTGAACAAGGACCAGCGTTTGAGCTATGAAGTCGAAACGGATCGTCGCGGCAAGCAGTCCGCGATCAATCTCGCTTTCGCCTGATCCAGACAGCCCCCGGTGTCGATCACGATGCCAGGGATTGTCCGTCGCGGCACGGAACTTTCCTGCGCCGCGAAGGCCCGCGCCCGGCCTGCTTGATCCGCAAAGCGAGATCGCAGGCCGGGCGCGGGAAACGCCATAACGGGCTGCCGACACGGTGGGTTGATCGCAAATCCATCAAAGCGCACCGATCAGTTCGCCTGACCAGCGCCCTATCGCCGGTCGGAAAGGATCATCGTGGCTACCACAAGCAACCATTACAGAGCATGTGCCGAAAAGAGCCTGCGTGACGCGGAAGTCAGCAGCCTTGCCAATGTGCGAGAACGGCATCTGCATTCGGCAAAAGCATGGCAAGCCATGGCCGAACGAGCCGCCCGGGTCGAGCAGGCCCGCCAGCAGCAGCAGGACATGACCTCCCTCGCCCCTGTTCAAAAAACGCAGGATGACCAAGGAACGAATTCCTAAGGCATCATCCGGTCCGGGGCCTGCCCCATGCTGACCCCGGGATCCTATCGGGTGGCGGGATTTGGCGCTTCACGTTTTCGAAAAAGGACATTCCCCATGCGAATCCGCGCTGGCTACAACATAGGTTTCACATGCGAAGCGCCGGTTCCAATGCTGGCCAAGCTGAGCGTTCATGCTTCCCGAAACAAGGATCTGCGCACCGCACAGCGCATTTTCACGACGCCTGAAGTGCCGCTCTATGATTATGTCGATGGCTTCGGCAATATTTGCACGCGACTGACCATGCCAACTGGCGGCATCACCATTTCCTGCGGCTTTGTCATCGAGGATCGCTTCGAACCTGATGAGGTGGACCTTGGCGCACGGCAGACATCACTCGCCGAATTACCCGACGATGTGCTGCATTTTCTGCTCGCCAGTCGTTATTGCGAAACAGACAAGCTGACAGACATTGCATGGGGCTTGTTTGGCCATCTGCCCATGGGCTGGGGTCTGGTGCAGGCTATTGTCGATTATGTCCACGATGCAATCCGCTTTGACTATATGGCTGCCCGCCCGACCAAGACCGCATGGGAGGTGTTCCACGAAAGAACGGGTGTGTGTCGGGACTATGCCCATCTTGCGATTGCCCTGTGCCGCTGCATGAACATTCCAGCGCGTTATTGCACCGGATATCTGGGTGACATGGATCTGCCGGCAGTGATCGGCGATATGGACTTTTCCGCGTGGTTCGAGGTGTGGCTGGGCGGGCGCTGGTTCGTCTTTGATGCAAGGCACAATTTCCCCCGCAGCGGTCGCATCCTGATGGCGCGGGGGCGAGATGCCGCCGACGCTGCCCTCACCACGACCTTTGGGGCGGTGACGCTCTCCCGGTTTGACATTTACACTGATCAGGACTGTCTGACGCAAGATTGATACAACCACCTTGATCCGCAGTATCTGGGAAGGGCGTAAATTCTCTTCGGCCACTGAGATGAACGGGCCGACAATCCTCGTAAAGTCCTAAAAGTCAGGCCAATTGTGAAGAACACGTGGTCGGCTTGCCGAACAATGCTACAACGCTGATCTTGCCCTTGATCGCCGCGAGAACGAGCGCACTGAGGCGGCTGGGATCAGCACCAGATCGGCTGACTCATCCACCCTGCAGGCAGCACTGTCAGCATGATGTCCAGTGTTAACTTCGATGAAAGTGTTGCCTGCTCCTTGTCCGACACGAAATCCCTGGGCCAGCACCCATCCTTGAAGTCCAATTATTCACGCCGTGGCGAGCTTGCCGAAATCCGTATCGCAAAATGAGTACCAAGCCGGCCTTGAAAGCCTACTGCAAGAGCGCATCGCCGCAGGCCTTGCTGGTGAGGTGAGTTCCAAAAGTCTTGCCGCTCTTGTGGAAGAGGAAATACTTCCCCCATTTCTGATGATGAACGCCTGAAGCAGCCCAAGGCGGATCACTCCCCCACCGGGCTTTGCCCATATTTGCGGAGGACATCATCGAAAGCCTCGGCCATCAGCTCTTGAAGGCTGAGGCCATGCTTGCGAGCGCAGATGTGCATGGCCAGTGACATTTCCGGCGAAAAGTAGGCAGCGATGGCCTTGAGCCCGACACGACTGCTCGATCGAGGCGGGGTACTGACAGACACTGTTGCAGCGGCTGCCTCTTCATTGCTGGGCGCGGCAGGCTGGGGTTGCAGTTTGGGGCTTACCTTGGGTTTGTCGGCCAAGTTGGCAAAGCGGCTCATGCATTCACACTCCCTCATGTTCGGTTGTCGGCATTGTAACCTGTGCGATGGTCCACATGTGAAGCGCAGCAATTTCTGCGGCTGCCTTGCCCTCAGGCTCGAACTCGACGACCGATGCGCCCGCTGCGCTGGCATGACGATAGACAGCACGGTCGGGCAGGATATTCGGGCAAGCCCCGATCCCGAAGCCCTGCACCAGTTCATCCGCCTCCTCATACATACGCGGCGCGTGAGGCGGGCCAGCGGTGAAGACGACGAACGCAGGTTTGTCGAACAGGCGTACCAGACTGACCGTGGTCTTGATCGCCGCGAGATCGAAGGCGCTGGGGCGGCAGGGTATCAGTACCAGATCGGCCACCTCAACCGCCCTGCTGGCCGCACTGTCGGCATGGGGTGGCGTGTCAATCACGATGAAGGTCGCCCCCTGCGCCTTGGCCGCATCAACCTTGGCGTGAATACGCGGCGGGGCGCTGTCGATCACCTCCGGCGCCTTGTCCGCGCGCCATGCGCCCCATTGGCTGGCGGTGGCCTGCGGATCCGTGTCGATGATGAGCGCGACGGCACCCGTCGCTTCGGCAGCGGCGGCTAGATTGACCGACAGGGTGGTTTTGCCCGATCCGCCCTTCTGGCTGACGATGGCTATAATGGTCATGATGATTTCCTTGCCCATTTACATGTGGACGTGTGGGCTTGAGAGAGAATGGACCTTTGGACGCGTGAGATGCTGGACAGGTTCAACCATCCGGTGCGACGCGCCGCTCCATGCTGGCCATCAGCCTCGCGGTGAGATGCGCCAAAGGCCCAGCCTGCGGCTCGATCGCCAGCTCAAGCAATGGAGCTTCTGACGGCACTTGCTGAGCATTCCGCTTCGTTGCCTGGAAAAGCCCCGCAAGGTTCACCCCTGCCGAGCCTGATTTCCGCATCATACCCGCCAGACAGCGCGCAGGTGATCCCACCCGATAGCGATGGCCCAGCGGCAATTCGGCATTCCTGTCGATCAGCAACACGCTGAGCGCTGCCCGTTCCCGCCCGAACTGCTGACAAGCCCGGCCCCAAGTACTTTGGGCGATGCCAAGTCGCCCACAACTGCGCCACGACGCCTCGACGAGATTGGGCCAGGTCGGCCCGCCCAGCCCCTCGACGACCCCGCGATAGCTCTCGGTGGCGACGACCAGCGCGGTCGCTGGCCTGATGCGCTCAAGCGGATCGCTGGGCCGCGTGGTACGCCTTCGTGATGAGTTTTTGTCTTGTATATTGGGTGCGCAGTTTTCTTCCGGCGCGTCGGAAGTTTTCAGTGCACGGGGCTCCGGTTCGGGTGCGGATTCGATGGCGGCGAGCATGGCGGACAGGGCCTCGCGGATGGCAATCAGGCGGTCGATGCTGGTGATCCGCGCCGTGCGGCCATCAGGCAGGATGGTCTCGGCCCGCTCGCGCAGATCCTCGTCGCCTGCCTCACGGATGCGCTGGCCCAACTGGCGGATCTCGGCGCGGCATTGCTGGATGGCGCGGGCCTGCAATTCCAATGCCTCGGCCTTGGCCTGCATCTCGGCAAAGCGCTCGACCAGCGGGGCCAGATTGATTCCCGCCGCCCAGACCACGATCCCGTCCTGCCTGTCGCCAGCCCGCTCACCGTTGATACCGGCGTTGCGGACAATGAAGCCAGCCTGCTCCAACTCGCGCTCGGCTGAATTGATCGAGCGAGGCGTCAGGCCCAGTTGCTCGGCAAATCGGCGCGCCTGCGTCCAGACCGCGCAGATGCGGCCTGACAGGTAATCCCCGTCCATGGTCTTGAGGACGTAGTGCCGCACCAGCGCCACGGCGGTGGAGGACAGGCCAAAGCCCGGTCGTGCCACCTGCTCGAACAGACGCAGCAGATCGAAGCGCCCCACGCCCGCTGGTAGCCCCCTATGGGCAAGGGTGGTGCTCATGGTGCCCCTCCTCACCAATGATGCTTGTCACGCAGTCTTGAGAGCGATAAGATTTCGCTATAGCCGCACAGCTATTCCAACAACCGCTGCGAAGGGTTGCCGCCCTTCCAGCGGTTTTTCGTTTGTCAGGCGGGGCCCCCTTGCCGGGGTCATGTTTGGACAAGACGCGAGGCGCGATTTGTGCTAAACAATGCCCACGGAAGGCTTTTGCGTACGCAGGCAGAGCGTACATCAGAAGCTCTCGTACAAAGCTCGTACACGGCAATTTTGGAGGCTTGATTTTATCGCGTAATTTCAAATCACTTACGCGAAATCGCCAATCCCCTTCACACGGGTGGGGTCACAGGTTCAATCCCTGTCGCGCCCACCATAAAATCCTCGACAGATCAGGATTTTATGGTTGGATTGAGAGAAATCTCTCCGACATCTCCATTTAGAATTTGGCCAACGCCCATTGCGCGGGATCATCGGGAAAAGCGGACGGATTTCGCCTCCCCGCGCTGCCCTCAAATGGCTTGCCTTTAGCTGCATCAAAAACATTCTTCCATGCGGCCCTGATGGTATCGGCACATTACGCCATCGAAAGTCTCTGACATCCGTTGGTTAAGGTACTGACTGAATGCGTGTTAAGCGCTTCGATAGATTGCCGATTTTGTTGAGCGACGGAAGCGGTGGCCGGGTACGATGGCATGGGTGCAAACCGATCTGCGGCAGGCCTTATCGGCCATGGAATGACTTCGAATTCATAGACCTTTTCCATGCAGCCCTGAGCGTTCGCCCCACACTCAGGGCTGACCAAATTTTTCAGTGATTATCGAAGATTTTGTCCTACAGAACCATCAATTGGCCCGATTGCTCAGAAAGCGCTTTGACAAGTGCGCGGAAGCCCTTATTTTGCATCCGAATGCAATTGGGAGAAAAACCATGATTTACCTCAAGCGCGGCTTGGCTGCGGAAGCGAAGGCGCAGGGCGACCGCAAGGTGCGCGAGATTGTGGAGGCGGCGCTGGCCGATATTGAGCAGCGCGGGGATGCAGCGCTGCGCGAGATGAGCATCCGGTTCGACGGCTGGGACCGCGAGGATTATCGCCTTTCCCAGTCCGAGATTGACGCGGCGGTCGACAGCCTCTCGCCCCAGGAGCGCAAGGACATCGAATTTGCCCAGACGCAGGTGCGCAACTTTGCCCGGATCCAGCGCGAGAGCATGAAGGACGTCGAGGTCGAGACCATGCCCGGCGTGGTGCTGGGCCACAGGAATCTGCCGATCCAGAATGCCGGTTGCTATGTGCCGGGCGGCAAATATCCGCTGCTGGCATCGGCGCATATGTCGGTCATCACGGCCAAGGTGGCGGGCGTGCCGCGCGTCATCACCTGCGCGCCGCCGTTTCAGGGCAAGCCTGCGCGCGCGATTGTGGCGGCGCAGGCGATGGCCGGGGCCGATGCGATCTATGCGCTGGGAGGCATTCAGGCGATCGGCGCGATGGCGATCGGCACGCAGACCATTGATCCGGTCGATATTCTGGTCGGCCCGGGCAATGCCTTTGTGGCCGAGGCCAAGCGGCAATTGTTTGGCCGGGTGGGCATCGACCTGTTTGCCGGCCCCACCGAAACGCTGATCATCGCCGACGAGGTGGGCTGCGACCCGGAAATGGCCGCGACCGACATTCTGGGTCAGGTCGAGCATGGGCCCGACAGCCCGGGCGTGCTGCTGACCAACAGCGAGGCTTTTGCCCGCGCGACGATGAAGGAAATCGAGCGCCTGCTGGAAATCCTGCCCACCGCCGACCATGCCCGCAAGGCGTGGGAGACGTTTGGCGAGGTGATCGTGGCGGAAAGCTATGAGGAGATGGTCAAAATCGCCGACGATATCGCCAGCGAGCATGTGCAGGTGATGACCGCCGACCCCGATTATTTCTTGAACGCCATGACCAATTACGGCGCGCTGTTTTTGGGCTCGCGCACCAATGTGTCCTTTGGCGACAAGGTGATCGGCACCAACCACACGCTGCCCACCAGAAAGGCGGCGCGTTATACCGGCGGGCTGTGGGTCGGCAAGTTCCTGAAAACCTGCACTTATCAGCGCGTCACGACGGATGAGGCCTCGGCGCTGGTGGGCGAATATTGCAGCCGCCTGTGCGCGCTCGAAGGCTTTGCCGGGCATGGCGAGCAGGCCAACATCCGCGTGCGCCGCTATGGCCACCGCGATGTGCCCTATGCCGGGCAGGCCGCGCCCAGCGACCTGACGGTGGCCTGAGCCATGGGCCTGCCGCAGACGCCGGCCTTTGGGCTGGAGGGCAGGCGCGCGCTGGTGACGGGGGCGGGGCGGGGCATCGGCCTTGCCGCCGCCGCCGCGCTGGCGCAGGCGGGCGCCGCGGTGACGCTGGTGGCGCGCTCGGCCGGAGAGATCGAGGCGGGCGCCGCCGCGATCCGCGCCGAGGGCGGGCGGGCCGAGGCGGCGGTGCTGGATGTGGGCGATCTGGGCGCGGTGGAGGCATTTTTTGCCGCGCGTCCGGCGTTTCATGTGCTGGTCAACAATGCGGGCACCAACCGGCCCAAGCCTGTGTGGGAGGTGAGCGAGGAGGATTATGACGCGGTCCTCGACCTCAATGTGAAAAGCGCCTTCTTTGTTGCCCAGCATGGCGCCAAGGCGATGATGCGCGAGGGGGTGAAGGGCAGCCTGATCCACATGGGTTCGCAGATGGGCCATGTCGGCGGCCCGCGCCGCAGCCTTTACTGCGCGTCCAAATGGGCGATCGAGGGCATGAACAAGGCCTTTGCGCTCGACCTTGCCCCCCACGGCATCCGGTCCAACACCATCGCCCCCACTTTCATCGAAACGCCCATGACGCGCCCCTTCTTCGAGGACCAGAGCTTCCTCGATAGCGTGCTGGCCAAGATCAAGCTGGGCCGTCTGGGCCAGGTCGAGGACCTGATGGGCGCCATCACCTTCCTCGCCTCCGACGCCGCCGCCCTCATCACAGGAACAAGCCTCATCGTCGATGGCGGTTGGACCGCGGATTAAAGGATAAGACCATGGATAAACGCGCCAACTTTCGCGAAAGGCTGCTGGGCGGCGAGCGCCTGATCGGCACCTATATCAAGACCCCCTCCCCCATCGTGACCGAGGTTCTGGGGCTGACGGATCTGGATTGTCTGTGCCTTGACGCCGAACATGCGCCGTTTGACCGCATCACGATTGATGGCTGCGTTGCCATGGCCCGGGCTGCCGCCATGCCCGCTCTGGTGCGGGTGCCCCATGCGGCGCCCGAGCATATTTTGAACGCGCTCGATTGCGGCGCAACGGGCGTGATCGCGCCCCATATCTGCACGGTGGAGCAGGCCGAGGCCTTTGCCCGCGCCTGTCGCTATGGCGAGGGCGGGCGCGGCTATGCCGGTTCGTCGCGTGCGGCAGGCTATACCACCCGCGCCATGGCCGACAATCTGGCCCGCGCCGCCACGCAGACCACGGTGATCGCCCAGATCGAGGATCCGGTGGCGGTGGACAATGTGGATGGCATCGCCGCCGTTGACGGGATCGACGCGCTCTTTGTCGGGCGGGTTGATCTGACCGTGGCTTATGACGCGTCATCACAGGATGATCCTTGCGTTGTGGCGGCTGTCGAAAAAATTTGCGCGGCCGGATTGCGCCATAATCGCCGCGTGGGCATGTTTCTGGCGCGGCCCGGCGACGTTCCGTTCTGGGCGGAGAGAGGGGCCAGCCTGTTCCTTTTAGGATCCGATCACGGGTTTATGCTGGATGGCGCCGCGCGTTTGGTGGCGCAATGCCGGTGAAACAAGCCAAAGGCCGGGCATGATGGGCAGCGTTCAAGAGCGTATGTCGGCATGCCTCGCGCGGATCCATGCGCAGGATCATCGCTGGCGCGCGATGCTCGCACTTAATCCGCAGGCCGAGGCGCAGGCGCTGGAAAGCGGCCTGAAAGCCTCGATCGAAGGCAAACCGCTGCACGGCTTCATCCTGGCGGTAAAAGACAATATTGATGTGGCGGGCATGGCCACGACATCGGGCTGCAAGGCTTTGGCGGGCGCCATGCCCCGGCAGGATGCCGCGGTGTTGCGCAAGCTGCGCGAGGCTGGGGTGCTGATCATCGGCAAAACCAATCTGTCCGAATTCTCCTTCGAAATCCGTTCGCGCAGTTCGCTCGGCGGGGATGTCCTCTGCCCCTTTGCCCCTCATGCGACCGCCGGGGGATCGAGCGGAGGATCGGCGGTGGCCGTCGCCTGCGGCTATGCCGATGGCGCGCTGGGCACCGACACCGGCGGATCCATACGCGTGCCGGCCTCCTGCAATGGGCTGGTGGGGTTTCGCCCCGCCCATGGAGCCCTTTCGATGGAAGGCATTGCCCCGCTTGCGCCCAGCACCGACACCGTTGGCCCGATCACGCGCAATGTGGATGACGCATTGCGGCTTTATCGGGCCATGGGCGGCAAAGTCGTGCTGCCGCCATCTGTGGCCGGGCTGCGCATCGGGCTTTTGCGTCAGGCCTATGGTGAAGATCAGTCCATTGTTGCAGCGGTCGAGGCGGCCGCGTCACGCCTCTGGGACCACGGTGTCGAACTGATCGACCCTGTACGGGTCGAGGGGCTGGAGGCACTGATCGAAGGGCCCCATATCGTTGATGTCGAGTTTGCCTCGGCCTTCAACGCCTATCTTGCGCATAATTTCCAGCCGGGCACTGCTCCCGCCTCCTTGGCGGATATTCTGGAAAGTGGGCAATATCTGGCGGATTATAGCGCCGTGCTGAAAGCCAGACTGGGCGCCAATCCTGATGCGGCGGGCCGCGTGCTCGAACGGCATGATCAGCTTGCCGCTTTGCTGAAGGACACGATGGGCCATTATGGTCTGGATGGGCTGCTCTATCCCACCATGCGCGTCATTCCCCAGGATTTGGCGAATCCCAAGGGCGGATGGGCGCCGGAACTGGCCGCGCGCACCGGATGGCCCGCGATCACGGTGCCGGTGGCCCCGCATGGTGCCGTGCGGCCGATCGGAGCGGAATTGCTGGCGCCCACCGGGCAGGAAGGGCTGATTTTCGCGCTGGCGCGGCTGATGGGCAATACCTGAGGCAACGCCTGAGTTCGTCCGCTTGGCTCGCTAAAAGGGCGGCCCCACCAACCGGTCGGGCCGCCCTGTTTGGTTATCACAGCATTTGCGGGACCGTGGGCCGCGCTTTTCCGCCGCCCACGGTCCCTGCCCTCATTCAGAATTTGGTGCCGACCCGCAGGCCATAGGTGCGCGGAGCGCCATAAGACACCTGAATACGCTGACGCCGCCCGATCACGCCGCTCAGCAGCACCGCCTCATTGGTCAGATTGTCGCCATAGATTTCCACGAAAGTCTTGCCCTTCGCATCGGTCCAACGCAGCGAGGCGTCGAACTTGTCATAGGCCTTCTGATAATCGAGCACCGTGTTGCGGTCGGTCGTGTAATAGCTGCTGGAATGCAGCCAGGTCGCCATCGGCGCCAGCGTACCTGCCTGCCCCATGTCATAGTCATAGGAGACCGCCACGGTGGACTTGAAGCTGGGCGACTGCGGGATTTTCTTGCCCGCCAGATTGAGCGAGACGGGATCGGTGCCATCGGACAGGCCGTAGAAATTGTTGCCCGAAACGTAATAGGTGTATTTGGCGTCCATCACGGCCACCGTGGTGTCGATATGCAAGCCCGCCACCGGGTTGAGCCGCAGCGCCACTTCGCCGCCATAGCTGCGCGCCTTGCCCGCAGCGCCGAAATAGGACACCAGCGGCGTATAGACGTTGATCTGCAGGTTCGAGAAATCGTTGTAGAACACCGAGGCCTCGAACTGGCCCTTGCCGCCAAGGATCTTGGCCTTCACACCCGCTTCATAGGCCGAGACCTTTTGCGGCGCATAAGAGGCAGGGATCTGGCTGCTGCCGCCCGTATCGTTCACCCCGCCCGAGGCAAAACCGGTGGAGGCCGTGGCATAGACCATCACCGCACGGCTGGGCGTGTATTGCAGACCCGCGCGCCAGGTCCAGCTGTTGAAACTGGGCGCGCCACGCGTCACCACATAGGGGGTGATGAAATTATAGGTGCCGGGCGCCGCGTCGGCATAGTCAGAGAAGACGAAAGACTTCTTTTCATGCGAATAGCGCAGACCCGCAATCACCTTCAGCTTGTCGGGCACAAGGGCATAGGTGCCTTGGCCGTAGAGCGCGGTGGCGGTGGTGAAAATGTCGGAATCCGCCTTGAAACCGGTGGTGGTGGCGCCGGGCGCGGTGATCTTCTGCTGATAGGTTTCGAAGATCGAGTCCTTCAGATAATAGGCACCAACGAGCCATTCGAGAGGCCCGCGGCCGTTCGAAGCAAGCTGCAGTTCTTGCGAGAAAGCGGCTGACTTGGTGTTGGGCTCCTGAATGCCCGAACCATAGCCATAGGCTTCAAACACCTTGCTCGACTGATCATTGTCGGCGCTGCGATGCGCGCGGAAATGGGTGTAGCCGGTGATCGACTTGGCCGTGGCAAAGCCCAGATCATAGGCGATCTGGCCCGACACATAATCCTGCGCGATATGTTCAAACGGCTGGTAATCCCAGTCGTTGGTCCAGGCACCGCCCGTGACCGCAAGGCCCACATCGCGCCCGGCGACATTGGGGCTGCCATTGGGCACCGAAGGATTGACGGCGACGCCCGAGCCGTTGATCGACTGATAACCGGTGGCCGTGTTGATCAACGTGCCGGCGGTCTTGTAACCATAGGAACCGGCGCCGGCATCATCGCGGCGCCAACTGCCCGCGTGCAGCGTGACTTCCAGCTTGCTGTTGGGCTTCCACTTGAGCGACACGCGCTGGGCATTTTCGTTCAGGTCATTGAGCACAACGCCCGGCGTGGTCGAGCGGACATAGCCGTCGTGACGCTGGAACACGCCCGAGACGCGCATTTGCAGCGTGTCGGACAGCGGCACGTTGATATAGCCGTCGATGCGGGCGGAATTGAAATTGCCCTTGTCGATGTTGATCCCGGCGCCCAGATCCTTTTCAGGCTGCGCAGAGATGATGCTGACATTGCCGCCGAAGGTGTTGCGGCCGTAAAGCGTGCCCTGCGGCCCGCGCAGCACTTCAACCCGGGCTACGTCGAACAGCGGCACCGACTGCTGCTGGGTGCGGCTTTGATAGATGCCGTCCACGTAAAAGCCGATGACCGGGTCGGTCTGGGCCGAAACCAGGCTGGTGCGCACGCCGCGAATGGCGGGAAAGGAATCCGACCCCTGCGAACCCCATGTGAAGCCGGGCGTGGCAAATTCGACGCGGGAAATGTTGTTGGCGTGCAAGCGTGCCAATGCCTCGCCCGAGAGAGCCGTCACGGCGATGGGCACATCGCGCAGATTTTCCGAGCGACGCTGCGCTGTCACCACAATCTCGCCCAGACCACCCTTGGCGGGCGAAGCCTCATCACCTTGTTCAGCGGCGAGCAGCGGCGTGGAGCAGGATACAAGTGCAATAATCGAAGCGCCGCGAAGCATGTGGCGAGTGAACATCGAATTCCCCCTTGAGTTTTATCTGATGGGGTCAACCTATCGGCAGCCTGGCGACCTGTCCATAATTTTTTGCATTCGAAGTCACAAATTCACCAATGGGCAGCACTGATTCATATCATTGATTTTTAGTGATTTTTCAAAATAGCATTCGGACTTCGCATTTTTGCGTACAAAATGGCCCGAAAAATCCACCCGAATCAGCCGAAAAAATTGGCTTCGAATTCAAACTATCTCAACGCCCAATCGCGCGCTGCTGCCCCGCAGCAATTCCCCGGCGAAAAGCCGCTGTTCGGGCGGCGCGCTGCCATCCTCGATCCGCTCGATCAACATCGAAACCGCCGCGTCCGTCATCCGCCGCACAGGCTGCCGCACAGAGGTCAGGTCATAACTGCCCCATTGCGCAGGCCCGGCCCCGTCAAAGCCGACGATCGAAATGTCCTTGGGAATATCGAGACGCAGATCAAGGCGCGCGGCATCCATCGCACCGATCGCCATCAAGTCATTGACCGCAATTACCGCATCCAGCTTGCCCGACTGCTGCATCAATTCATGCATCGCGGCATGGCCGCTGCGATAGGAAAAGTCGCCCTTGATTTCCGCCACATCGTCAATGCCGGATTGCGAGAGGGTGGAAAGCGCTGCCATGCGCCGCTCCTCGCCAACGTAATTGTCGCGAGGTCCGGCAATCAGGCCAAACCGGCGGTGGCCCGCCGCCAGCAATTGCTCGACCAGATCCCGCTCGCCAGAGATCGAATCGCAACGCACCGAAGGCGCCGCCGTGGCCACGCGATTATATAGGACCAGCGGCACGCGGTGCTCGGCAAACAGCGCCACCTGGGCCGCCGACAGGCGCGCGGCCGAAATCACACCATCCACCGAATGGCGCCAGATCTGATCCAGCACATCATCCACATCGCTTTCCGCCGAGAGGGCAAAGAGCAGGACGCGTATATCGCGTTCATTCAAACGCGTGCTCAATTCGGCCAGAACCTCGGGATAATAAAGGTTGGTCTGGGCAGAAATGATCAGGGCAACAATATTGGTCCGCTTGGAAATGAGCGCCTGCGCCAAGGCATTGGGCTTGTAGCCGATTTCGGCCGCCACTTTCAAAATCAGCTCCCGCTTGGCCGGAGCGATCGAGGCATTGGCGGCAAAACAGCGAGAAACGGCCGACTGCGAGACACCCGCGATCCGGGCAACGTCATAGGAGGTGGGGCGGCGGCCCTTTTCCATCACGTTGGAGGTCAATTTCTTCGTGGTCTTGGGCTTGGGCATGGGCAAACCGATCATTCTGGCCAATAGCGCTGGCAATCAAAGGCTCGGCTCACTTAACCAGCTTCGCCCTTTTGGGCAAATCCCATGCAAAAATTGATGCAGATTCACAGGTGACATTTGCATTCGAATGCAATACCTAGATCACTCTGCACCCAAAGTGACAAGGGAGAATTCCATGACTGCCGCGCCTCAGGGCTTCGCCGAAACCACCACCTACATCAAGGCCCCCGCCCGCGATCAATTCGTCGATAGCCATGATGTCGCAGGATTAGTGGCCAATGTGCTGGCCGATGTGCGCCGCGAAGGCGACGCCGCCGTGCGCCGCTATTCCGCCCAGTTTGACAAGGCCGACCTTGAGCAGTTCGAGGTGAGCCATGCGGATCGCCTTGCCGCGCTGGATGAATTGGACCCGCAAACCCGCGCCGATACCGAATTTGCCATCGACAATGTGCGCCGCTTTGCCGAAGCCCAGCTTTCGACCATCCTGCCGCTTGAGGTCGAACCCATCCCCGGCCTGCATCTGGGCCATCGCGTGATCCCGATTGATCGCGTGGGCGCCTATGTGCCCGGCGGTCGCTTCCCCCTCCTCTCCGCGCCGATCATGACCATCGTGCCCGGCAAGGTCGCCGGTTGCAGCGAAGTCGTCGCCTGCCTGCCGCCCAACGCCCATCGCGCCATGATCGCGGGTTGCCACCTTTCGGGCGCTGACCGCATTTTCCGCATCGGCGGCGCGCAGGCTATTGCCGCCATGGCCTATGGCACCCAAACCGTGCCCCAGGTTCACAAGATCATGGGCCCCGGCAACGCCTTTGTGAACGAAGCCAAGCGTCAGGTCTTCGGCCCCGTGGGCATTGACCAGTTGGCCGGTCCTTCCGAAATCTTCATTCTGGCCGACAGCAGCGGCGATCCCGAACTGATCGCCTGCGACCTGCTGGGCCAGGCCGAGCATGACGTGCGCACCCGCGTCGGCCTGATCACCACCGATCGCGCTCTGGCCGAGGCCACGGTCAAGGAAGTCGAGCGCCAGCTCGAAACTCTGGCCACCGCGCAAGTCGCGGCGGAAAGCTGGCGGAACTATGGCGAGGTGGTGCTGTGTCAGGACGAGGCGGCGATGATCGCCTATTCCGAACACGTGGCGGCCGAACACCTTCAAGTCCACACCGCCGATCCGCATGGCATGGCGGCCAAGCTGAACAATTACGGCTCGCTGTTTATCGGCGTGAATGCCAGCGTGGTCTATTCCGACAAGAATGTCGGCACCAACCACACGCTGCCCACCATGGGCGCGGGGCGCTATACCGGTGGGCTCTGGGTCGGGTCCTATGTTAAGATTGCCACCCACCAATGGCTGGAAGACAAGGCGATTGCCGTCGTCGCCCCGCCCGCCATCCGCCAGAGCGGCAGCGAGGGCCTCGAAGGCCATCAGAAAGCGGCGGCCATCCGTTTCAATCGGCTCAACACCTAAGGTGCCGGGGCTCCGGCGCGCGCCGCCGGAGCCAAACCTTGCGGCCGATGTGCAAACAAAAAGGGGGCGGACCATGGCATGTGGTCCGCCCCCTTTTTTTAACGTTCGCGCCGCAGGATCAACCCTCGACAAACACCGGCCGCGCGGGATCTTCGCCGCCGCGCACCACGACCGCCTCGCAGGGCACCGAAGCAGTGTTGCGGAACGCGCGCGGCATGCCGATCGGCGTGGTGAACGTATCGCCTGCGCCCATGATCAAGCTGCCCTCGGGCCAGCTCACCTCCAGCGTGCCGGACTGGATGAAGATGACCTCCTCTTCCGCGCGCGTATGCATCGGCACATAGGCCCCGCTCTGCAGTGTCAACTGGCGCAGATTGAACCCATGCGGCCACCAGCCGGAGATAGGCCCGGCGGGGAAACCGTCGCTGGTGGCGGTGGGCACGATGACGCCGGCTTCAGCCACGCCCTCGCCCGACAGCGCGGACGCCGGATTGGGCACAGCGCTGCCCTTGGCCACCACGCATTGCAGCAGCTTTTCCAGCGGCGGCGTCTTGAGCTGCGCAGCCGCGTCCAGCGCAATGCCCTCTTCCAGCTCGATATCCTCCAGCCGATACTCGCCGGTGCTGGTGTCAATCAACCGCCCGCCCTTGGCCAGCTTGAGACCAAAATCGGCCGCCGCCTCCAGAACCGCAGGCGCCCATGTCACCTTGCCCGGCTCATCCTGCCCCAGAACGACCCACAAAAAGCCTGTGCCTTCATCGGTCTTTTCAAACCCGCGGAACATGCGCGTCGGAACAGAAGCAACATCGCCAGGCCCGACTTCAAGCGATCCGTCCTCGCAATTGGGGCCGAAAAGCAGTCGCCAATGACCCGAATGGACAACAAACACTTCGGCCGTGTCATGGCTGTGCTGGGAATTGACGCAGCCGCCCGGCTGCCGCGCGCCGCCGATGTTGAACCCGTGCGGCTGGGAAATATGGACGAACTGATCCGCGCTTTCCGAAACGCCGGGGCCGATGATCGTGAAATTCTCTTTCTCGGTCGATCCGGGCGTGCGGGTGTCGATGAAGGCGGTGCGGCATGGCACGAGATCGGCGTATCGCACCAAACGGGCAGCCATAGCCTCGCTTGTCCATTGGGTCACAGGTTGCTCCATACTGTGGTGATAGCGAAAATTCGGGTGGTTTTGCGACTGAAACTTGCATCACCACTTGCATTCGAATGCAATTGTGCTAGGCCATCTCGCAGGCCAGCGCAAGCCCATTGCGCCAACTCAAGATGAAAAAACTGCATCTGCACATGGATGCCGTTTCGAAATGGGGAGGATAATGCAGCGTGACCACAGCGGCGCGTCTTAATTTCGGCACAAAAAGCGAAACGATGCCGCTCGTCATGCTGCCGGGCACCCTATGCGACCGGCGGGTGTTCGCCCCGATGCTTGCCTGTCTTGCCCAGGCTCAACCTGCGCTGGCCCAAAACACGTCGATCATACACGCCGATATGACGAGTCACGCAAACGCCCATGCTTTGGCAAGGCATCTGCTCGATTCGGCTCCGCCTCGCTTTATCGCGGTCGGCTTTTCGCTGGGCGCGATCGTGGCGCTGGAAATGGCCCTGATCGCGCCTGATCGCGTTGCCGGGATGGTGCTGTTGGCGGGCAATGCGCGCGACGTTCCGGTTTCGGATCATGCATCGCGCCGCGCGATGGCCGCCATTGCCCCTGATCACCTGATCCGCGATACGCTTTGGCTGCGCTACACCGCGCCTGCCCGCCGCCATGATGATGCGCTGCGAACGCTTGTCATGGATATGGCCATGGAGGCGCCGCTCCAGACGCTGGCCCGCCAGACCGAATTGGCCCTGACCCGCAGCGACAAACGGCCCCATCTTGGCACGATGACGATGCCTGCGCTGGTGCTGGGCGGCGCGTGGGATGCCGTCGCTCCGCCTGCCTTGCAGGAGGAACTGGCCAAAGGACTGCCCCGCGCGACATGGCGGATGGCGCCCGAGGCCGGTCATTTCCTCCCGCTCGAGTGTCCCGATTTCTGCGCATCCGCGCTGGCGGAATGGCTGGCCTCGACCTTTGCTTTATCCTAACTCATACAAATGCCCGATGGAGGTAATGTGACTGACGCCCAATCCCCCAAAAAGTCGGCCAATCCGGCCCCCGCCGCCATGCCCGCCGAGGCAGGCCCCGCCAAGGCAGACAAAGTGCTGCAGGTCGAGCGCCGCGATTTCACCCAACTGGTGCCCGAAGGCCGCCCCCGCGTGCAGAGCATGCGCGGCTTTGACGAATGCTACACCGACATCGTCGACTATATCATTCGTTGCACCCATCGCATCTGGGACGAGCGGGATGTCGGGCTGATCTACACCCATTACACCCATAATTGCGTGGCCTATACCACGCTGGGCACAATGTATGACCGTGAAACGCATATTCGCGACACGATCCAGCGGCTGGTCGAATTCCCCGACCGGCGGGGTCAGGCGATTCAGGTGATCTGGCGCGGGGATGACGTCAACGGATTCTACACCAGCCACATGACCCATGGCCTTGGCCGCCATACCCAGTTCGGCGCATGGGGCAAACCGACCGGTCGCACCTTCTGCACACGCACCGTCGCTGACTGCATGATCCTGGAAAACAAGATCTATAAGGAATGGATCGTACGCGACAATATGGGGCCGCTGATCCAGATCGGGCTGGACCCGCATGTCTTTGCGCAAGGCATCGCGCAAAAGAAATACGAACTGGGCGAGCCGGTGCTGGACGTTACCGAAAACCGCCGCCTGCTGGGCCAATATCCGCCCGAAAGCGAGGCCGACCTTTCCATCGCCCATAATGACGGCGAGCGCGAAGTGCTGGGCTGGCTGCACCACATCTATAACAAGCGCATGTTCGGCAAGATCCACGAGATCTATGCCCCCAATTGCCAGTGGCACGGCCCGCTGATGCGCGAACTCTATGGCGTGGCCGCCGTGCTGCAGCAGACGATGCGCCTTGTCGCGCTGCTGCCCGATTGCAGCTTTGTGCCCCAGCACATCTGCTCGGTGGAAAGCGAGGAAGGCGGCACCAAATATGCCGTGCGCTGGCTGATGGACGGGCATCATCTGGGCTATGGCTCACTGGGCGCGCCCACGGGCCACCATCTGGCCGTGATGGGCGTCACGCATTTCCACATTCGCGATGGCAGGATCATCGATGAATGGGTCGTCTATGATGAATTGTCGATGCTGGTGCAATTGAAGCTGGCCGCGTTGCACGCGGCGGCCTGATCGCATCCGACGGGAGCGTGCTTGCGCGCTCCCGCCTCCCCCGACCCTATCGGAGTATCCGCGGATGACTGCCGCCGCCCCCCTGCCTTTGTCGGCCGCTGCGCCGGAAACGCCCGCCCTGCCGGGCCATGGCCACCGTGTTGCCATCTTCGTTCTGCTGCTGGCCTGCGAATTCTTTTACGGCTGGGCGTGGAATACGGTCGATGTGCTGCGGCCCTTTATCCGGCAATCCCTGGGCCTTTCGCTCATTCAGGCGGGCTCGGCCTACTCGGCGCAAGGGGCGGGTGCCTTGGTAGGGGCGGTGATCATCGGGCAATTGGCCGACCGTTTCGGGCGGCGCAAAATGCTGACCATGCTGGTGATCGGTTTTGGCGCGATGCTGCTGATGGGCACAGTGGTGGGCAGCTATCTCCAGCTTCTGGCCCAACGCTTCTTGCTGGGCCTGTTTGCCGGTGCCAGTTTTCCCGTCAGCGTGGGCATCTATATCAACCTGTTCGACCCGGCCCAGCGGGGCAGGCTGGCCGGTATGATGAACGCCTGTTTCAGCTTTTCCATCGTCGCGCTGGGGCTGGCGATGGGGGCGGTGGCGCCGGCCGACTGGAAACTGCTGCTGTGGTTTGGCGGCATACCGGCGCTGGTGCTGGGCTGTGTCGCCTATGGGATGATCCCGGCCGGATCGCTGGTTGATATTGCCGCCAAACCGGCCAAGCGCCTGCCGGTGGCCGAATTGTTCGAACCGGCTGTGCGGCGCCAGACGCTGATGCTGGCCACGATGACCGGCCTCAACTTCTTTGGCTATGCCGCCTTCAGCGGCTGGTTGACCACCTATCTCACCGGAGAGCGCCATCTTTCTCCCGCGGTGGCGGGCGAATTGCTGGCGTGGCAATTTGCGGGCAATATTGCGGGCGGCTTTTTCTGGGGCTGGGCGGCGGACCGGTTTGGACGGCGGTTCAATGCCTTGGGCTTCCTGATCGCCTCGGCGGCCATCATTGCCTATCTGACCGTCCCGTCCCATCTGCCGCTGCTGCGCGGGCTGGGCCTGATTTATGGCGCGGCGCTGTGTTCCAGCGTGATCTGGGGCGCATGGATGGCCGAGCTTTATCCCCCCCATCTGCAATCGACCGCCGCCTCCATCTTCAACTGGGGCCGCATCATCAGTTTCTTTGCCCCCATCATCACCGCCGCCATCGCCCAGCGGGCCAGCATGATGGCCGCCATGAGCCTGGCCGCCGTGTCCTTCACGCTGGCCGCGATCATCTGGCGCCAACAGCGCGAGACCTTGAAGCCGGACCACGCGGCCCAGCAATAGACCACGCCCTTGCCCTTCGGCGGCGAGGGCCGCGCCAACCGAAGGGCGCCGCCCCACCGGACGCAGCAGGGCGGCGATTTTGGGATCGGGTTCGAGCGGAATCTGAAAATACCGCGCCCAACTGGCAATCACAAAGAAACAGGCATCCGCCGCCGTGAATGCCGGCCCGGTCAGATAAGGCCAGACCAGATCCCGTTCGGCTTGAGCCAGACGGGCCAGCCAATGGAGCCACCCTCACTGATCGCGCAGAGCCGCCACATCCGAAGCCGTCAAAGCCGAAGGTGCAGCCCCGAATCGGGCGGTGACATAATTGGCGACAGCGGCAATTTCCGCATCGGTATAAGCCATGCGAAAGCCCGGCATATAGGTCCCGGCGCGATGCACATCCCCGCCGCCGTTCAGCACCATCAGCGCCACATTGGCCCCCGTGCGGTCATTGACGGCGCGGATGCCGGTCAACTGCTGGCCCGGCACGATGGCGCCTTTTCCGCTCCACGCATGGCAACTGGCGCATGCCTGCGCGAACAGGCGTTTGCCCTCGGTATTGCCCGAAGGGCCGGACGCCGCGACCGGCGCGGCGGGCCCCGCCATCGCGGGCAGGCCCTTGCTGGACAGAGGCGGCACGCTGCGCAGATAGGCCACCATCGCCGCCAGATCGGAAGCCGTCAGCCGACCCGTGCTCAAGGAAACCACTTCGGCCATCGGGCCGGAGGCAGCGCCCCGCTGCGGCGCATAGCCCTGCCTCAGATAGCTGGTCAGGTCTTGGGCCGACCATTGCCCGATGCCGCTCACCGTGTCGGGGGTGATGTTATAGGCGTTCCAGCCTTCGGCCGCGCCGCCTGCAAACTTGCGCCGCGTGTTCATCGCCTGCATCAGCGTGCGCGGCGTATGGCATTCGCCGCAATGGCCCGCCGCCTCCACCAGATAGGCGCCGCGATTCCATTGCGCGTCGCGCTCGGCCACCGGGCGGAAAACGCCCTCGCGGTTGAACATCGCGCTCCATATCGCCATCAACCAGCGCTGGTTGATGGGAAAGGCCAGTGTGTTGGGCCGATTGGCCTGATGCACCGGCGCCAGAGTGGCAAGATAGCGGCGGATGGCCAGCACATCGGCATCGGTCAGCATCGCATAGGAAGCATAGGGAAAGGCCGGATAGAGCCGCGTGCCGTCCCGCCCGATGCCTTGATGCACGGCGCGCAGGAATTCGGCATCGCTCCATTGTCCGATCCCGGTTTCGCGGTCCGGCGTGATGTTGGGGGTATAGATCGTACCGAAAGGCAGCTTGAAGGCGCGCCCTCCGGCAAAGGGCTTGCCGCCCTTGACGGTGTGGCAGGCCTGACAATCGGCCGCCTCGGTCAGGTATTTGCCCTTTGTCAGCGGATCGGCCGATGCCAGTTCGGGCGGGACCCCGGTGGGCGATGGGCCGCGATAGGCGGAGAGGTCAACCCGGCGCCCTCCGGCAAAATCGAGCGGCCCGGGCAAGGCCACCTGCCACCATGCCAAGCCACCGGCGACAAGAACCGCCGCCGCTGCGCCGATACCCCATGTTTTGCGCGCGATCCTCACCGCCTCGCGCCCTGGGCCAGCAATGCGGGATCAACCGGCATCCGGGTAAACTGAACCCCGGTCGCGGCATAGATCGCGTTGTTGAGCGCGCCCTGAACGGTGACCGTGCCGGGTTCGCCGATCCCGCCGGGCGCCTCGGAGCTGGGAATGATGTGGACCTCGATGCGGGGCGTTTCATCGATGCGGACAACGCGGTAATCGTGGAAATTGCTTTCCTGCGCCCGCCCGTTCGCAATCGTGATCTGGCCATAGAGCGCGGCGGTCAGGCCAAAGACCAGTCCGCCCTGAATCTGGGCCGTGATGCCATCGGGGTTGACCGGCATGCCGCAATCGACCGCTGTGGTCAGCCGCTTGACGCTGACCGCGCCATCGTCGGCCACCACCACTTCGGCCACGGTGCAGGCATAGGTGCCGAACGCATATTGCAGGCTGATGCCGCGCCCCGCACCCGCGGGCAGCGGCGATCCCCAACCCGCCTTTTGCGCGGCCAGATCCAGCACGGCGCGGGCTCGGGTGTGTTTGCCGATCATGGCGCGGCGAAAATTCAGCGGGTCCTGGCCCGCTTCGCGCGCCACCCGGTCAACAAAGCTCTCGGTGGCAAACACGTTCATGTTTGGCCCCACCCCGCGCCAGAAGGCGGTATAGACCCCGCGCGGTTCGTGCCGGACCCAATCGACCAGAACGGCGGGCATGTCATAGGGCGTTTCGGCCGCGCCATCGACGGCGTCGCTGTCGATCTTGCCGTCAAAGGCGGGCGGCAGCCAGCGCGCCACCACGCTGGGCCCGACGACGCGGTGCGACCATGCCTCGACCTTGCCGTTGGCAACCTTGGCCTTCATCCATCCGCCATAGACCGAGCGATAGGGCGCGCGGCCAATATCCTCCTCGCGGCTCCAGACAACCTTGACCGGGCCATCGACATGTTTGGCGATGCGCACCGCCTTGCGCACGCCGTCCACCTCAAGGCGCCGTCCAAAACCGCCGCCGATCAGATGGTTATGCACCGTGACCTGACCCGGCTTCAGCCCGGCTTCCTCGGCGGCGGCGCGCTGCGCCATGGTCATCACCTGCGTGCCGACCCATATCTCGCATTTGCCGGGCGCAAGATGGACCGTGCAATTCATCGGCTCCATCGGCGCATGGGCCAACAGGGGCAGCGTGTAATGCGCCTCGATGACGCCCTTGTCCGTCAATTTGGCCGCCGCGCCGGTATCGACGGCCACATGGCCCGCGCCTTGCGCCGCTTTGGCCAGATCGGCCCACAGGTCGGCGCTGCCCACTTTCGCATTGGGCCCGTCGTCCCAGGTAATCTCCATGGCGGCCAGCGCGCGCATGGCGGCCCAACTGCTCTCGGCGACAACGGCCACCATATCGTCCAGCACGATCACCTGCTTGACGCCCGCCAGAGCCTTGGCCGCGCGGTCATCGACCTTGGCAACCTTGCCCCCGACAACCGGCGCGCAGGCCAGCGAGGCAAAACGCACGCCCTCGGGCATCGCATCAATGCCATAGCGCAGCGAGCCATCGACCTTGCCTGCCGTATCCAGACGATGCTGCGAACGGCCGATCAGGCGGAATTGATCGGGCGTCTTGAGCACCGGCTCGGCCGGGACCGGTTCATGCGCGGCCTGCGCGGCCAGTGCGCCATAGGTTGCCCGGCGGCCGGTCTGATCGTGAATCACCTCGCCCGCCTCGGTGCGGCAACTGGCGGGCGGGACACGCCATTGGCGCGCGGCGGCGGCGACCAGCATGGCCCGCGCGCTGGCGCCCGCCTTGCGCATCACCGGCCAATAGCCGCGCACAGAGGTTGAACCACCCGTCGATTGCACCTTGAAAATCGGATTGCCGTAAAGCGCATCGTCGGCAGGCGCTTCCTCCAGCTTGACCGCGCCGAGCGCCACGTCCAGCTCCTCGGCAATCAGCATGGCCAGCGCGGTGTAAATGCCCTGCCCCATCTCGGTCTGGGGCATGATGAGGGTCACCTGTCCATCGCGGGCGATGCGGATAAAGGCATCGGGGGCAAAACCCGCCGCCCCGCCGCCCGAAGCGCCAGCCGCGACGACCGATCCTCCCCGGAGGCTGAGGCCGAGGACCAGAGCACCCGCGCCAAGCGAGGTGGCGCGCAGCATCTGGCGCCGCGAAACGACGGAATCAGCCATGACGCGCGGCCTCCTTGATGCCTTCGCGGATGCGGACATAGGTGCCGCAGCGACAGATATTGCCCGCCATGGCGGCGTCGATGGCCGCGTCATCGGGCATGGGATTGCTGGCCAGCAGCGCGGCGGCCGACATGATCTGGCCCGACTGGCAATAGCCGCACTGGATCACGTCAAGGTCGAGCCAGGCCTTTTGGATGCGCGCGCCGGCGGGCGTCGATCCGATCGCCTCGATCGTGGTGATGGCCTTGTCGCCGACCTCACCGACCGGCAACTGGCACGAGCGCACAGGCTCGCCATCAAGATGGACGGTGCAGGCCCCGCATTGGGCAATGCCGCAACCAAACTTGGTTCCCGTCAAACCCAGATCATCGCGCAGCACCCACAGCAAGGGAGTTTCGGCATCAACTTTGACCCCAAGCGGCTGGCCGTTCACATGTATCGTCGTCATGCCTTGTCCTCCATCTCGCGACAGAGAATAACGCGCAATCAGGGCCGCGGGACACACCTACCTGTGTATAGGTTCGATAACCTTCCGCATCAGAGCGCAGGCTCAATCAAGGTCGGCAAGGGTGGGCAAGGCAAAGCTGAAAACGGGGCCGCCGGGCCAACCCCATGCTTCGGTATGGGCCAGCACAGGTTGTAAAGTATGCAACCTCTAGGGCAGCTATCAATTACCGTTATTGTGGCAGATGGATTTTTGATGCCTGGATGGATTTTACGATCGCCCCCACCAGCACGCGATCCCGATAATGTGATCGATTTATACAATCCCATTGGCCAAGCGCGCTTCAAGGATAGCGGCCCATGCAACATCACCTTCTGATCGATGGCGCCCTCGTTCAGGCGGCCAACAGCATCGACATGATCGATCGGCCGCGCAGGCAGAGCAGGCCATTCGGGCCGCCAAACGCGCCCAGAGCGCATGGGGGCCTGCCGATTGGGGGCCTGCCGATGACCCCCTGTTCAACCGCAGTTCTGATTTTGTAACCCCAGCAAGAGGAAATGCCCATGTCACGTATTGCCATCCCCACCCGCGATGAAGCCCCCGCCGCCTCGCAGCCCACGCTTGATGCGGTGAACAAGCAATTGGGCTTTACCCCCAATTTCTTTGCCGTGCTGGCCAATAGCCCGGCGGTTCTGGCCGCCCATGGTGCCTTCGACGCCCCGCTGGGCAAGACGCTCAACATCAAGACGCGCGAAGGCATTGCCCTGGCCACCGCCGCCGTCAATGGCTGTGAATATTGCACCGCCGCCCACACCTATACGGGCCACAATTTCGCGCATCTCTCGATCGAGGATATCGCGGCGGCCAAGCGCGGCGAGGCAAGCGATGCCAAGCTGGCAGCGGCGCTGCACTTTGCGCGGCTGGTCGCCGAAACGCGGGGCAAGGTGAGCAATGAGGACATCAGCCAATTGCGCGCGGCAGGCTATGATGATGCGCAAATCCTTGAGATCGTCGCCAATGTCGCCAAGAATTTCCTCACCAACCTGATCAACAATGTCGCCCAGACCGACGTTGATTTTCCCGCCGTCACGGCCGACGCGGCGGCCTGAGGCACCGCAAACCGCCCCTGCCCTGCCCGGAGATACCACGTCTCCGGACAGGGCAAGCCTGCCATGGCCCTCCCGCCACTCCGCAATCGTGCGAGGATCTGCCGGGCCTGTTGGCCGGGGCGGCGGAAATCGAACACGATCTGATGTGCTGCTATCTTTATGCCGCCTTCAGCATCAATCAGGGCACCGATGAGGGCCTGTCCGATGATGCGCTGGGCAGGGTGCGCGGATGGCGGCGCACGATCATCAGCGTCGCGGTCGAGGAACGGGCCGCACGGTCGATCGCGTCACCTCGGCCCGGCTGTGCCGCTGTAGTCATTCGCATCGCTCCCTGAGCTTGTGAACTATACCGGCGTATGACTTGTCGCCCTCTCAAACTTGGGAAAGGTTCGCCCCGCAGCGATGGCCGCCGATCATCGTTGTGGAGCGCCTGACCCCATGCTTTCGCAATGTGCCCCCTATCCCTACTCGCCCGAAGAGCGGCCGATCTTTCCCGGCTCTCCCTATTCGCCGCGCCACACCCGCCGGCGCCGCAAGATCTATGCCCTGTCGGCCCTCGTGATGGCGATGGCCAGCGGGCTGGGCAACGGGATGATCACCGCCAACATGCCGGTTCTGGCGGGCGAGATGGGGCTCTATGTGGCCGAGGCCAACATTCTGCTGGCGGTTTATGTCGCCTTCAACGCCACGGCGAACCTGTTGCTGGTCAAGGCGCGCCAGCAATTCGGCATCCCGGCCACGATGCATGTGGTGCTGGGCGCGCTGATGGCCGCGCAGGCCATCCAATTGGCCGCCCCCGGTTTTGCCACGGCGGTTCTGGCGCGCGCGATCAGCGGGCTGGCGGCGGGCGGGCTGACCACCTTGTCGCTCTACAGTATTTTTCAGGTCTTTCCGCTCAACATGCGGCCAGTTGCCGCCGTCGTCGGCTTCAGCCTGCCCCAGCTTGCCTCGCCGCTCGCGCGCCTGTTTCCGCTCGATGCCATCGGGCCTGATGGTTGGCACGGGCTGCATCTGGTCGAACTGGCCATGGCGCTTGGCGCATGGGCGATGCTCAATCTGGTGCCCTTGCCCCCTGTCGAGCGGGAAAAGGTGTTTGAGCCGCTCGATGCCCTGTCCACCGCCTTGTTCATTTCGGGCATGCTGCTGGTGGGCAGCGCGCTTGCGACCGGGCGCTATGGCTGGTGGACCGAGACGCCATGGCTGGGCTGGAGCTTTGCGGGGGGTATTCCTCTGCTGGGCCTTGCCCTTCTTATCGAGGACCGGCGCGCCAGACCGCTGCTGCGCGTGCGATGGTATGGCAGCGCCGAGATCCTGTTTTTCACAATCGTGGCGATCCTGATCCGCCTCGCCCTTGGCGAGCAGACCTATGCCGCGATCGGCCTGCTCTCGCTGGGCGGCCAGACGAGCGACCAGCTTCACGGCCTGTTCGGCGTGGTCTTTCTGGCCATGGCGGGCGGGATTGCCACGGTGGCGCTGACCCTGCGCGTGGAGCGGATTGTGCCGATGATCATGGTGGCCGCGCTGGTGATCGCGCTGGGCGCCCTGCTCGACAGCCAGGCCACCAGCCTGACCCGCGCGCCGCAACTCTATCTCAGCCAGGCCCTGATCGGCTTTGGCACCACGCTGTTTCTGGGGCCTGCGCTGTTGCTGGGCATCGGCCATATCATGCGGCAGGGCGCGCAATATCTGGTCAGCTTTGTCGTGCTGTTCAGCACCACGCAGAATTTGGGCGGGCTGGCCGGATCGGCGCTGCTGGGCTCGATCCAGACGATGCGCGAACGCATCCACGCCGAATATCTGGCCGAGGCGCTGTTTCGCGGCGATCCGCAGGTGGTCGCGCGCGCTCAGGCCTATGCCCAGACCATCGCCGCCCAGATCCCCGACCCTGCCGCCCGCAGCGCGCAGGCCAATGTCCTGTTCGGACAGGCGTTGCATGCACAGGCCAATGTGCTGGCCTATAACGACACGTTTCTTGTGATTGCCTGTCTGGCGCTGGCCACGGGCGCCTATGTCGCGATTGTGGCGATACGGTCGCGCATGGCCGCCGCGGCCCCCAAGGGAAACCAACCATGAGCGATGCGCCGCCGCCTGCCCCTCTTCCGGCCGCCCCGGCCCAAACCACCGCTGCCCCCGTCTGGCACCCGCCGGCGCAACATCCCCTGATCACGGCCCTGCTGATCGTCGCGCTGCTGGGGGCGGCGGCCATCATCCTGCGGGTCTGGGGCATCGGGCCTTTCGCGCCGCTCGTCGAATCCACCGATAACGCGTTGGTGCGCGGGCGCACGGCGGTCATCGCCTCACAGGTCAGCGGCTATGTCAGTCAGGTGCTGGTTCAGGATTATGCCAGCGTACGCGGCGGGCAGGTTCTCGCCATGATCGACGATGACATCTATCGCGCCCGCGTGGCGCAGGCGCGCGCCAATCTGGACGCGCAAATGGCGCAATTGGCCAACAATGATCAGGCCCGCAAGGCGCGCCTTTCGGGCATCATCGGCCAGCAGGCCGCCACCGCCGATGCCGAGGCGCAATTGCTGCGCGCCAAGGCGGATATGGCGCGCGCCAATGATCTGGCCCGCGATGGCGCGATTGCCATCAGGGAGCGCGACCAGACCACCGCCGCGCTGGCTCAGGCCGAGGCCAACCTGCGCAAAGCCTTGGCCAACAGCGACATTGCCCATCAGGATCTGGCCACCGTCCATGTCGGGCGCGGCGCTCTGGTTGCGCAGGTCAAAGTGGCGCAGGCGCAATTGCGGCTGGCCGAAATCGATCTGCTGCATACCGTGATCCGCGCGCCCGAAACCGGCCAATTGGGCGAAATCCACATGCGGCGCGGCCAATATGTGACGAATGGCACCGCGTTGATGGAACTGGTGCCGCCTGATCGCTGGATCATTGCGCAATACAAGGAGAGCCAGACCTACCGCATGGCCGTTGGCCAACATGTGCGGTTTTCGGTGGATGCGTTGGGCGGTCAGGCGCTGGCGGGCCGCATCGCCCGGATCGCACCGGCCACGGGTTGGGAATTTGCCACGTTGAAACCGGACAACGCGACCGGCAATTTCGTGAAAGTGCCCCAGCGCATCGGCGTGCTGATCGCGATTGACGGCGGTCAGGCGCTGGCGGCGCGGCTGCGCCCCGGCATGTCCGTGGAGGCCGATGTCGATACGGGGCGACACTGATGCGGCGCTGGGCGATCTTGCCGCTGGTGGCGCTGGCGGGGGGCTGTGCGGGGTCAAGGCCGCCGATCCCGGCCGATGCCGCTGTCGCGCCCCCCGCCCATTGGCGAGGGATAAGCGACGCGCAGAGCGCGCCCGGCGTCATGCGCCCCCAATGGTGGCGGGACTTTGCCGATCCCGCGCTCGACCATCTGGTCGAACAGGCGCTGGCGGGCAACACCGACCTGAAGATCGCAGCAGCGCGGGTGCGCGAGGCGCGGGCGCAATTCGCGCTGGCCGCATCCTATTTGCAACCGTCGCTGGGCATTGCCGGGAATGGCGGGCGATCACGCTCGCTCAACGCCTTTGGCCAGGGCCTTGACCAGAGCGCGATCACGGGGGAGGCGCGGATTTCCTATGAAATCGACCTGTTCGGCCGCCTTTCCGCCACCGCCGACGCCGCGCGCGCCACCGTGCTGGCCAATGCTTTTTCTCAGGACGCCCTGCGCACCAGCCTGATTGCCACGGTTGTCTCAGGCTATGTCACCCTGCGCGCCCTTGATGCGCAACTGGCCATTATCCAGGCAACGCTGGTCGAGCGCGAGGCCGAACTGGCGCTTGTCCGGCGGCGCTATGATGCCGGCTATTCCGCGCGCGTCGATCTCGATCAGGCCCAAGCCGAGCGCGCAGCCGCCGCGCAATTGGTGCCCACAACACAGGCCGCCATTGCCCGGCAGGAAAATTCCATCAACGCGCTGATCGGCCATATGCCGGGGTCGGTCGAGCGGGGCAGCGCTCTGGCAGGGCTGAACGCGATGGCCGTGCCCTCGGCACTGCCCTCAAACGTGCTGCGGCAAAGGCCCGACATTGCCGAGGCCGAAGCGAGACTGGCCGCCGCAGACCACAGTCTTGATGCCGCGCGCGCCGCCTTCATGCCGCGCATAAACCTGTCGGCCAGCGGCGGGGCCGTGGGATCGAGCGTGCTGGCCAATCCGGTCTCGCTGTTTGCACTGGGCGGGTCGCTGCTGGCCCCGATCTATTCGGGCGGAGCGTTGCGGGCCGGGGTCGATGGCGCGGCGGCGCGGCGCGATCAACTGGCCTATGCCTATCGACAAACGGTGCTGCGCGCCTTTCAGGAGGTGGAAGACGCGATGGCCGGGGTCGATGGCGCCCAGCGCGCATGGGTCGAGGCAAGAGCGCAGGAAGAGGCCAGCCGCGAGCTGCTCAGGCTGGCCCAGCGCCGCTATCGCGCGGGCTATGCCTCCTACCTTGAGCAACTGGACACCGAGCGCGCGCTGCTGGCCATCCAATTGCAGCTTGTCGATCTTCAGACCCGCCGTCTGGTGCAGATCACCACGCTTTATCGCGGCCTTGGCGGCGGATGGCAGGCGCCGGATGCGGCGGCCTCTCCACCGTGATCCGAGGGTTGCCGACGCAGACCGGTCCTGTCCTGCGCATCATCGCGTGTTTGCCTCCCCCGGCCATCGCACGATAGGATCGCCTGCCCGATAGGTTGGTATGGGGTGTTACAATGATGCCATCAATAAACCCGGTAAAAACGGATCAGCACCGCCGAGCGCGCAGGCTTGAGGCTGTCGAGCGTGCCCAAAAAGACGTGATGGTTGAGCCAGTCGCTGGGGCCTTTGGGCGCGGTGATTTCGGGCGTTGAAAAGGCATAGCGCCCACCCGCCTTGTCCTCGACCAGCACTTTGTTGAGCACGGTGATCACATCGCCATTATCGGCCCGCAATTCATAGAGCGCGCTCAATTGCCGCACGCCGTCGGTGCGGATCAACTGGCGGTCGGCGCCGCCCGGCAGGACGACTCCTTTTAGCCCGGCGGCCAGCGAGCCCTTTGCCTCGAACGTGCCGCCAAGGATCGGCACGATGCGGCGCGTCCCCAATGGCCCGCTGCCCAGATCCTGGACCGGGGCGATGTCGGCGATGATTTCCAGCGCCAGTTCGAGGCGCGGCCCCGTCGCCTCTGTCGCCGCCCTGGCCCCACCGGCCAGCGCCGCAGCACCGATCAGGCCGGAGCCAAGTATGTCGCGTCGTGCTATCATGACCTGCGAACCTATTCTTGAAAGGGAATGGAGCGGTCGGCGGCCTGAATCGGCCCCGGCGCGGTTATGCTGTCGCAATTGGAGGCAAAGGCCCGTTTTGCCAACAGGTCGCGGGCAAAGGGCACCGCATCGCGCAGGGCATAATTGACCGTGCCCGAATGATTGACGCCGTCATATTTGACCCATTTCACCCGATTGCCGCGACGGCACATCTGTTGCACCGCGGCAAATTGGCGCGCGGTGGGAATGGTTGAATCCGCCAGCCCCGTGGCGATCAGCAAAGGCACCGGCAAGCGGCGCGCGGGCACAGAAGGGTCGACCAGCATTGCGCTCACCTTCCCGGGGCTTTGCGTAAAGGCATTGTCGGCGGTAACCTCATTCTGCTTGGCCGCCACGGCCATATCGCGCGAACAGCCATGCCGTGCCGCCTCGCGCAGCACCTGTCCCTTGGGCGCGAGCAGCGTATCGGGCGCGGGGCTGTTGGGGTGCAGGCCGCCGCCGTACATACGCATCACCGCATAGCGCGGATCGGCCCCGCCGACATTTTCCGGCGCCGCGCCCCGCTCAGGCTGGGCCGACCAGACCAGCGCGGTGGCCACCGTGCCCAACAGGTTCACATCGGGCGCATAGGAAGGCTGGAGATAGGTGGCGTTGAGCACAGCCCCCGAACCTTGCGATTGCCCGGTAAGGATGACCTTGTTGGCGACAAGGCCGGGATGGGCCTTCAAGGCGGCCCGCGCCGCGTCAAGCACCGAATAGCCCTCGCCCGCACGCTGGAGATAGGTGTGAACGCCGCGCGTGCCCAGCCCCTGATAATCCGGCGCGACCACGGCAAATCCCTGCTGGACCCAGGCGTCGATATAATGGCCATCACGCGGCATCGGCCTGGCCCAGCTTGGCGCGCAGACATCGGCGATGCCCAGCGTGCCATGGCCCCAGACGATAAGCGGCCAGCCACCCTTCGGAGCCTCGCCCTTGGGCAAATAAAGCAGGCCCGATGCCTCGATCACGCCGCGCCCGAAACGCCCGTCGGTCGAGGCGTAGAGGATGCGCTCGGCCACTGCGGCGTGATCGGCGAAATAGCCCTCGCCCACGGGTTCGCGGCGCAGCATTTCGCCCGGCTTTTCCAGCCTGCCATCCCATTTGTAAAAGGGCGAGACGCCGCCGTCGCCGAAATAGACATCCGTGCCGGGATCACGATCGGCGGCCGATCCTGTGCCCACCACCAAGGACAATGCCGCAGTGAAAACCAGGGCGGCGCTAATCCGACCGTGAGGCATAGACATCTCCCAATTATGTTATCAGGTGGCTGGATCGCATGGCCTCGGCCTGCTGCGCCAATGTTTTCCGCGCATGCATTGATGCCGCACCGACATCATCGCCTTGGGCTCTTGCGCATAAAAAACAGGAGGGAGCCGGGTGGATGGCGCCCTCCTGTCTTACGCAGCGTGGCGTAAAAGGGTTTAGCGGACCATGCAGGGGCGCTTGTTGTCAAAGGTCCATCCGGGGATCAGATACTGCATCCCCATCGCATCGTTGCGCGCGCCAAGACCGTGCTGCTGATACAGTTCATGCCCGCGCGCCAGCGCGTCCTCGTCGATCTCGATGCCCAGACCCGGCTTGTCGGAAATGGCCACATGGCCATCCTCGATGCGCGGCGGATTTTTGGTCAGGCATTCACCGTCCTGCCAGATCCAATGCGTGTCGATGGCCGTCACCCGGCCCGGCGCGGCGGCGGCGCAATGGGTGAACATGGCCAGCGAAATGTCGAAATGGTTGTTCGAATGGCTGCCCCATGTCAGGCCGAAAGCATCGCACAGATGCGCCACGCGCACCGCGCCCTCCATCGTCCAGAAATGCGGATCGGCCAGCGGGATGTCCACCGATTGCAACGAAAGCGAATGGGCCATCTGACGCCAGTCGGTGGCGATCATGTTCGTCGCGGTGGGCAGGCCGGTGGCGCGGCGGAACTCAGCCATCACCTCGCGCCCGGAATAGCCGTTCTCGGCCCCGCAAGGGTCCTCGGCATAGGCCAGCACATCGCCCAGCGGCTTCATCAGGCGCACCGCCTCGGCCAAGGACCACGCGCCATTGGGGTCGAGCGTGATGCGCGCCTGCGGGAAAGCCTCCTTCAAGGCCCGCACCGCCAGCACCTCCTCATCGCCCGCCAGAGCGCCGCCCTTCAGCTTGAAATCGCGAAAGCCGTAGCGTGCCTGCGCCGCGCGGGCCAGGGCCACCACGGCCTCGGGCATCAGCGCCTCGCGGTTGCGCAGGCGCTTCCATTCATCCGCGCTGTCGCTCTCGTCGCGATAGGGCAGATCGGTCTTTTTGGGGTCGGCGATGTAGAAAAGATAGCCCAGCATCTCCACCCGGTCGCGATGCCGCCCCGTGCCGAGCAGGTCCGCCACCGCCACGCCCACATGCTGGCCCAGCAGGTCGAGCATAGCGGCCTCGATGGCGGTCTGGGCATGGATCGTGGTGCGCAGGTCAAAGGTCTGCAACCCCCGCCCGCCCGCATCGCGAGCGGCAAAGGTGCGGCCCACCTGCGCCACCACGCTGGCATGGGTGCCCAAAGGTCGGCCCACGACCAGCCCCCGCGCATCCTCCAGCGTCTGGCGGATCGCCTCGCCGCCGGGCACTTCGCCCAACCCCTTGCGCCCGTCGCTGTCGGTCAGGATGACGATGTTGCGCGTGAAGAAAGGCGCGTGCGCCCCCGACAGGTTGAGCAGCATCGCATCATGCCCCGCCACCGGCACAACGCGCATATCGGCAATAACCGGCGCCGTCGCCATCACAGGCTCGCCTTCGCCTTGGCCACCAACGCGGCCAGTTCGTCATGTTCGGCGGCCGACAGATCGGTGAGCGGGGTGCGCACCGGGCCTGCTGGACGGCCAATCACATTCATCCCCGCCTTCACGATGGAGACCGCATAGCCCCGCCCGCGATTGCGCAGCGCGATATAGGGCAGCACGAAATCGCGCAGCATCTGATGCACCCGCGCATGATCGCGCGCGCGCGCCGCCTTGTAGAAAGCCACCGCCCATTCGGGCAGGAAATTATAGATCGCCGAGGAATAGGTCGTCACGCCCATCTCCAGATAAGCGGGCGCAAAGGTCTCCGCCGTGGGCAGGCCCCCGATATAGGTCAGCCGGTCGCCCAGCTTGCAATAGATGCGCATCATCAGCTCGATGTCGCCCACCCCGTCCTTGTATCCCACCAGATTGGGGTTGCGCTCGCACAGGCGGGCCAGCGTGTCCTCGTTCACAATCGCATTGTCGCGGTTATAGACGATCACGCCCAGATTGGTCGAGCGGCACACCGCCTCGATATGCGCGGCAAGCCCTTCCTGCTTGGCCCCCACCAGATATTGCGGCAACAGCAGCAGGCCGTCGGCCCCGGCCTTTTCCGCTCCTTGCGCGATTTCCACCGCAATCGCCGTGCCATAGCCGCAGCCCGAAATGACCGGCACCCGCCCGGCTGTCTCTTCCACCGCCGCGCGCACCACCTGCACCGTCTCGTCCGCCGTCAGCGAGAAGAACTCCCCCGTGCCCCCGGCCGCAAACAGCGCCGCCACGTCATGCTCCAGCATCCAGCCGCAATGCTGGCGATAGGGCGCCTCATCAAACCGCAGATCGCCGTCAAAATGCGTGACCGGAAAGGACAGCAGCCCCGAGCCAATCACCTTCGCCATCTCCTCTGGGGCCATCATCGCTTCTTGTCCTGTGTTCGTGTTTGACGTTGGATGTTTATTAAACCCCGGAAATCCCGAAGGTCCATGTCCATTGCCGGATCGCGCAATACCCGATCAGCATGCAAAGCGGGTCGGCGGCTGCCTGATCGCGCACGCCGACCCGTTGGTGCCTCATGCGCCCGGTCAATACCGGACCCGCAGGCCGATGCGATAGGCCCGGCCCAGCACGTCATACAAGGTGGGGTTCACCTGCAGCGCGCTCGACACATTGCCCGCAGCGACCGGCGGCGCCTTGTCGAGCAGGTTGTCGACCTTGAAATAGGCCTCGAAATTGCGGCGGCTGTCGCCCGAAATGCGATAGCTGCCGCCAAGGTCGAAATAGGTCGCGCCCTTGATCTTGTTGGTGTCAATGTCCACGCCCTCGACAAAGGCGTTGTTATAGACGCCCGCGCTGATCGTGCGCATGGTCGCGGTCAGCGAAACCCGCTCGCTGTCATAGCCGATCGTGGTGTTGGTGCGCCATTTGGGAATGGAAAATGTCGCAAAGGGACCGCCGTTGACCCCGGCATATTCGGTCATCGTCACGCCGGTGTTCAACGTATAGTTGAGCGAGCGCGTCGCCAGCACGCGAATATTGATCGAGCCGGGCAGGAACCGCCCGAGCGACTGGCGATACGAGGCGTCAAAGTCGAGGCCCCGCATCCGCAACGAGGCGACATTGACGGGAACGCGGCTGATCTGAGTGATGGCGCGGGTGGTCGGGTCGGCGGTGATGAGCGAGCAGACCGAGCTGACCCCGGCATAGCACAGCGTCACCATGTCATTCACGGCAAGCGTGGTGATCGCGTCCTTTACGCGGATATTGTAATAGTCGACCGAGGCCGAAAAGCCCGGCAGGAAACGCGGCTTCAGGACGGCGCCAAGGCTGAGCGTGTCGGCCATTTCGGGGCGCAGCGAGGTGTTGCCGTTGGTCACCTGGGTGATGCGGAACGTGCCGGGGGCATAGGCGCCGCCGGTCGGAACGATCACGTCCACCGCCTGCGTGGCGCCGGCGGCAAAGCCTTCGCTGATCGAGGGCGCACGGATATCGCGCGAGCGCACCACGCGCAGCTTGAGATCCGAGACAGGCTCATAGGTCAGGCCCAGCTTCCAGGTGGTCACCGTGCCCGAAGTCGTATAATTCGTCACGCGCACCGCGCCGTTGAAGTCGGCCGACTTGCCGAACCGGCTGTCTTTCAGCAGCGGCACCACAACTTCGCCAAAGCCCTCGGTCACCTTGAAACCGCCCGAATTCGTCTTGAAATTGCCCGTCACCCAGCCGTTGGTCTGCGACAGGGGATCGCCCACGGCGCTGGCGTTTTCGGAACGATGCTCGACACCGGCCGCAATCGAGATCGGCCCGGCCCATGTCCGCGCCAGCGAACCGTTGATCGAGGCGGCCACCACACTTTCCGAAATCTTCTGGGTTTGCGAGGCCGTGCCCTTGATCCAGGCAATCGCGTTGGGATCGGCCACGCCCGTGCCGAAGATATTGAGCGGAATGCAGCCATTGCCCGGAGTGGTCAGCGTCGAGCGGCAGACAATCGCCCCGCTGCTGTTGGTGGTGGCATCCACCGCCTGGGCCATGCGGGCGATATTGGTGGTGTTGCGCAACTGCACATTGATGTTGCTCTGACCGTATTGGTAATAGGTCTGCCAACTCCACCCGTCGCCGAATTTGCCATTGAGCGCGCCGACGACGCGGAAATTCTCACGCGCAATGTCATTGACCATGCGGCCCATGTCGATGGTGGACATGCCATAGGCAAAGGTGGAAACACCCGCCGCCAGCCCTGCCGTCCGAACGCTGGCGGGCAGATAGGGGTTATTGATCGACACGGCGGCAAAGGGCGATGACCCGCCCGTATAGCGCTGATAGGCCGCGCTGCCGATCGTATGGGTGCGGCCATAGGAGCCATCGAGCGAGAGCGTGATATTGTCGGTCAGATCATAGCTGAGGCGGCTCCAGACATTGTTGCGGTCGATCCGGGGCGAGAGCGCGGTGACATTGCCCTCATTCCAGGTCTGGCCGCCGATCATGAAATTGGAGGTGGGCTGGGTGGCATTGACCGCCAGCGTGCCATAGTTGAACTGATAGGGCGCTCCGCCCGGGCCAAAGGCGGTGCCGCGCAGCGGGCCGGAGGTGATCAACCCGCCCAGCGCCAGATTGGAATAATTGACATTGCTGGCCACGATGGTCTTGGGCTGGCCATTGCCCGCCGCATAGGCCGGATTGGCCACCAGATAGGTCGCGTTATACCAATTGCGCTTCTTGGGATCGAGCTGGTCGATGCCATCTTCATGCTGATGTTCGACCGAGAGCAGGAAATGGCCGCGATCATCGGCAAAACGCGTGCCGAATGCGCCGGTGATCTGCCAATTGCGATTGTCATTGCGATCCGTGACGCCGCCGTTCAGATTGAGGCGCAGGCCCTCGAACTGCTTGTCCACGATGAAGTTGACCACGCCCGCCACCGCGTCCGAGCCATAGGCCGCCGAGGCGCCGCCCGTCACCACGTCGATGCGCTTGAGCAGGCTGGTGGGGATATTGTTGACATCGACAGCGCCCGTCTGGGTCGAGGGCGCCACGCGCTGGCCATCGACCAGAACCAGCGTGCGATTGGGGCCAAGCCCGCGCAGATCGAGCAGGTTGAGACCCGCCGTGCCCGTCGAGGTCGCGCCATTGCCGACGCGCGGCGTCGAATTCGGGTTCAACTGGGGCAGCGAGTTGACATAATCGGCGACATTGGCAGGGGCCGCCTTGGCGATGGCATCGGCATTGACCACCGTCAACGGCGTGGGGGCATCATAGCCGTCGCGCTTGATCCGCGATCCGGTGACAATGATCGAGGCATCGCCGGAGGGCGCACTGGGCGCGGCCTGATCGGCGGCGGCCATGGCCTGCGACGGGGCGGCGCCCAATGCCAATGCCGTGGCCATAGCCAGCCCACTGCAACCCGAGGCGCGCAGCGCGCCGCAGCAAATGCCCATCATATGATCCTCTCTGTTATGGTATTTATCTCAGCTTGCGAGTTGAAATCGCCAAACCGACCACCAGAGTCCAATACCCAAAGGCGATTGAGTTATTCCCAACCGGTATTGATGCAGCGCGCGGGGGATTGACGAGAGCATCGACCTTGCCGCATGCGCCCGGCTTGCCCATTTCTGCCCAGCCTGAGAGAGATCATGAACGCACCAACCGCCATTGACGACATCCCTGAGCATTTTGCCCATTGCATTCAGGTTCTTGGCGGCACCACGGCGGCATCGCGCCGCCTGGGCATTGATGAAAGGGCGATCCGCCGCTTTATCAACGGCGAAAGGCCGATCAGCGAGAACCTGATGCAGGATACGGCCAGGGCATTGAACCACATGGCCGCCGAAGCCACCGATGCGGCAGCGCGCATCGCGGCGACTTTGGGCACGCCCTGAGGCCCTCGGAATTGAGCCCATAGCGCGGGTGGCTATGGCGCCTTGCCTCCTTCGTGCAGGGCGATCTGTTCGGCAATATGCCCGCGCCACAGGGCCGAAAGCAGGTCGGTCTGGGCGATCATCCCCAGCAGATGGCCGCGCGCGTCGACCACCAGCGCGTGATGATACAGCCCGCCCGACAGGATCGGCAGCAATTCGTCGATCTGCGCATCGGCCGAGGCGATACAGGGCGAGATGTCCATCACCTGCTCCACCTTCTCCTCATCGCCCACCGAAACGAGGCTGTCGAGGCGAAGCAAGCCCTCGGGCCGCCCCTGAGCGTCGACCACCGGCAGAGCGCCCACGCGATGCGCGCCAAACAGCGCCACCGCGCGCGCCAGATCATCGCCCGGCGACAAGGTGGCGCCGTCCTGCCGCATGATCTGTTCACAGCGGATTGTGCCATGCAGCCGACGATAGGCGCGCGTTTCGACCTGCCGGAACAAGGTGTCGAGATCCTCGCTGCTGACATCGAGCAATTGGTCATATTGCGAGAGCACCGATTCGATGTCCGCCATCGAAAAGCCCGCCCGCGCAGGCCCCGGCGCGGCATATTGCGCGACGCGGTGGGGATAATTGCCCCGCACCGCGCAATTGTACAAAACGCCGAAGGCCACCAGCAGCGCGCTGTCCAGCGCCACCGGCACCAGCGCAAAGGACCAGCCCGCGGCCACCACCGCCTTGCCCCCGATCACGCAGGTCAGCGCGCAGGCCCCGCCCGGCGGGTGCAGACAGCGCGCAAGGCTCATCATGACAATAGCGCTGGCCACGCCAAGACAGGCCGCATAGGCCGGATCGCCCAGCACCTTCATCCAGAAAATGCCGCAGAGCGCCGATATCGTATTGCCCCCCACAATCGCCCATGGCTGGGCCAGCGGGCTGGCCGGGACGGCAAAGAGCAGCACCGCCGAGGCGCCGATGGGCGCAATCATCACCGGCAGGCCCAACCCCGCCATCACCGGCGGCCACAGCCGGATCACCAGCCCCGCCGCAAGAATACCGAATGCCGCCCCCAGCCCCGCCGTCCACAGGCGCGCGGCCGTCGGCGCGCTTTGCACACCGGCCCATTGGAGCACATTGTTCACGGCGCGCATGGCCCTGCCCCTTCCATCACAACGGCGGGGCCATAGGGCGCGCCATAAGGCATTTCAAAGGAATCTTTTCTCTGCCCCCACAGCGCGGGATGCGCCGGGCCGCAAGCGCCCCCGCCTATATCACCCAGGCGCGGCTGTTGCGGAAATCCGAGGCGGTGCGCCCAGTGCGCGATTTGAAGAAACGGGCGAAATAGGCCGGATCAGCAAAGCCCAGCGTGGCCGCAATCTGGCCAATGCTGCTGGCGGTATAGGTCAGCAGGCGCATGGCTTCGAGCAGCAGGCGTTGCTGGACCACCTCGGCGGGGGGCAGATCCAGCACGGCGCGGCAGGCGCGCGTCAGCGTGGGCGCGGTGGTGGCCAGATGGGCGGCGTAATCCTGCACGCCCCAGCCTTGGGTATAATGCGCCTCGACCAGCGCCTTGAAGCGGGCAACCAGCGCGTCCTGCCCGCTGCGCGGCGGATGGGGCGCGGCGCTCAACCCCTCGGCGGCCAGCGCCAGTATCAGCCCCAGCTGCGCCACCAGCGAGGGGGCCAACATTTGCGCACCCTGCGCCGCGCCCTGCGCCAGATCGGCCAGCAGCCAGCCGAGCCGCCCCGCCGGGCCGGGGGCCAGCAAGCGATGCCGCGCACCATGCCCGCCCAGCGCCACCGCGCCCAGCAGTCCCGCCAGCCGCCGATCATGCAGCAACGCATCGGCCAGCGAGAGCACCCAGCCTTGCGCATCGGTGGCAAAACGAAAGGCATGAACGCAGCCCGATGGCACGACGACGAGGCTGACCGGATCGAGGCGGGTGGTGCCGGCATCATCGACCAGATCGCCATGGCCGCCATCCAGCAGAAGGAGTTGAAAAATACCAGGATGAGCGTGGGGCGAAATGGTCCACTCATGCTGGCTGGAGCGGGCTGAGATCGTTTCAATATGCAGGAATTCCGGGGCGATCGCATGATTGCCCTCGCCATAAAGCGCATAGCGGCGGATCTGGTGCCTGTTGGCCATGGGGTCGAAATCTGCGCCGATTGATCGAAAAGTGCAAGAGCTTGCGCGGCGCGTCCCTCACGCAAGGGGCGCGTTCATGGCAATCATGGCGGCATAGAAGCATGAGAGGATATGCAAGATGAGCGAGCTGACGCTGGATCGTCCGTTCCGTTTCGATCCCTATTCGCCCGAAAATGACGCCGATCCCTATCCCGCTTATAAGGTGCTGCGCGAGGAGCATCCCTGTTTCTGGAGCGAGGAAGCGGGCATGTGGGTGCTTTCGCGTCACGAGGATATTTTGAACGCCTTGCAGAACTGGCGGCTCTATTCCTCCGCCAAGGGCAATCTCATCAACGAATTTCCCGGTCGCGCGGGGGCAACGCTGGGCAGCAGCGATCCGCCGCGCCATGACCGCCTGCGCGCGCTGGTGCAAAGCGCGATGACAAAGCGGGCGCTCGACCATGTGATCGAACCGGCGCGCGCCTCGGTGCGGCGCCATCTGGCCGCCATCGAGGGCAAGGATGTGTTCGACTTCGTGGGCGAGCTGGGCGGCGCGGTCACGCTCGATCTCATCTTCTATCTATTTGCCCTGCCCCCCGAAAACGCCGATGAAGTGCGCGACAATGCCGTGCTGATGGTCCAGACCGATCCGGTCACGCGGCAAAAAAGCCCCGCCCATCTGGCCGCGTTTCAATGGATGGCCGATTATGCCCAGCGCATCGTGGCCGAGCGCAAGGCCAATCCGGGCGATGATCTGCTCTCCAACTTCATCACCGCCGAGATCGACGGGGAAAAGCTGCTCGACAAGGAAGTGCAGTTGACCGTCACCACGCTGATCATGGCGGGGATTGAATCGCTCTCGGGCTTTATGGGCATGTTCGCGCTGAACATGGCCGATTTTGCCGAGGCGCGCCGCGCGATCTGCGCCGATCTCTCGCTGTTGCCCGATGCCATTGAGGAATCCTTGCGCTTCAACACCTCGGCCCAGCGGTTCAAGCGTTGCGCCACGCAGGATATTGAATTGCATGGGCAGAGCATCAAGGCGGGCGATTTCATCATGCTGGCCTATGGCGCGGCCAACCGCGACAGCGCGGTGTTCAACGATCCCGACACCTATGACATCACCCGGCGGCCCAAGCGGCATCTGGGCTTTGGCGGCGGGGTTCATGCCTGCCTCGGCTCGATGCTGGCGCGCGTTGCGGTTCAGATCCTGTTTGAGGAATTCCTGACCGCCGTGCCGGAATTCACCCGCGTCGATGCGCAGCTCGAATGGGTGCCCTCGTCCAATTTCCGCAGCCCGAGCAAACTCCTGCTGCGGCGCGGATAAGCGATTAGGCGTAGCCATCCCCCTTTCGCGCATGGGTTCTGCCGCTATCATGGGGGCAAACCGATGCGCGAAAGGCCCTCATGCATATTCCCGAAGTTTCAACCCTTGCCCCGCCCACGCCAAAGCGCTGGTACGGGCATCTCTACGCGCAAGTGTTGATGGCGATTGCCGCGGGCGTGGCGCTGGGCCATTTCGCGCCCGATATGGGCGAGGCGATGAAGCCGCTGGGCGATATTTTCATCAAGCTGGTCAAGATGGTGATCGCCCCGGTGATCTTCCTGACCATCGTCACGGGCATTGCGGGCATGCGCGACCTGTCCTCGGTGGGGCGAGTGGCGGCCAAGGCTTTTGCCTATTTCTTCACCTTTTCGACGCTGGCGCTGATCGTCGGGCTGATCGTGGCGAATACGGTGCGGCCCGGCGCGGGGCTGAACATCGATCCGGCCAGCCTCGACGCCAGCAAGGTGGCCGATTACGCCGCCAAGGCGCATGAGAGCAGCGTCATGGGCTTTATCAACGCGATGGTGCCCGAAACCTATGTTTCGGCGCTGACCGATGGCAATATCCTGCAGGTGCTGGTGGTCGCGATCCTGTTCGGCGTGTCGCTGGCCTCGGTGGGCGATGTGGGCGAACGGGTGCTTTGCGTGCTGGAGGACGTTTCGACGGTCTTTTTCCGGCTGGTGTCCATCGTGATGAAGGCCGCCCCGCTGGGGGCCTTTGGCGCGATGGCCTTTACCATCGGCAAATATGGCGTGCACAGTCTGGCCCATCTGGTGGGGCTGGTGGCGACCTTTTACCTGACCTCGCTGCTGTTTGTTATCGTGGTGCTGGGGATTGTGGGGCGCTTGGCTGGATTTTCGATCTTTCGCCTGCTGGCCTATCTCAAATCCGAATTGCTGCTGGTGCTGGGCACGTCTTCTTCGGAAAGCGCCCTGCCCGCGTTGATCGAGAAGATGGAGCGCGCCGGTTGTCCCAAGGCGGTGGTGGGGCTGGTCGTACCCACGGGCTATTCGTTCAATCTCGACGGCACGAATATTTACATGACGCTGGCCGCGCTGTTCATCGCGCAGGCGTGCAATGTTGACCTGACGCTGGGCCAGCAGGCGCTCTTGCTGGGCGTGGCCATGCTCTCTTCCAAGGGCGCGGCGGGGGTGACGGGGGCAGGCTTCATCACGCTGGCGGCCACGCTTTCCATTGTGCCATCCGTGCCGGTGGCGGGCATGGCGCTGATCCTTGGTGTGGACCGCTTCATGTCGGAATGCCGCAGCCTGACCAATTTCGTCGGCAATGCGGTGGCCACCATCGTTGTCGCGCGGTGGGAGGGGAAGCTGGATAAGGCTGCGCTGGATGCGGCGTTGAAGGGGTAAAAGGGGGTTGCCTCCGGCGGGCAAAGGGACTCGTCCCTTTGCAATCCCATTATGGGGAGGTGTGATGGATCGGCCCCAATGGATCGGCGCAACGTTGGGAAAATGAAAGCCTGCGGCGCTTTAAACGCTGCGCTTGCCGCGCCGCAGGCTTTTAATCATCGCCCAATTCACATCCATGCGAACGCAAGCGCCCCCCATTAACGGGATTGCAAAGGGCCCCCGCCCTTTGCCCGCCGGAGGCATCCTGCCTTCCTGCTCCTAACATAAGTAACACCACTTAATCCGTTAGTAACCAGAATCACCTATACAGAACTTGGCCAGACAATGACCGTGACTTAACCTTTTTCATAAAACATCGAGGATACTGCCATGGGAATGCCGATCCCTTTCAAGTCTTTCACCGTCGACCGCACGCAGATCACCGACATCGAAAAATGGATCGGCGATGGCAACAATCTGGGCGAAGTGGAAATCCGCAATTTCCTCGGCAAGATCCGCGTCGATGTTCAGAACGAGATTGACGAAAACCAGCTTCGTTCGTTCTGCGAGCGGCCCCGCGACTGAGCCTTGCCCAACCGGCGGGAATGGCGGCGGGGATGATGGCGGGCTTTCACGCCCGCCTTACGCCGTGTTCCGGGCCAGGGGTGGCGGTTCCATAGGGACTTGACCAAAACCGGCCCACCCCATACCCGCCTATCCCCATGCACGACATTCGATTCATCCGCGAAAACCCCGCAGCTTTTGACGCCGGCCTTGCGCGCCGGGGGCTAGAGCCGCTTTCGGCCACCATTCTTGCCGCGGACGCCGATGCGCGTTCGGCGCAGACCTCGGTGGACACGATGCTGGCCACGCGCAACGCCGCCTCCAAGCAGATCGGCGCGCTGATGAGCAAGGGTGACAAGGAAGGCGCCGCCGCGCTCAAGGCCGAGGTCGAGGCGATCAAGATCGACCTGCCCGCCAAGGAAGAGGCCAAGCGCGCCGCCGACAAGGCGCTGGCCGACATGCTGGCCACGATCCCCAACCTGCCCGTGGACGAAGTGCCGCAGGGCGCGGACGAAAATGACAATGCCGAAGTCAGCCGCTGGGGCGAACCGCGCATTATCGAGGGCGCGAAGGAGCATTTCGACATCGGCACGCCGCTCGGCCTTGATTTTGAAAGCGCGCAGGTGGTTTCGGGCGCGCGTTTTGCCTATCTGCGCGGGCCGATTGCGCGTTTGAACCGCGCCATCGGGCAATTCATGCTCGACACCCACACCGAGACTTTCGGCTATCAGGAAGTCGTGCCGCCCGTGCTGGTGCGCGACGATGCGCTTTACGGGACGGCGCAATTGCCCAAGTTTGAGGAGGATTTGTTCCAGACTCAACTATCCTTCAGCACAGCCGAAATCATTAAGTTCAAGTGGAATGCTCTGGAAGAGCTTAAGGCAAAGCTTGGCCAAAACGCTGAGGGGCTAGAGTTAACCGATGAAAAAGTGTGGAATGCCCTTCCTAACCCTCCCGGCCGCCTTTGGCTGATCCCCACCGCCGAAGTGTCGCTGACCAACCTCGTGCGCGAACAGATCCTTGATGGCGACCTGCCCTTGCGCTTCACGGCCCTCACCCTCTGCTTCCGCAGCGAAGCGGGCGCGGCGGGCAAGGACACGCGTGGCCTCATCCGTCAGCACCAGTTCGACAAATGCGAACTCGTTTCCATCACCACGCCCGAACAGAGCGATGATGAGCACGAGCGCATGACCGGGGCTGCCGAGCATATCCTGCAAAGTCTTGGCCTGCCCTATCGCCGCATGCTGCTTTGCAGCGGCGACATGGGCTTTTCCGCGCGCAAGACCTACGACCTCGAAGTCTGGCTGCCGGGTCAGGGCAAATATCGCGAGATCAGCTCCTGCTCGAACTGCGGCGATTTTCAGGCGCGCCGCATGAACGCGCGCTATCGCCCCGCGGGTGAGAAGGGCACGAAATTCGTCCATACGCTCAACGGTTCGGGCCTTGCCGTGGGCCGCACGCTGGTGGCGATCCTCGAAAATTATCAGAACGAGGATGGCAGCGTGACCATCCCCGAAGTGCTGCGCCCCTATATGGGCGGGCTGGAGCGCATTTCGGCCTGATCGCGCTGATCCTGCGGCCATGGAACCTTTGATGCCGATGCCTCTTCCTTGAGGCATCGGCACAAGGGAGCAACACCATGAGCACGCAGCCCAATGAAACCCGCACCGTCATCGTTGAACGCAGCAGCACCGGCACGATCATGCTGGCGATTGCTTTGCTTATCGCGCTGGTGGGCGGGGTAATCATGTTCAACCAGTATAATTCGAGCGAAGCGCGTAAGAACAACGCGATCGAGCATGCCGCCAACGAGGTGGACAAGGCCGCCGACAAGGCAGGCGATGCCATTGATGATGCGGCAAAATCGGTGAAGAAGGAAATGTAACCGAGAGGGTGGCGACCCTTTGTTGACCCCTTTGTTGACATAGCCGCCGCCATTTTGCGCAAAAGCATAGCGCGCCGCCCTGCATTCGTTGCGGGGCGGCGTTCTTGCATGTAAGGCCGCAGGGTTGACTGCTTAATGAAAGGGCCAAGGCATGCGCATCCTCCTGACCAATGACGACGGGATCCACGCGCCCGGCCTCAAGGTTCTGGAGGCAATTGCGCGCAAGCTTTCCGATGACATCTGGATTGTCGCGCCCTCCGAGGAGCAATCGGGCGCGGGACACAGCCTGACGCTGACCCGCCCGGTGCGGATGCGCCGCCATGGCGAGCGGCGCTTTTCCGTCACCGGCACGCCCACCGATTCGGTCACGCTGGCCCTGCGCAAGATTTTGCCCGAGGCGCCGGACTTGATCCTGTCGGGCGTCAATCGCGGGGCCAATCTGGGCGATGACGTCACCTATTCGGGTACGGTGTCGGCCGCGATGGAGGGCACGCTGGCGGGCATCCGCTCCATCGCCCTGTCTCAGGTCTATTCCAAGGAAGGCGTGGGCGACGATGTTTCCTTCGAGGCAGCCGAGCAATGGGGCGAGAAAGTGCTGCGCCCGCTGATCGACGCGCCCTTTGCCCCGCGCACGCTGGTCAATGTCAACTTCCCCCCCCTGCACGCCGATGCGGTGCAGGGCATACGCGTGGTGCGTCAGGGCTTTCACGATTACGCGCGCGGATCGGTGGTCGAAAGCACGGACCCGCGCGGCTATCCCTATTATTGGTTCGGCCTGCACGGGATCGAACATACGCCGGGGCACAAGACCGACCTTGAGGCGATTGCCGATGGGTTCATCTCGGTCACCCCGCTTCAGCTGGATTTGACGCATGACGCTTCGCTGGCCGCGATGGCCGAGCGGTTTGCCCAATGAGCCAAGCCCGTTGGCGCATGGCCGCGCTGCTGGCGGCAGGTTCGCTGATGATCGGCGCGTCGGGCGCCTGGGCGCAATCGGCCAAGACCCGGCCCCGCGCCGGGGTTGAGGGCGATCTGCCCACGCCTCTGCCGCTTGAGGAGGAGAGCGAGCATGTCGTGGTGCCGGGCGAAACGCTGGGCGGCATCGCGCATCGCGCCAAAGTGCCCAAGATCCTGATTATCGAGGCCAACCACCTCAAGGCCCCGCATTATGCCATCCATGCCGGGCAAAAGCTGTTTCTGCCGCGCACCCGCCACCACACGGTCAAGGCCGGCGAGACGGGCTTTGACATCGCCTATCGCTATGGCGTGTCCTATTCCTCCATCGCGGTGGCCAATGGGCTGGAGCCCAATGCGCGGCTGCGTGAGGGGCAAAAGCTGCTGATCCCGACCGTCCTCAAGCCGGAGAATGCCGCCAAGGCCGACGCAAAGGCGGATAAGCCCGCCCCGGCTGCGGAAAAAACGAAGGACAAGGAGCAGCCCAAAGCCGAAACCCGCCCCGGCTTCCTCTGGCCGATGGAGGGCGTCATGCGGCGCGGCTTTGTCGCAAAAACCCGCGACGAGGGCGGCGGCGATTTCCATAATGGCCTCGATATCGTCGCGCCCGAGGGCGAAACCGTGCGCACCAGCGCGCCGGGCGAGGTGATCTTTGCCGGACGCGAACCCGACAGTTTCGGCAATCTGGTGGTGATCGACCATGGCAAGGGCTGGCAGACCGCCTATGGCTTCCTGTCCAAGCTGACGGTCAAGCGCGGCGACAGCGTGAAGGCGCATGAGCGCGTGGGGTTGGTGGGCCATTCGGGGCGAGCCACGCGCGACGAATTGCATTTCGAAATCCGCCACGATGACGAACCGGTCAATCCGCTGCCGCTGCTGCCCCGCCGCGACACGGGCAAAGGTAAGGCCACGGTCAAGGGCGATAAGAAAGCGGATGCCACCGCCTTGCGCAAACCGTCGCCCACACCCTCGCCGGATCATAAAGCCAATGAAGGCAAAAAGGGCGAAGGCAAATTGCCGGGCAAGCCGCAAGCTCCCGCCGGAAAACAAACCTCCGCCGGAAAATCGGAACGCTAGGCGCCCTCAGGCCATGGCCCAGAACACGGTGCCCATGGCCATGAAGGCGGCAAAGAGATAGCCCGCATCGGCCGCCGCCTCGCGCGCGGCAATACCATGGCGGCCATAAAGCGCCGCCCCCGCTGGAATGGCGATGAACAGCGCAAAGCCGCCCGACATCATCCAGTAAAGCCAGGGCTTTGCCGCCAGCGTTTCGGCCCCCACCCGCGCGAAATTATGCCCGATCATCCATGCCGGAAACACCAGAGCCAACAGCCGCACCGGCGAAGGCGAGCGCGCCGCGCGCATCAGCCCATACCACGGAAACGCCAGCAGGCCCGCCACGATCGCCGCCACGCCAATCGCCACCCAGTTGATCGGACCCATGCGCCTTTTCCTTCCTTGCGGCCCTTCATCGGGCGCGTTTGCGCCGCAACTGGCCTTATTCGTGATTTTAGCGTAGGGGCGCTGGCCATGAGTGACAAGCTGACAAAAATTCCCGAATCCCCCAAGGTTGGCATGGTCAGCCTCGGCTGCCCCAAGGCGCTGGTCGACAGCGAGCGCATCCTGACCCGGTTGCGCGCCGATGGGTATGCGTTTGCGCCCGATTATGTCGGGGCCGACGTGGTGCTGGTCAACACCTGCGGCTTCCTCGATTCGGCCAAGGAGGAATCTTTGGCCGCGATCGGTGAGGCCATTGCCGAGAATGGCCGCGTGATCGTGACAGGCTGCATGGGCAACGAGGCCGAGGTGATCCGCGCCCGCTTCCCCGATGTGCTGGCCGTGACCGGCGCGCATCAGTATGAGCAGGTGGTGGACGCCGTGCATGAGGCAGCCCCGCCCACCCGCGGGCCTTTCGTCGATCTGATCCCCGCCGGGGCCGACGGCGAGGTCAAGCTGACCCCGCGCCACTATTCCTATCTCAAGATTTCAGAGGGTTGCAACCATTCCTGCGCCTTCTGCATCATCCCGCAACTGCGCGGCAAGCTGGCCAGCCGCCGCATCGACGCGGTGCTGCGCGAGGCTGAAAAGCTGGTGGCGGCGGGGACGAAGGAACTGCTGGTCATCTCGCAGGACACCTCGGCCTATGGCGTCGACATCCGCCATGAAAGCCGGACTTGGAAGGACCGCGAGGTGCGCGCCCATATGACCGATCTGGCCCGCGAACTGGGCCGGTTGCGCACCCCTGAAGGCGAAGCGCCGTGGGTTCGGCTGCATTATGTCTATCCCTATCCGCATGTCGATGATGTCATCCCGCTGATGGCGCAGGGGCTGATCACGCCCTATCTCGACATTCCGTTTCAACATGCTGCCCCCAATGTGCTGCGCGCGATGAAGCGTCCGGCCAATGAGGCGCGCGTGCTGGAGCGCATCAAGAAGTGGCGCGAAATCTGCCCCGATCTGGCGATTCGCTCGTCCTTTGTCGTCGGCTTCCCCGGCGAGACGGAGGAGGATTTCCAGTACCTGCTCGACTGGCTGGACGAGGCGCAATTGGACCGCGTGGGCGCATTCCGCTTTGAGCCGGTCGAAGGCGCCAGTGCCAACGATCTGCCCGGCGCCGTGCCCGAAGCGGTCAAGGAGGAGCGCTATGCCCGCCTGATGGAGAAGACCGAAGCGATCAGCGCCGCAAGGCTTCAGGCCAAGGTTGGCCGTGTGATTCGCGTGATCATCGATGAAGTGGGCGAACCCGACGAGGATGGCGACATCGGCGCCACCGGCCGCAGCCAGGCTGATGCCCCCGAGATCGACGGACAGGTGCTTTTGCGCGATGTGCCGCAGGATTTGAAAGCAGGCGACATCGTCAATGTCCTGATCGAAGATGCTGATGCGCATGATCTTTTTGGCGTGATTGCATAGTGCGCAACTGATTGGTTGCACTTTACGCAATCATGTACGCAGTTTTCGCAATTGCAACAGTCAGCGTTGTCAGGCTTAAGGAGCGGGCCTTTTAGGCATCCTCTCCCAAAACTTCCAAAGCCCGGCTCCGGCCGGGTTTTTTTTGCCCGCAATCCGCCGCCCCATTGGATTCCGGCAAGATTTGCACAGTTTTGCCCTTTTTCCCGCCTTGCCGCGATGCGCCTCTGTCCGTTACCCCTAGGGCCATGGATGATGCAGCTTCTCCCCCGCCCCGCATCTTCACCGCTGCGCTGGTGGTGATCGGCGATGAAATTCTTTCTGGCCGGACGCAGGACAAGAATATCGCGCAGATCGCAAGCTGGCTGGGCGTGCAGGGCATCCGCCTGCGCGAAGTGCGGGTGGTGGCCGATGACACCGATGCGATTGTCGAGGCGGTCAACACCTTGCGGGCGCGCAACGACTATCTTTTCACCACCGGCGGCATCGGCCCCACGCATGATGACATCACCGTCGATGCGATTGCCAAGGCGCTGGGCGTTCCGGTCGTGGTCCATCCCGAGGCGCGCCAGATCCTGAGCGATTATTACGCCTCACGCGGCAGCGAATTGACCGAGATGCGTCTGCGCATGGCCCGCGTGCCCGAAGGCGCCGGGCTGATCCCCAACCGCTATTCGGGCGCGCCGGGCATCCATTGGGGCAATATCTACATCATGGCGGGTGTGCCGATGATTACGGCGGGTATGCTCGATGCCCTGACCGGATCGCTGGAGGGCGGGCTGCCGGTGCTGGCCGAAACCGTCGGCTGCTGGGTGGGCGAGAGCGAAGTGGCGCAATTGCTGGCCCAGACCGAGAAGGACCATGAGGGCGTCTCGATCGGCTCCTATCCCTTTTTCCGCGAGGGGCGCACGGGATCGAATTTCGTGATCCGCTCGACCGATGCCGAACAACTGGCCGCCTGCGTCACGGCGCTTTCGGCCGCGCTGGAGGCGATGGGGCGCGATCCGGTGCTGGGCGGGATCTGATGCTGCTGGCTTTGCTGCTGGCCCATGCCGGGTCGCTCCCGGCGTTTGAGACCACGCTGGCCGCGCAGGACAGCGCCACCGCCGCCTTGGGCCAGTGGTGTGCGGCGCGGCATCTGGCCGATCCCTCCGTCATCAAGGCCGCGCAGGTCAAAGGGCAGGACACCATGCCCCCGCCCGATCTGGACGACACGCTCAAACTGGCCGAGGATCAGGAACCGGCCTATCGGCATGTCCGCCTGTCCTGCGGCTCCAAGGTTCTGTCCGAGGCGCATAATTGGTATGCGCGCCAAAGGCTGACCCCGGCGATGAACCAGACGCTGGACACCACCGACACGCCGTTTGGCAAGGTGGCGGGGCCGCTGGGCTTCACGCGCGAGAGGCTGGGCGCGGTGCGCGGTGCGGCGCCGGGTTGCCCGCGCGATACGGTGCTCTCGCATCGCGCCATGCTGCGCCTGCCCGACGGATCGCCGCTGGCGCTGGTGGTGGAATGCTATACGCCTGCGGTGCTGGGCAAATAGCGCGTCTTGCAGAATTGCCCTTTCCCGCTTACCTTTAGCCGATGATTGAAGCGCAATCCCTTGCCGGACGCCTGCTGCTGGCCATGCCGGGCATGCCCGATCCGCGCTTTGAAGAAGCGGTGCTGGCGCTGTGCATGCATGACAAGGACGGCGCGCTGGGCATTGGCGTGGGTCAGGTGCTCGAAGGCGTCACGCTGCATAATCTGCTCGATGATTTGAACATTCCCACCGGATTCGCCCCCGATTGCGAAGTGCATCATGGCGGCCCGGTCGAACCGCAGCGCGGCTTTGTATTGCACAGCCCCGACTGGAAGGGCGAAGGCACGCTGCTGGTGTGCGATCAATGGAGCCTGACAGGGAGCCGCGACATTCTGGCCGCGATCGCCGAAGGGCGCGGCCCGGCGCGCTGGCTGGTGGCTTTGGGCTATGCCGGGTGGGGCGAGGCGCAGTTGGACGCCGAGATGCGCCAGCATGGCTGGTATGCCGCCGAAGGGCGCGGCGCGATCCTGTTTGACCATCCCTTTGAGGCGCGGTGGAGCGCGGCATGGCGGGCCGAGGGCATCGACCCGGCACATCTGACCAATGTGACGGGCCGCGCCTAGGGTTTTTTGTTGCGGCGCACTGTCTTGCACCTATAATACACGTCGGTTTTCAAAACGAGGCCGGTTTTCAAAACGAGGATACTATGGCGAGCACGGTTGAAGCCCCCGCGATTACCCTGACCCCGCCCGATCCGGTGCCGGTGGTGGCCCCCGCGCAGGCCGCAGGGCTGGTGCCGCTGGGCGCCGAGCAGAAGAGCAAGCTGGACGAAAAGGTCGATGGTTTCATTGCCGACCTGATCGCGCAGGACACCAATTCGCCCGAATTCGGCAAACGCGTCGATCAATTGACCAGCATGGGGCGCAAGGAAATTGCCGCGGCAGCAGGCATGTCGAACCGCTTTCTGGATCGCCCCGTGCGCGCGATGGACAAGGATCAGGGCGTGGGCGCCAATCTGATCGAACTGCGCCGCACGGTCGAAAGCCTCGACCCGGCCAAGGCGGGCAAATTGTCGCCGGGCAAGAAGCTGCTGGGGATCATTCCCTGGGGCAATTCGGTGCAGAAATATTTCGACGGCTATGTGTCGAGCCAAGGCCACATCAAGGCGATCCTCGACAAGCTGGCCAGCGGCAAGGACGAGCTGTTGATGGACAATGCGGCCATCGACGTCGAACGCGCCAAGCTGTGGGAAGCGATGGGCAATCTGGAGCAGATGATCCATATCTCCAAAAAGCTGGACGAGAAGATCGAGGAGAAGGCGGGCGATCTGGACGCCACCGATCCGGCCAAGGCCAAGGCTTTGCGCGAATCCGCCCTGTTCTATACGCGCCAGCGCACACAGGATCTGCTGACGCAAATGGCGGTGACGGTGCAGGGCTATCTGGCGCTCGATCTGGTCAAGAAGAACAATGTCGAACTGGTCAAAGGCGTGGACCGCGCCAGCACGACCACCGTCGCGGCGCTGCGCACGGCGGTGACCGTGGCGCAGGCGATGACCAACCAGCGCCTGGTGCTGCAACAGATCACGGCGTTGAACGAGACGACGGCCAATATCATCGATTCGACCAGCACCCTGCTGAAGGAGCAGACCGGCCAGATCCATCAGCAGGCCGCCGCCAGCACGATCCCCGTCGAGACGCTGCAGCGCGCGTTCCAGAACATCTATGACACGATGGACACGATCGACACCTTCAAGATCAAGGCGCTCGATTCGATGAAACAGACGGTCAACACGCTGTCGGCCGAGGTGGAAAAGTCCAAGGGCTATATTGCCCGCGCACAGGGCCAGTCCTCGGCGCAGGTGGCCCATGACGGCCCCTCGCTGCTAAGCCTTGAAGGCTGATCATGGCCGATAATTCCGCCCATAACAGCGACGCTATCCTTGCCGCCGCACGCGCCTCGCTGAACGACCAAAGGGCGGGCGGGCGGCGCGTGACGGGGCGGCCCATCGGCCAGCGTTCGGCCGCGCTGCGCCGCAGCGGGCAGAAGCGCAAGGCCGCCGCGCTGGCTCTCAGCGTGGTGGTGGCGATCATGCTGGTCAATCTGGTGATCGGGCTGATCTCGGGCGTGCTGCATCTGCTGGGCTGGCTGTCCTATGGTGCGGTGGCGGCAGTGCTGGTGGGCGTGATCTGGATGCTGATGCGCGACCGCGCCGTGCCGGTGCCCAGCCTTGAAACGCTGCGCGCCGCGCCTGCGCGCCAGTTGGTAGGGCAAACGCAGGTTTGGCTGGAAGCCCAGCGCCCCGCCCTGCCCGCCCCCGCGCTCGATCTGGTCGGGCGGATCGGCGGGCAACTGGACGGGCTGGCGCTGCAACTTGATCGGGTGGATGAAAATGCCCCCGCCGTGGGGCAGGTCCGGCAATTGGTGGGCGAGCATCTGCCCTCGCTGGTCAATGCCTATACTGCCGTCCCGCCCTCGCTGCGCGGACAGGCCCATGCGGGCAGCAGCCCGGATCAGCAATTGAGCGAAAGCCTGACCCGGCTGAGCGGCGAGTTAGACAGCGTGACGCGGCAACTGGCCGAGGGCAAGCTGGACGCATTGGCGATCCAGAGCCGGTTTATCGACTATAAATATGGCGAAACGCCGGAAGGTTAATCCTTCATCCGGCCGGTCAGCCATGGCAGCCAGCGCAGCGCGGCGAACAGCACGAAGGGCCAGAACCATGTGGCGATGATGTCGCCCTTGGTGTCCTGCCACGTCCAAAGCACGCGGAAGAAGTAATCATAGAGCTCGTTCAGCGTTTCGGCCGCGATCACCGCGATCAGCGGCCAGCGCGAGGCCAAAGGCCGCCGCAGCACCACCCCCGCCCCCAGCCAGATGGCCAGACCGACATAGGTGTGGACAATCTTGTCCGCCTGTGTTGGCGCAAAAGTCAGGACGATCCAGTCCATCAGGTGGCCATAATCAGCAATATGCAGCATGGGCCTTCTATGCTGCGCCGCACAATGGGCGTCCAGAAAATTCTTATCCGCAAAGGAAAAGGGCCGGAAAAAGGTTGCCCCTTTTCCGACCCCTGATTCCCGTCCATCCGAAGATGAAGCAGATCAACCGACGATGGGATTAACCACCGTTGACTTCGGCCAGATCCACCTTGATGCCCGGACCCTGCGAGGTCGACAGGCCGATCTTGCGGAGGTACTTGCCCTTGGCGCCGGCGGGCTTGGCCTTGACGATCGCGTCCACGAAAGCGTCAAAGTTGGCGCGCAGAGCGTCGTCCGAGAACGACAGCTTGCCGATGCCGCCATGGATGATACCGGCCTTTTCGACGCGGAATTCGATCTGGCCGCCCTTGGCAGCCTTGACCGCTTCGGCAACGTTCGGCGTAACCGTGCCCAGCTTGGGGTTCGGCATCAGGCCCTTGGGGCCCAGCAGCTTGCCCAGACGGCCAACGATGCCCATCATGTCGGGCGTGGCGATGACGCGACCGTAGTCGAGATTGCCGGCCTGCATGTCTTCCAGCAGGTCTTCGGCGCCAACGCGATCGGCGCCGGCGGCCAGAGCCGCTTCAGCCTTGTCGCCGCGTGCGAACACGGCAACCTTGACGTCCTTGCCGGTGCCCGAGGGCAGCGTGACCATGCCGCGGACCATCTGGTCGGCGTGGCGGGGGTCAACGCCAAGGTTCATCGAGATTTCGAGCGTTTCATCATACTTGGCGCTCTTGAGTTCGCGCAGCAGCGTGATGGCGGCGTTGATGCCGTGCAGTTGCTGGTTGTCGCCCAGCTTCTCGGCGAGCGACTTCTGCTTCTTGGTCAGCTTGGCCATGTCTTAGCCCTCCACAACCTGAATGCCCATGGCGCGGGCCGAACCGGCGATGATCTTGACAGCCGCGTCCAGATCGTTGGCGTTCAGGTCCTTCATCTTGGCCTGAGCGATTTCAGCGAGCTGAGCGTGGGTGATCTTGCCAGCCGAATCCTTGCCCGGAGCCTTCGAACCCGACTTCAGGCCCAGCGCCTTCTTGATGAAGAAGGTGGCGGGCGGGGTCTTGGTCACGAACGAGAACGACTTGTCCGAATAGACCGTGATCACGGTGGGCAGCGGGGTGCCGGGCTCAACGCCCTGGGTGGCCGCGTTGAATTCCTTACAGAAACCCATGATGTTGACGCCGCGCTGACCCAGAGCCGGACCGATCGGCGGGCTGGGCTTGGCTTGGCCGGCTGCGATCTGCAGCTTGATATAACCGTCAATTTTCTTGGCCACGATGGCCTCCTTTCATCCTGTACGAGCCGGCGGACCGACCCTTCAGATCAAGCGGTCAAACGGCGCCCGAAGGCCCCTCCCGCGCGGAAATACCGAAAGAATCAGGCAAGCCCGCTCCGCTCGGCAAGCGGTGGCCCATACAGGTTTGCCCGGCGATTGCAAGCGCGCGCTGTCTCAGCCTTCAAAAAGCCCGGCCGTGCGCGTCAGCAGCCCGGCCACGCGCTCCTCCATGCCCGGATCAAAGCGCACCGAGGGCACCGCCACGGCAAAGGCCCCGATCACATCGCCCCCCGCCATGGCGGCGCAGGCCATCCCCTCGATGCCCACCGAATATTCGCTGGTGGTGCGGGCATAGCCGCGCGCGCGGGTCCGGGCGATCTCGCGGCGCAGCTCGGCCGCGCTCACAAGCGTCGCTTCGGTAAAGCTCTCGCGGCGACTCTCGCGCAGATAGCGCTCGACATCTTCATCGGGCATCGCGGCCAAAATCGCCTTACCTGCCGCCAGCCCGTGCAAAGGCGCCCGCCCGCCCACGGCAATGGCATAGCGCAGCGCATGTTCGCTGCTTTCCGTCACCAATGTCTGCAATTGCCAGCCATCGCGCACGAAAAACGAGGCCGTCTCGTTCAATTGCACCCGCAGCGCGCGCACCAGCGGCGCCACGCGGTCCTCAAGGGTCGGCTCGGAGCGGGCCTGCAAACGCTGCAGCCCCGGCCCCGGCACATAATTGCGCCCCGCCCGCTCCAGATAGCCGCGCTCGACCAGCGTGGCGAGGAGATAGGACAGGCTGGAGACCGGAATCGCCAGCGCCCCGGCGATTTCCTGCGCCACGGCGGGGCCGCCGCGCGCCACGACATATTCGATAATGTCGAGCGTGCGCATCGCCGATTTGACATGCGAGGTGGAAGTTCCAGCGTCAGCCATGCCCCCTCCTACAGAACGCTTACGTCCCTGTAAAAGCCCTGTTGCGCAAAAGCCCTGATCAGAGTCGAGCCCCGGCAATATCGGCGCCCTCGCGCAAGCTCCGCAGCTTTTTCCACGTCACATCCGGGTCGATCTTGCCGTAACCGGCAAAGGTGCCAAACCCGCAATCCGTGCTGGCCACCACGCGATCGGCGCCGACGATCCCGGCGAAGCGTTCGATGCGCTGGGCGATCAGTTCGGGATGCTCGACATAGTTCGAGCAGGTGTCGATCAGGCCCGGCGCGAGGATCTTGTGATCGGGGATCTTGGCGTCCGCCCAGACCTTCCACTCATGCTCGTGACGCGGATTGGCCGCCTCGAACAGGATCGTGGCGGGGCGCGCCTTCAGGATGATATCGACCACGCGTTCGAGCGGAATGTCATGGTCATGCGGGCCTTCATAATTGCCCCAGCAGATATGCATCCGCATCTTTTCAGGGGGGATATTGGCGGTGGCGGCGTTCAAGGCGGCCACATTCTCCTCGGCGACCTTTAGGAACTCCTCCTCGCTCAAGTCCTGATAGCCGGTGTGGCGGCTCATCGCCAGATCGGGGCAGTCGAGCTGGAGGTAAAAGCCCTGATCCACGATGGTTTCATATTCGGTCCGCATCGCCTCGGCCAGATCGGCCAGATAGGCCTCGTGGCTGGGGTAATATTTGTTGACCTGAAACGCCGTGATCAGACCCGGCGAGGCTGCATTCATAAACGCCTGCGTGCCCTCGCGGCCCTCCTGCGCCAGCGCCGCCTTGAACCGGCGGATGTCCTCGTGCAGCGGCTCAAGATTGACCAGCTTGATCGGCCCGATGCAGCTTGCCCGCACAAAATCCTGGCTGCCCATCATCGCCGAAAGCTTTTTGACCAATTGCGGATGCTCGGCCAGATCGAGCGCCGATTTGCGGTCCACATGGCCGCCAAACCCGCTCAAACGCTCAATCATATAGGTCGAATAGCCGATCTTGCCGATCTCGCCGTCCGAAACGATATCGACCCCGCATTCCACCTGATGGCGCACCGCCTCCTTCACCGCTGCCGACACCTTGGTGTCAAATTCCGCCGCGTCATAGGCCTCTCCCCGGTCGCGCGCGATCAGCAGCGGCGTCAGGTTCTCCCCACGCGGCATCGAGCCAACATGGGTGGTGGCGATATGGGGCATATTTCCTCTCCTGCGGTGTCGGTTTTATGTTCTCCTATATGAATTTATCGGATGGGTGAAGAAGGAAGTGTGCCTCCGGCGGGTTAAGGGCGGGGGCCCTTAACAATCCCGGTTTTGGGGTGGGGTGTGGGTTCGCAGAGTTGGTGATGGGGATGAAAGCCTGCGGCGCGGCGAAGGCAGGCCTGTCTGCGCCGCAGGCTTTCAATTTCCAAGGGTGCGTCCGACACAAAACATCGAACCCGTGGCGCAACGCATACAGTAATGGGAGCGCGAGGGACGAGTCCCTCGCATCTAATTCTACCCTTCCATCACCACCACGGGCTTGACCACAGCCCCGCTCTCCCCGGCCTCAATCGCCTCATTGATCTGCGCAAAGGGAAACACCCCGATCAGCCGGTCATAGGGAAACCGCCCCGCCAGATGATGCTCGATCAATTCGGGCAGGAAGCCGAACAGGTCCGAATCTCCGCCCAGGATGCCCTTGACCGTGCGCCCGCCGCCCATGAAGGCCGCCTCGTTGAAATTCAGCATGGCGGCCGGATCGCTGGCCCCCACGATGCCCAGCACGCCGCGCGGGGCGAGCAGGTTGAACACGCCCTCGATGATGCTGGCGATCCCGGTGTTGTCAAAGGCATAGGCCAGACCTTGGGGACACAGTTCGGCAATCTTGCCAAACGGATCGTCGCGCCCGTCCAGCGCATGGGTCGCCCCCAGTTCCAGCGCCAGCGCGCGGCGGTTTTCATGCAGGTCCACCGCGATGATCGGATCGGCCCCGGCAATTTTCGCCGCCATCACCGCGGCAAGCCCCACCGCGCCAGCGCCAAAGATGGCAATCGGCATCCCCGCCTTGACCTTCATGCTGCGCAAAACCGCGCCCGCCCCGGTCATCATCCCGCAGCCCAGCGGAGCCAGCCGTTCAAGCGGCACCTCGCCGGCGCTGTCCGGCACGCGCACCACATTGCGCGCTGTGGCCAGCGCATAGGTGGCAAAGCTGCTCTGCCCAAAGAAATTGCCATGCACCGGCTCTTCCCCCGCATGCAGGGTAAAGCTGCCATCGGCGCGGACACCTGAAAAATTATGCGGAAAGAAATTGTAGCAATAGGTCGGCGCATGATCGTGGCAGCACGGGCATGTGCCACAGGAGTTGAAGCTCATCAGCACCCGGTCGCCCGGCTTCACATGAGTCACATCCGCGCCCACCGCCTCGACGATGCCCGCGCCCTCATGGCCCAGCACCACCGGCATCGGCGTGGGCAACTGGGCATCGCGCACGGCCAGATCGGTGTGGCAAATCCCCGAACCGACAATCCGCACCAGCACCTCGTCATCGCGTGGGTCATCAAGGCGCAGAGTTTCCAGCGTCAGACCCCCGTGCGGCTCACGGCAAACGGCAGCGGTAATTTCAGGCATAATGGCTCCCTTAAAGCGCGATAACGACCTTGCCGAACAGATCGGGCGAGGACTGATAGGCGAAGGCATCCTTGGCCTGCGCCATCGGATATACCCGATCGACCACAGGCCTGATGCGATTGCTATCAATAAAAGCATTCAAGTCCAGCGCCATTGCCTTCGAGCCGACGAATATCCCGCGCATGCTGGCCCCTTTCAGCATCAGCCCATGGGGGCTGGTGTCGCCCTCGCGCGTCAAAACGCCGATCAGCGCGATCTCGCCGCCATAGCCCACCGCCGCGATGGATTGCGCCAGTGTGCCCGCCCCGCCCACTTCGACCACATGATCAAAGCCGCCATTGGTCAGCGCCGCAGCCGCCACGCCCCATTGCGGATGGTCGCGATAATTGACCGTGGCATCGGCGCCCAGCGCCGCCACACGCTCCTGCTTGCCCGCGCTGCCGCTGGTGGCCACCACGCGGGCGCCCGCCGCCTTGGCGATCTGGAGCGCCATCAGCGATACCCCGCCCGTGCCCAGCACCAGCACATTGTCGCCCGGCCTGACCGGCGATGGGCCGCACATCAGCGCATTCCACGCCGTCACCCCGGCGCAGGGCAGGCAGGCGGCCTCCTCAAAGCTGAGCGTGCGGGCGATGCGGATCACGCCTTGCGCGGGCAGCACGACATATTCGGCCAGCATCCCGTCAACCACGCCCGCGCCCAGCGCCGGACCAACGCCGGGATTGGGCGGCCCTTCCAGCCAGTGCTGAAAAAAGATGCCCGCCACCCGGTCGCCAAGCGCCAGATCATGGACGCCCTCACCCAGCCCGACAATTTCGCCCGCGCCATCGGAACAGGGCACGATATCCTGCCCCACCGGCCCGCCGATATAGACCCCGCGCACCACCGCCTGATCCCGGAAATTGAGCGAACAGGCGCGCACCCGGATCAGCACCTCGCCAGGACCGGGGCGCGGAACATCGCGTTCGACCAGATGCAGATCATCGAGGCTGGTCGCCCCCTTGCGCAGAACCCATGCCTTCATAGCGTCCTCCTCCAGCCCCGCATCCCCGTTCTTTTAGCGAGGCAATTTGTATGTAATACATATTTCTTGCTTTGATATTCGCAACCATGAAGTTATCACATGGACGGCAAAGATTCACAGAGCCCAAAGGTTCGTTTCTCCAGGAGAGTACCATGTCTGAAGCAACCCTCGCAGACCTTGCCGCGCGCCTTGAACGCGTCGAGCACGATCTGGCCATCCAGCAGGATATTCACCAGATCCGCCGCATCCAGTACACCTATGGCTTCTTCATTGATAAATCACAATATAATGAGGTCGTCGATCTCTTCTCCGATGAAGGCGAAGTGTGGTTTCTGGGCGGGATCTACAAGGGCAAGGCCGGGGTCCGCCGCCTCTATATCGAACGGTTCCAGACCCAGTTCACCCAGGGCCACAATGGCCCGCGCTATGGCTGGCTGCTTGACCATCCCCAGTTGCAGATGGTGATCGACGTGGCGCCCGACCGCAAGACCGCCCATGTGCGCGGCCGCTCGATGATGCAGGCGGGCCTGCATGAAAGCGCGGAGGGCAACCAGCGCGCATGGTGGGAAGGCGGCCTCTATGAAAACGAATATGTCCGCGAGGCCAATGCGGCGGGCGAACTGGTCTGGAAAATCAAGGCGCTGCGCTACTTCCCCTTCTGGCACGGCACCTTCGCCGATGGCTGGGCCAAGACCCCCATCGACTATGTGCCGATGACCAAGACGCTCTTCCCCCAAGACCCGCTCGGCCCCGACGCGCTGGTCGATCCCCTGCCCCGCCTGTGGCCTGCGACCGATACGGTGCCTTTCCACTATCCCCACCCCGTCACCGGCGCGCCCATCGTGCTGGACAATTCGCGGGCGCGGGAAGGGTTCAAGGATTAAAGAAGGGTTAGGTGCGAGGGACTCGTCCCTCGCGCTCCCATTACTGTCTGCGTTTGCGCATGGAGTTCGGCGTTGAGTGTCGGACGCTATGTTTGAAATTGAAAGCCTGCGGCGCGGCTAAGGCTGCGCTTTCCGCGCCGCAGGCTTTAATCCCAATCACCCCCATGCCCCCGAAAAACCACCCCATTAACGGGATTGCAAAGGGACAAGTCCCTTTGCCCGCCGGAGGCAAAACCTGCTAAAGCCCATGCCCATGACCGACCTCGACCGCATGCTTGCCGAACACGCCATCGCCCGCCTGATCACGCGCTATGTCCACCTCAATGACGCCGGGCAATGGGAAGACCTTGCCGCGCTCTACACGCAGGACGGCCGCATGAACCGCCCAACCGCGCCCGACAGCTTCACGACCGGGCGCGAGGCGATTCTGGCCGCGTTTCAGGCCCGCCCGCCGCGCGCCAGTCGGCATATCGTGGCCAATATCGTGGTCGATGTGGCCGATGACGGGCAAAGCGCCAGTGCTTACAGCCAGATCCTGCTCTTCACCGGCGAAGCGGATGGTGAAGGCCTGCCGCTGCAATCCCCCAAGCCGCCTTTGGTGGGCAGCTATCAGGATCGTCTGGTACTCGACGCAGGCGCGTGGAAGTTTGCCGAAAGGCGCGGCAGTCTGGACTTTCGGCAGGGTTAGAGCAGATTGGCCGGGCCGAAGGCCAGCGGCAGCAATTCCGACAGCTTCATTTCCGCCACGCCATCGGCCGATGCGCTCCACACCACCGGATCGGTGCCGCCCAGTTGCGCCAGTTCATTGAGCACCTGGCGGCAGCGCCCGCAGGGCGTGACCGGCCCCGGTCCGGGCTGGGCCACGCCATCCTCGCCGGGCGCGCCGCCGATCACCGCCACGGCCACCAGCCCGCCGCGCACGCCATCGGCCATCGCCCGCGACACCGCCACCGTTTCGGCACAGAGCGCGAGGCCATAGGAGGCATTTTCGACATTGGCGCCTGTCACCACGCTGCCATCGGCAAAGCCAAGCGCCGCGCCGACATGAAAGGCCGAATAGGGCGCATAGGCGCGGGCTGAAGCCGCGCGGGCCGTAGCGATCAAATTATCACGATCATGGTTCATATGCCTTGTTACCTCTGCACCACGACCCAGCGCAAGGGCTGCTCGGCCGCCGAGGTTTGCAGGCCCGAATTGGCGGTCCACAGCGCCCATGGGCGCCCGCCGTAATCGGGCTGCACCCGATCCGCGCTGAGCCACAGCGCGCGGTCGAGCGTGGCGGCGATGGGATAGGTCTTTTCAAATTCGCGGCCCAGTTTGAGCACCGCCGGCTTGCCCGTATGGGTCTCGATCTGGTTGAGGAAGGTCATCAACTCGCTGACCACGGCCGCGTCCGACACCGGCACCGGGCAATGATCGGCCAGTTGCTCCAGCTCGACCGCGGGGGGCAGCATCTTTTTATCACGCGGGACAATGGTGACGAAATTGGCGGCCTGTTTGTCGGCGGGCTGGCACGGGTCATATTTATGCAGCGCGCCCCATGGCAGACCGGCAGCGCGCGCCGCATCCAGATTTTTCACCACGGCGGGATCGCGTGCAAAGGCGCTGGCCGAAGCCTCGATATAAACGAAATTGGCGCCGATCGCCTTCAATGCCACGAAATCCACCGGCCCGTCAGCGCTGCCCACCAGCGCGCCCTGCGTCGGGAATGTCGTGCGATCAGGCTGCCAGTGGCGCATGCTCCACCACGCCCAGACCCCGCCCACGATGCCCAGCAGCGCCAGCACCGCCAGCAGACGCCAGAGAAGCGACGGGCGCCCGCTGCGGCCCTTGCCGCGCGGACGGGTTTTGGTTTTTGCCATGTTATTCAACGTTCTTTGTGATGGCCCGTCCGCACGAAACGCGAATCGTCATCAGGCCTTGATATGCAGTACGCAAATCAGCGTAAACAAGCGGCGCGCGGTGGGGAAGTCGGTTTCCACCTTACCCTCCAGCCTTTCGAGCAGAAGTTCGGCGGCATGGTTGTGGACCCCGCGCCGGGCCATGTCGATCGTTTCGATTTCCTTGGCCGAGGCTTTGCGGATGGCCTGATAATAGCTTTCGCAAATGGCGAAATATTCGCGAATCGAGCGGCGGAAGCGCCCCAGACCCAGCATGATCGTTTCGAGCAATTCGCCCTCATGGCCTTCGCGCCCGTCGCTGATCTCCATCGAGAGGCGCCCGTCATGTACCGCAAGGCGTACCGCATAGGGCCCATGATAGCCCGCATCCCAGATGCGCAAGGGCTTGAAAACATTGTCCTCGATCAGATCGAACACCGCCACCCGCCGCTCCTGCTCGATATCGTCGTTGCGACGCAGAATCGTCGTTTCGTCCAGCTCGATGCTGGAAATGCGCGCAGAGGGCGCCACGGGAGGCAGGTTGGACAGCATAAGACCTCCTCATTTCGCAAATGCGAGGGGCGCAGGCAAGGGGGTGCAAGGAACTATGGTATTATCTGTGTCGCGATAGGCCTCTCTGGCAACGCTTCGGCCCAATCCCCATTATCCACAGGCTCGTTCCGCCGCTCCCCCATTGCGCCGCCCCGCCGCTGGGCGCATGAGGGCCCATCCATGGCACAATCTGAAACCCATCTCGCTCCGGCTCTGCCGTTTTCGCCCGCCAATGATTCCGGCGCGCGCGCGCAGGCGCTGCCCGCCAATATCGAGGCGGAGGCCGCCTTTCTGGGCGCCATCCTGATCGACAACCGCGTGGTCGAGGAATTGGCCAAGCCCTTGTCGCCCGCGCATTTCTTTGAACCTGTCCATGGCCGCATCTTTGAGCGGATCCTGCAATTGCTGGATCGCAAGGCCGTGGTCACGCCGGTCACGCTCAAGCCCTATTTCGAGAGCGACGAGGCATTGCGGGCGCTGGGCGGCACGGCCTATCTGGGCCGCCTGACCGCCGATGGTCAGGGGCTGATCGCGCCGCGCGTGCTGGCCGAACAGATTTACGATCTGGCGCTGCTGCGCGAACTGGTGCGCGTGGGGCGCGATCTGGTTCAGGGCGCGATGGATACCAGCGAATCGGTCGAGCCGCTCGAACAGATCGAGGCCGCCGAGGCCGCGCTCTACAAGGTGGCCGACGGCGCGGGCGGTGCGAATGAGGCCAAGAGCTTTGGCGAAGCGACGCGCGTGGCCATTTCGGGCATTGAAAAGGCGTTCAACAGCGGCGGCCATGTCGCGGGCAAGACAACGGGCCTCGATTCGGTCAACCAGCGCATCGGCGGTCTGCACGATTCCGACCTTATCATTCTGGCCGGCCGTCCGGGCATGGGCAAAACCTCGTTGGCCACCAATATCGCCTTCAACGCGGCCAACCGCCTGTTGACCGACCGCGAGCTGGGCCTTGATCCGGCCAAGAGCATCGGCGCGGCCACCGCCTTTTTCAGTCTCGAAATGAGCGCGGATCAGCTTGCCACGCGTATCCTTGCCGAGCAATCGGGGATCTCCTCGTCCGCGCTGCGTATGGGCAAGATCAGCCGCGAGGACTTTCAGGCGCTCTCCTTTGCCAGCCAGCGCCTGAGCCAGTTGCCGCTGTATATTGACGATACGCCGGGCCTGACGATTGCGGGTCTGCGCGCCCGTGCGCGGCGGCTGAAGCGGCGCCATGACATCGGCCTTGTCATCGTCGACTACCTTCAGCTTTTGCAGGGCAGCGGGCGGGCGACCGACAATCGCGTCAATGAAATCTCGGAAATTTCGCGCGGTTTGAAAACCTTGGCCAAGGAACTGCATGTTCCGGTGGTCGCCCTGTCCCAGCTCAGCCGTGCGGTGGAACAGCGCGAGGACAAGCGGCCCCAGCTTTCCGACCTTCGCGAATCCGGCTCGATCGAGCAGGACGCGGATATGGTCTGGTTCGTGTTCCGCGAGGACTATTACGTCAAAGGCCGCGAACCCAAAGAACCCGGCCCCACTGATCCGCCAGCCGTGGTCGAGGCCCATGCCAAGTGGCAGGAGGAAATGGAGCGCGTGTTCGGCCTTGCCGAACTGATCATCGCCAAGCAGCGCCACGGCGCCACCGGCAAGGTCCGCATGCGCTTTGAGGCCAAGATCACCAAGTTCAGCGATCTGGCGCCCGAGGAATTGGCCAATTATTCCTATGACCTGGAGGAGTGAGGCACGCCCTACCTTCTCTGGCCTCACGAATCCTTGACTTTCGCCTCTTTGCCGCCTAGGCGCCAAGGTTCGCTGGAATTTCCCTATTCAAGACGGAGTGCCCATGGCGCGCGTAACCGTTGAAGATTGTGTCGACAAGATCCCCAACCGCTTCGATCTCGTGCTGCTGGCTGCCCAGCGCGCGCGCGAAATCTCGGGCGGTGCGGAACTGACGCTCGATCGCGATCGTGATAAAAACCCGGTGGTTGCCCTGCGCGAAATCGCAGAGGAAACCGTCCGTCCCAAGATCCTCAAGGAATCGCTCATCACCTCGATGCAGCGCGTCCTGCCCGACGATGACGATGATGTCGATGACATCGGCTCGCTCTCGCAGTCGGCCGAAGCGCTGCGCATTACCGCTGCGGCTCCGGTGCGCAACACCTCCCTGGGCGGGGATTACGACGGCTGATTTCATCGCTTCGGCGATTAAAACAAAAGACCCCGGAAGAGCTTCGGCTTTTCCGGGGTCTTTTTTGCGGGCGACCCACGCGCCGCCCAAAGAAAAAGGCCCCGCCAATGCTGGCAGGGCCTCCTCCAATATTCAAAGCGCTTTTACGCCCGTTGCGGCGAAATCCCGCCCAGACCGTTGCCCAGACCCGAGCGGCCCGAACGCGGCACGCTGGTGCCCCGGATCGCGGCGGGCAGCGGAATGCCGCTGGGCGCTTCGGGGCGGTCGATCTTGCCGGTGTCGACCACCTGCTTGATCTCATCGCCGGTCAGCGTTTCATATTCCAGCAGCGCCTGCGCCAGCGTGTGCAGCTTGTCGATCTGCGATTTGAGCAGGTCGGTGGCCCGCACATGGGCATTGTCCACCAGATTGCGGATCTCGCTGTCGATCAGCTTGTTGGTCTCGTCCGAGGCGAACAGGCGCTGGCTGGCGCCCATGCCCAGATAGCCCTCGTTCTGATCCTCGTACTGCAACGGCCCCAGCTTGTCGCTCATGCCCCATTTGGTGACCATATTGCGCGCCAGACCCGTGGCATATTGGATATCGCCGCTCGCGCCGCTCGACACCTTGTCATAGCCAAAGATCAGCTCTTCGGCCACGCGACCGCCCATGGCGACCGAGAGGTTCGCATGCATCTTGTCGCGGTGGTACGAATAGCTGTCCCGCTCCGGCAGGCGCATGACCATGCCCAGCGCGCGACCGCGCGGAATGATCGTCGCCTTGTGGATCGGATCGCTGGCCGGCTCATTCACCGAGACAAGCGCATGGCCCGCCTCGTGATAGGCGGTCATCTTCTTCTCTTCCTCGGTCATGACCATGCTGCGGCGCTCGGCGCCCATCATGACCTTGTCCTTGGCGTCCTCGAATTCCTGCATCGCCACCAGACGCTTGTTGCGCCGGGCCGCCAGCAGCGCCGCCTCGTTGACCAGATTGGCCAGATCCGCACCCGCAAAGCCCGGCGTGCCGCGCGCAATCACGCGGGGCTGAACATCGGGGGCCAGCGGAACTTTCTTCATGTGCACGGCCAGGATCTTTTCGCGACCCTCGATATCGGGCACCGGCACCACGACCTGACGGTCAAAACGGCCCGGACGCAGCAGCGCGGGGTCCAGCACGTCGGGGCGATTGGTCGCGGCGATGATGATGATGCCATCATTGCCTTCAAACCCGTCCATCTCGACCAGCAACTGGTTCAGCGTCTGCTCGCGCTCGTCGTTCGAATTGCCCAGGCCGTTGCCGCGGCTGCGGCCCACCGCGTCGATTTCGTCGATGAAGACGATGCAGGGGGCGTTCTTCTTGGCCTGCTCGAACATGTCGCGCACGCGGCTTGCGCCCACGCCCACGAACATTTCGACGAAATCCGAACCGGAAATGGTGAAGAAGGGCACGCCCGCCTCACCCGCAATCGCGCGGGCCAGCAGCGTCTTACCCGTCCCCGGCGAACCGACCAGCAGCGCGCCCTTGGGGATCTTGCCACCCAGCTTGGAAAAGCGGCCCGGATCGCGCAGGAACTCGACGATTTCCTCCAGCTCCTCGCGCGCCTCATCAATGCCCGCCACATCGGCAAAGGTTACGCGCCCCTGCTTTTCGGTCAGCATCTTGGCCTTGCTCTTGCCAAAGCCCATCGCGCCGCCGCCGCCGCCCTTCTGCATCTGACGCATGGCGAGGAAGCCCACCGCCACGATCAGCAGGAAAGGCAGAGCCTGCAACAGGATATAGAGGAGGACGTTCGGCTCTTCGGGAGCCTTGCCCTGATATTTGACGTTATTCTGGGCCAGAAGCGGCGCCAGCGTCACGTCATTGGGAATGGGAACGGTGCTGTAGGCTTCGCCGTTCTTGAACTTGCCGGTGATCCGCTGTTCGCCCACCTGCGCGTCATAGACGCTGCCCTCGGCGACCTTGGCGCGGAATTCGGAATAGGGGATCGCCTGCGCGCCAATATCATTGCGCGCGCTGAACAGCGATACGGCGAAGAACAGGGCGAGGAAGATCCCCCCCCATACCAAAAGGCTCTTCGTCCAGGGGTTTCCATTGGGCTGTTCGTCATTCATCGAGGGGCGCGTCCTTTCACACCCATGTAATGTAGGGCGGCGGGTTTGAATCGCAAGTTAGGGAAGGTGTATATTCCGATCGAGTTTACCGATCAGAAGCGATTATCCCCGCGAAAGCAGATAGACCGCATGTTCCGCGCGCCAGGTCGCCATCGCGGGGCTGATCAGGCTGTCGCCATTGAGATACCACGCACCTTCCACCTTCAGCCCGCGCTGAGCAACGAAATCGCGGAAATCGGCGATGGTCAGGTGGTGGATATTGGGCGTTTCATACCAACCCACCGGCAACAGCCGCGTCACCGGCATCCGCCCGCGCCACAGCAGATCGCTGCGCACCCGCCAATGGCCGAAATTGGGAAAGGACACAAAGGCCCGCCGCCCGATCCTCAGCAATTCCTCCAGCACCATGTCGGGCCGCTTGGTGGTCTGCAAGGTCTGGCTCAGGATCGCATAATCGAAACTGGCGTCGGGATAGAGCGCGAGATCGGTGTCCGCGTCGCCCTGAATGGCCGAAAGGCCGTGCCCCACGCATTCGGCGACATTATGCGGGTCGATCTCCAGCCCGCGCACATCGCAGCCCCGCTCATCGCGCAGCGCTGCCATCAGCGTGCCGTCGCCGCAGCCCACATCCAGCACCTTCGCGCCCGCCGCCACATGCCCGGCGATCACCGCCAGATCGGGGCGCAATGTTGCCATAATCCGGTTCATCGGCTCAAAAATCCCGTAATCACCCGGTCGAGCGCGGGCACGTCGAGCAGGAAGCTGTCATGCCCGAACGGCGCGGCCAGTTCCATAAAGGACACCGGCGCCCCGGCGGCATTGACCGCATGGGCGATCTTGCGCGATTCGGCGGTGGGATAGAGCCAGTCGGTGTCGAAGCTGACCACGCAGAAGCGTGCCGTTACCCCGGCAAAGGCTTCGGACAGGCGGGCATTGTGGCCCGGACCGAAACGTTCATCGACCACATCGAAATAGCTCATCGCGCGGGTGATGTAGAGATAGGAATTGGCATCGAACCGCCCGGTAAAGCTGCTGCCCTGATAGCGCAGATAGCTTTCCACCTGAAAATCCGCGCCAAATCCGAAACTTTTCGCGTCACGATCCTGAAGCCGCCGCCCGAATTTTTCCGAGAGCGTTTCCTCCGACAGATAGGTGATATGCGCCGCCATCCGCGCCACCGCGAGGCCCGCATCGGGCGCCCGCCCAGTGCCGTAATAGGCCCCGCCCTGCCAATCGGGATCGGCCATGATCGCCTGGCGGCCCACCTCCTGAAAGGCGATGTTCTGCACCGGCATCACCGCGGTGGTCGCCAACAGCAGCACCCGCGCAACGCGCTCTGGCCAGTGGATCGAGAGCGAGAGCGCCTGCATCCCGCCCATGCTGCCGCCCACCACGCCGTAAAGCCGCTCCACCCCCAGATGGTCGAGCAGGGCCATATGCGCGCGCACCATGTCGCGGATGGTGATGACCGGAAACCGCAGCCCATAGGGCAAGCCATCGGGCGCAAGGCTGCCCGGCCCGGTCGTGCCCATGCAGGAGCCCAGCACATTGGGGCAGATCACATAGAAACGATCCGTGTCGATCGGCTTGCCCGGCCCGACCATCTTGGCCCACCATCCCGGCTTGCCGGTAATGGGATGCGGGCTGGCGACATATTGGTCGCCGGTGGTGGCGTGACAGATCAGGATCGCATTGTCGCGCGCATCATTGAGCGCGCCATAGGTTTCAAACGCAATCTGCACGCCTTCAAGGCTTTGTCCGCCATCCAGCGGCAGCGGATCGGGCAGGTCATAGGTTTGCGAACAGGGCGTAAAGAGACTGGCCATTATGCGCGTTGAATTGGGCGCTGGCGCGCGGGAAGTCAACGGCAAGTCCATGCTTGCCCCCCTGTCATTTCGCGCCATGTTGGGCTATGGGCCGCGCCATCATGACCAAACTTCCCACCCCAAAGCCCTGGATCAGCGCGATCCACGCCTATGTCCCCGGCAAGTCCAAGGGCAAGGACGGCAAGCCGCTGACCAAGCTGTCGGCCAATGAAAACCCGCTGGGCACGTCGGCGGTCGCTCTTGCGGCGCGCGCGCAGGCGGCGGCCCCCGCGCTCTATCCCGATCCCGACAGCAATGCCCTGCGCGCCGCTCTTGGCCAATTGCATGGCATCTCTGCCGCCCGCATCGTGATGGGCACGGGTTCGGATGAGATCCTGCATATCGCCGCGCAAGCCTATGCCGGGCCGGGCGACGAAGTGATCTATGTCCGCTATGGCTTTTCGGTCTATGATATTGCCGCGCGCCGTTGCGGGGCAACGCCGATTGTTGCGCCCGACGCCGATTACGGCACCGATGTCGATGCGCTGCTGGCGCTGGTGAGCGAGCGGACGCGGGTGGTGTTCATCGCCAATCCGAACAATCCGACCGGCTCCTTCCTGCCGCGCGGCGAGATTGCCCGCCTGCATGCCGCGCTGCCCTCCGATGTGCTGCTGGTGCTGGATCAGGCGTATGGCGAATATGTCGCGCCCGAAGACGAGGATGGCGCGCTGGCTCTGGCCGAATCGGCGGGCAACGTGCTGGTCACGCGGACCTTTTCCAAGATCTACGGCCTTGCGGGCGAGCGTCTGGGCTGGGGCACGGGGGCCGATCACATCATTGATGCGCTCAACCGCATTCGCGGGCCGTTCAACCTGTCGAACACGGCGCAGGCGATGGGCCTTGCCGCCGTGGCGGATCAGGATTTTGTCGTGGCCAGCCGCGAGCATAATACCACGGTGCGCGCGCGTTTCGTCGAACGGCTTGCGGCGCTGGGCAATCATGGCGTGCGGCCGTTGCCGTCGCAGGCCAATTTCGTGCTGATCCTGTTCGAAGGCGCGCTGGAGGCCGAGACGGTCTATAACGCGTTGATGGACATTGGCTACATCACCCGCTGGCTGCCCAATCAGGGGCTGCCGCAGGCCTTGCGTATCACCATCGGCAGCGCGGCGCAGATGGACGAGATCGCCGATGAAATCACCCGTCTGGCGCGGGGCGTGTAAGCATGTCCTACGCCAGGATCGCCATCATCGGCCTCGGGCTGCAAGGCGGCTCGATCGGGCTTGCGGTGCAGCACTATCTGCCCAAAATCGCCACGTCGGGCTATGACCGCGACCCGGTCACCCGCGCCCGCGCCGCCGAGCGCGGATTGGTGGGCCATGTGGCCGACAGCGCGGCCGAAGCCGTGCGCGAGGCCGATCTGGTGATCTTCTGCGTGCCGCTGGGCGCGATGGGCGATGCGGCCCGCGAATGCGCGCCGGGCCTGCGCGGCGATGCGATCATTTCCGATGTCGGCTCGTCCAAAGAGGCGGTGGCCAAAGTGCTGGGCGAAGTTCTGCCCCATCACACGATCATCCCGGCCCACCCGGTGGCCGGCACCGAAAATTCCGGCCCGGACGCCGGTTTTGCCAGCCTGTTCGAGGGCCGCTGGTGCATCATCACCCCGGCCGAGGGCACCGATCCCTTTGAGATCGAGCGCCTCTCGGTGTTGTGGCAGGCGATTGGCGCGCGGGTGGAAATCATGGCCCCCGCGCATCACGACCGCGTGCTGGCCGTCACCAGCCACTTGCCGCATTTGATCGCATACACAATCGTGGGCACCGCGGGCGACCTCGAAGAAGTGACCCAAAACGAAGTCATCAAATATTCCGCAGGCGGTTTTCGCGATTTCACCCGCATCGCCGCATCGGACCCCACCATGTGGCGCGATGTCTTCCTCTATAACCGCGACGCCGTTCTCCATATGCTTCAGGTCTTTACCGAGGACCTGACCGAGCTGCAAAAGGCCATCCGCCTTGGCGATGGTGACAAGCTGTTCGACCATTTTACCCGCACCCGCGCCATCCGCCGCTCGATCATCGAGCAGGGTCAGGATGTGGCCAGCGCCAATTTCGGGCGGGATGGAAAGGTTTAAGGGATGAATGCGAGGGACTCGTTAGGAGTGCCGATTTGTCGAGACAAATCGGTTGGCCCCTCGCGCTCCCATGACTGTCTTTGTCGCGCATGGGGTTCGACGTATTGTGTCGGACGTGCCGTTGAAATGATAAAGCCTGCGGCGCGTCCAAGGATTCCCTCACCGCGCCGCAGGCTTTCAAAACATCGCCCTAACACCACCTCAACAATCGGCCACCCCATTATCGGGATTGCAAAGGGCCCCCGCCCTTTGCCCGCCGGAGGCACAAATCTTCCCTAATCATTCAACGCATTGATCGCATCCTTCACCCGCGCCTCGATCTCCTCACGCGGCAGCCCGGCGGGGATCACCTCGCCAAAACGATAGGTCACCGTCCCGCGCCTTTTCCAGAAACCGTGGAGCAGCGGCCCGGAATTGACCGCAACCGGCACCACCGGCAGGCCGATCATCTTGTAAAGCCCGGCAAAACCGGCCTGAGGCGCGGGGCGTGTGCCGTGGCGCACGCGGGTGCCTTCGGGAAAGATCGCCAGCGGACGGTTTTGCTGCGACAGGCTGCGCGCGGCCGAGACCATGGCGCGCAAGGCCTTGGCGCCCTGATCGCGCTCGACCGGGACCAGACCATAGAGACCCGCCGCGCGGCCCCACATCGGCACGCGCAGCAGCTCAACCTTGGCGAACACCGCCGGAAAAGGCAGCAGCGTGGGCAGGTCGATGGCCTCGAACATGCTTTCGTGCTTCAGCGCGACAAACACCGCGCCCGTAGGCACCGTGCCCTCGACCACGATCCTGACCCCCATGATATGCACCACGCCCCAGCGGTGCATGTTTGACCATCGGGTGCAAATCCAGATCGCCCCATCACGCCCGCCGAACCCGATAAAGAACGGGATCGTCAGCCCCATCAGGATCGAACAGGTGTAGAAAAACAAAGAGAAGGCCATCGAGCGCAATGCGTTGCCGATGCCCAGCGGCGATTTATTCATATCAACCTTTTCCGATATGCCACAGGCGCCGCAACACGTACTTGCTGTATTCGGCAAACAGGATGCCCAGCGAGGGCCGTGTGGGCACCGCGTCTTCTGTCAATTCAACGCCCGGCGGGATGGTCTGGCGCAATTCCCATGCGGCGCGGCGCATATGCCAGTCCGAGGTGACCAGCCGCACCCGGCGCAATCCGTAACGTTTGATCCATTGGGCCGATTCGCGCGCGTTGCTGCGCGTATCGACTGATTCATAGCCCAGCGTGATGCAGCAGGCCAGCAAGGCGGCGCCGATCTTGAATTGAGCGGCCAGTTCGCCCGGCTTGACCTCCGGGTCCACGCCCGAAATCAGCATGCGCGGCGCGGCGCCATCGCGCAGCAGATCCAGCCCGCGCGCGATCCGCCCCTCGCCGCCGGTCAGCACGATGATGCCGTCGGCCTTGGCGATCGGGGCGGGTTGGGGCTGAAACGCGGCAAAACCGGCAAAGCCCAGCGCCCAGACCGTCAGCAGCAGCGCAAGGAGGCGGCGCAGCATCTAGAGCATCCTTCGCAGCGCGATCAGCACCGACAGCCGCGCCGTCAGCATCGCCAGCACCACCGCTGCCACCGGCACCAGCGCCACCACCGCCCAATCGAGCGGCCGCAGCACCCCGCCTGCCAGCAGCCCCGCGCCCAGCCCGGCAAAACGCGCCCCCAGCACTACCACCGCAATCTGGCCCAACACCATGCCGACCAGACTGCCCAAGGCCGCGTCCATGCCCATCGAGCGCTGGAAAATCCGCGCGATCTGGGCATCTGTCCCGCCCAGATTATGCACGATCTCAATCGTTTGCCGATGCGTGCCGAGCGCCGAGCGCGCCGAGAGCAGTACCGCCGCCGTCAGCGCCAGCGCCAACAGGCCGATCATCGACAGCGCCAGCCAGCGCAGCGAATCCATCGCCTCGAACACCGGGGCCAGCCAATGCGATTGCGCATCCACCCGCGCGCCCGGCGCCACCCGACCCAGCGCGCCGCGCAAGGCCGCGATCCGCGCGCCATCGGCCGCCCCCTCGATCCGCACGTCGATCATCGCGGGCACGGGCACCATATCACCGTCCGTCATGCCCGCGCCCAGCCAGGGCACCAGCAGTTGGTCCAGCTCCGCCTGGGGCACCACGCGGGCCGAAATCACCCCCGGCAAGGTCAACAGCGCCTGCTGCGCGGCCTGAGCCTGCGCGGCGCGCAGGGGAGCCTGCGCCTCGATGATCTGCACGCTGACCCCTCCGGCCAGGTCCAGCGCGGCGGCATTGGCGATATTGCGCAGCGCAAGGCCCGTGGCCGCTGCGATCACCGTGATCGTCACCATGATCGCGATCACCCAAGGCGTGGGGCCGGACAGCCGCGCCTGCGGCACCAGCACGCCCTCACCGCCGCTGCCAAAGGCGCGCCAGCCCGCAAGCTTGCCCTCGCCCGACAGCGCGGCGCGCCCCGAAAACCAGCCGCGACGCGATGCGGCGGGCGCGGGGTCGGCCGGGCCTCCGGTGGGGGCCAGCGGGCGCTGCGGGATCTGCACCTGCTCGTCGTCGAAATTCATGCCAAACTGGCTCATGACTGGGCGTTCTCCCGGCGCGGGGGATAGCGCAGCGCGCCGGTCGGGTCCGACATCCGCCCCCGGTCCAGCCGCATGATCAGGCTGCCCGGCACTTTCTGCAACAGATGGAGATCGTGGGTGGCCACCACCACGGTTGTACCCAGCCGGTTGAGCGCCTCGAACAGGCGCAGCAATTTGATCGCCATATCGGGGTCGACGTTGCCGGTCGGCTCGTCGGCCACCAACAGTTCAGGGCGCCCGATCACCGCGCGCGCAATCGCGACGCGCTGCTGCTCGCCGCCCGACAGCGTGGCCGGGCGCGCACCCATCCGGTCGGCCAGCCCCACCCATTCGAGCATATCCTTGACCGGCTGGGCCACATCGCGTTCCGGCACGCCCGCCACCCGCAGCGGCAGCGCCACATTGTCAAAAGCCGACAAATGCGGGACCAGCCGGTAATCCTGATAGACCACTCCGATCCGCCGCCGAAATCCCGGCAGGCGGTGGCGCGGCAGGGTGATCGCATCGGTGCCGAACAGGCTGATCATCCCGCGCGAGGGGCGCTGGGCCAGATAGAGCATGCGCAGCAGCGAGGATTTGCCCGCGCCGCTGGCCCCGGTCAGAAAATAGAAATGGCCCGCATGCAGCGTGAAACCGACATCGCACAGCACCTCGCGGTCGGGGCCATAGCGCAGACCCACATTGTCAAAGCGGGCGATTTCCCCAGCCATGCCCGTCATTTGGCCCCTCCACACGCAAGGGGCGCGAAAAAACATCCGCGCGAGATGCCGCATTGCAGGCTGGTAACGGGAGAGCGTTCGACCATCGTTCGCCAGCTATAGTACGGCTTTGCGCGCGAAAAAAGGGCGGTGGAAAAATGGCTGTTCGCACCGCGGTCGCCCCCTGTTCCTCTTGTGCTGTGCAAGGGTTGCATGCTTTAGCTGATGGCGATGATTATTGCCTGTCCTGCTTGCGCGACACGCTATGCCGTCCCCGACAGCGCCATCGGGGTCGATGGCCGGACCGTGCGCTGCGCAACCTGCCGCCACAGCTGGTTTCAGGAAGGCCCGGTGATCGAGGTGCCCGCCCAGCCCGCGCCTCCGCCCGCGCCGGTATCGCCGCCATTGGCCCCGCCGCCCGTCCAGCAGGCACCGGCGGCGCCCGCCCCGGCGCAACCGGCGGCGGCCCAACCGGCACCCGTTGCGCCAACGGTCGCGCCCTGGGCTCCTGCGGCGGCCCCTGCTCCGGCGCCCGCTGCCCCCCCGCCCGCCCCGGTTGAGCAGGCGCCGCCTCCGATTGCCGATACTTTCGCCGCCACGCCGTCGAGCTTTGCCCATGAGCCGCCGTTTCGCCCGCGCCGCAATCCGGCGCGTATGTGGACCATGCTGGCGGTCGGCTTTGCCCTGATGGCCACGGGCGCGATGGCGGCGGTCTATCAGTTCGGCCTGCCCGCATGGCTGCCCCTGCCCCAGACCGGGCATAGCGAGCCGGATCTCAAACTGACCTTCCCCGCCGCGCGTCAAGAGCGCCGTCCGCTCAACAATCAGAACGATTATTTCAACATTTCCGGCACGATCACCAATATCGGCCAAAACCGCCGCAGCGTGCCCAGCCTGATGATCGTGCTGCGCGATGCGCGCAACCGTGCGGTCTATACGGTCGAGGCAGCGCCGCCCAAGCCGGTGCTGAACCCCGGCGAGAACCTGACCATCAACACCGCGATCGTGGACGCGCCCAAAGCGGCGGTCTCGGCCGAGGTGAAATGGAAGGTGAATTGAAACAAATTTTCCACAGGTTCGATTCAGTGCTTGGCAAGCCCAAACTCCTCTGTTAGGGGCGCCCTCCTACCCCACTGATGGGTCAGAGCTTCTGACAAATCAGCACGAGAATGCGGTCGTGGCGGAATTGGTAGACGCGCAACGTTGAGGTCGTTGTGGGTGAAAACCCGTGGAAGTTCGAGTCTTCTCGACCGCACCATCACAAAGAGGCAGGGCCAGCGCCCTGCCTTTTTTGTTGCGCGCTTTACGCGTGGGACTTGCCCCAAATCATGTGATGGATATACGATCCATATATGATTCGTATATTCAGGAGCCGGTATGGGCATCGTCAACATCGAGGATGATCTGCATGAGCAATTGCGCAAGGCCAGCAAGGTCTCGTGCCGGTCGATCAACGCGCAGGCGGCCTTCTGGATCCGCATCGGCATGCTGAGCGAAATGAACCCCCAGATGAGCTTTCAGGAGATCGTGGCGCGCGAATGGCGCGAGGCCGGGGTTGATCCGGCATTGGCCGGGGCCCCAGCGACAAGGGCTATGGCGGGATGATCAAGACCGCCGCCGAAATCGAGGTTATGGCCCGCGCCGGGCGTCTGCTGGCCGATGTCTTTGCCTATCTCGACACGCTGCCGCTGGCGGGCGCGACGACGATGGAGATCAACGACCGCGTCGAGGCCTATATCACCGGCCCCCTGCAAAGCCGCCCGGCCAGCAAGGGGCAGTATAATTACCCCTATGTGCTCAACTGTTCGCGCAACAATGTGGTGTGCCACGGCATGCCATCGGAGGCCGACATGCTGGCCGATGGCGATATCGTCAATTTCGACATCACGCTGGAAAAGGACGGGTTCATCGCCGATTCGTCCAAGACCTATATGATCGGCAAAGTCGCGCCCCATGCGCGGCGGCTTGTGCAGACCACTTATGAGGCGATGTGGCAGGGCATACGCAGCGTGCGGCCCGGCGCGCGACTGGGCGACATCGGCCATGCCATCGAGCGCCATGCCAAAAAGGCAGGCTATTCGATCGTGCGCGAATATTGCGGCCATGGCATCGGGCGCGAGATGCATGAAGATCCGCAGGTGCTGCATTTCGGCCGCCCCGGCACTGGATTGACCCTGCGCGAGGGGATGGTGTTCACCATCGAACCGATGCTGAACGAAGGCCGCGCGGGGGTGGCAACGCTGGACGATGGCTGGAGCGTGGTGACGGCGGATGGCAAATTGTCGGCGCAATTTGAACATACCGTGGCGGTCACGGCGCAGGGCGTGCGCGTCCTGACCTTGCGGCCAGAGGAAAAGGCGGCGCGCCGTTAACCGGCGCGCCCTTCCCGGTTAGAGCAATTCTTTCAAAGGCACCGCGACATCGGCCAAGGCGGCCAGATCAGGCGTTGCCCCCGCCTCGACCAGCTTACGGCCCGCAACGTAATCCTTGACGCTGTTGACGCAATCGAGCGCGATCACCCGGCCGCCCTTCAGGTAAATCACGCTGAACGAGCGCGCCGCCACATCGCCGCGCAGCACCGTCTGGTCATAGCCCACCGACAGACCCGCCGTTTGCAGCCGCAGGTCATACTGGTTCGACCAGAACCACGGGAAGGCGTGATAGGGCTTGTCCTCGCCCAGAATATGCTTGGCGACGCAGGATGCCTGATCATTGGCGTTCTGGACCGATTCGACGCGCATCACCACGCCCTCGGCAAAGTCGCAGGCAAATGCGGCGCAATCGCCCACCGCATAGACATCGGGCAGCGAGGTGCGGCAATATTCATCCACATCCACCCCGTTGGCCCCGGCGGCCCCGGCCAGAATCAGCGGGCCGACCGCCGGCACAATGCCGATGCCCACAATCACCACATCGGCGGGGACAACCTCACCATCGGACAATTCGACGCCCGTCACCTTGTCTGTGCCCACCAGCCGCTCGACCCCGCTGATCCCGGTGCGAAGGTCAACGCCATGGGCGCGATGCTCGGCCTCATAGAAAGCCGACAGTTCCGGCCCCGCCACACGCGCCAGCACGCGCGGCGCCAGTTCGAGCAGCGTGACATGGCGGCCCATCTTGGACAGCACTGCTGCGGCCTCCAGCCCGATATAGCCGCCGCCGATGACGACGAAATTCTTCGCCCCAGCATCGACTTCGGCCATCAGCGCATCGGCATCCGCCCGCGTGCGCACGCCATAGACACCAGGCAGATCAGCCCCTTCGCACGACAGACGCCGAGCATCGCCGCCCGCCGCCCAGACCAGACGGCCATATTCGATCACGTCGCCATCGGTCAGCACCACCTGATGCGCCTCGCCGTCGACCGAGACGACCTCGCGGCCCAGCAGCAGTTCGATCTGCTTTTCCTCCCAAAAGGCGGCGGGGCGGATATAGAGGCGGTCGAAAGTCTTTTCCCGCGCGAAATATTCCTTGGACAGAGGCGGGCGTTCATAGGGCGGTTCCACCTCGCGCCCCAGTATCGCCACGGAGCCGGTAAAGCCCCCCTGACGCAGCGCAATCGCGCATTGAGCCCCGGCGTGTCCCCCGCCCACGATCAGTATGTCTTTTTTATCCATGGAACGTGTGGTTTGACGAAAAGCGCGCCAAGGTCAATCTGTGCCGTAATCGGAAATGCGGTCGGCCTACGCAATTGCGGCCATTTCCTCGGCCATGATGCACAAAGAGCGCATACTGGTCTGGGCCGCGTTAAAACGAAGATAGGCGCCCGCGCTCTGGCTGGGGCTGAACACATTGCCCGGCGCCAAAACGACGCCCCGCGCCCGGCAGGCCTGCGCCAGCCTCGCGCTGTCGTGCCCCGACGGCAGCGCGCACCACAGGTTGAAGCCCCCCACCGGATGGCCCCAGACCCGCAGGCCCAACGCGCCCAATTGCCCGGTCAATTCCGCACGCACCCTCGCCAGCCTGCGCCGCAACCCGTCGATATGCTTGCGATATTGCCCGCCCACCAGCACATGCGCAATCGCCGCCGCCGACAAAGGGCTTGGCCCGCCAAAGCCGGTGGCGACCTGAAGATCGCACAGCGCATCGATCCATTCGCCGCGCGCCATGATATAGCCGCAGCGCAGCGAGGCCGAGAGCGTTTTGGAAAAGCTGCCGATGCGGATCACGCTGTGCAGCCCGTCCAGCACCGCCATGCGCGGCACCTGCTGGGCGAAATCGGCAAAGATGTCGTCCTCGACGATCACCATGCCATGCGCGGCGGCGATGGCGGGCAGGCGATGCGCGATCTGGGGCGAAAGGCAGGCCCCGGTGGGATTATGCGGCGCGGAATTGGTGAGATAGAGCCGGGGCCGCTCGCGCGCGACAATCGCCTCGAACTGCGCCGGATCGGGGCCTTGCGGGCCATAGGGCACACTGACCACGCGAGCGCTGTGAGCGGCCAGCAGGGCCTGAAAATTGAAATAGCACGGATCGTCGAGCAGCACCGCATCGGCCGGACGCAGCATCAGGCGGCAGATCAGATCAATCGCCTGCGTGCCGGAGCCCGTCAGCAGCACTTGGTCGGGATGCACCGCCAGCCCCTCACCCGCCATCGCCATGGCCAGTTGGCGTCGCAGGCTGGGTTCGCCCCGCGTTGAACCATAAAGCGTGAGCAATTCCGGATCGGCCGCCGCCATACGCAGCGCCCGGCGCAGCGCCTCCTGCGGCATCCAATCGGGCGGCAACCAGCCGCAACCGGGCTTTTCGGTTCCCGCCTCGGCGTCCAGCGATTGGCGCGAGACCCAGAAGGGGTCGATTTCGGCGGGCCGCGCGGGGGCATTCTGGGCCGGACCCTTGGGCGGCGTGGCCAGACGGGCCACGAAAAAGCCCGATTTGGGCACCGCCTCGATCAGGCCATCGGCCACCATCCGGTCATAGGCCTCCACCACGGTGGCGGGCGAGACATGGAGCGCGGCCGCACATTGGCGCACCGAGGGCAATTTGTTCCCCTCGCCCAGCAGGCCCGAGGCGATGCGGCCACGAATGGTTTCGATCACCATATTGATGCGGGTTGTCATGTGTACTGCTCTTTACATCGATACAGATGATGCAATCTGTATTATACTGTATCTGGGCGCAAGTCCCCCGCCTGCCCTATTCAATGGCCGCAAGGAGGCCATCATGCAGGATATCAAAAGAGGTTGGATCAACGGGATGATCGGCGTTGCGCTGTTCAGCGGCTCGATGCCCGCCACGCGCGCCGCGGTGGTCGGCTTTACCCCGCTGTTCCTGACCGCGGCGCGGGCGGTCATTGCCGGCGGGCTTGGCGCGCTGATGCTGATCGCCATGCGCGAGAGCCTGCCGCGCGGGCGGCAATGGCTCTCGCTGGCCATGATCGCGGGCGGCGTGGTGGTGGGCTTTCCGCTGCTGACCGCCATTGCCCTGCAAGAGATATCGGCGGCGCGCTCATTGGTCTTTGTCGGGCTGCTGCCGCTCTCCACCGCGCTGTTCGGCGTGCTGCGCGGGGGCGAGCGGCCCGGCGCGATCTTCTGGCTCTTTGCGCAGCTGGGCGCGGGATGCGTGGCCGGATTTGCCCTGTCGCACAATGCCGCCGCCTCGCCGCTGGGCGATGCGCTGATGGTGGCGGCCGTGATCGTCTGCGGGCTGGGCTATGCCGAGGGCGCCGTGCTGACGCGGCAGATGGGCGGCCAAGGCGGCGGAACACAGGTCATTTGCTGGGCGCTCGTGATCTGCACCCCGCTGGCCGCAGTTCTGGCCGCACTCACTTGGCCCGACAGCATCACCGCCGTCGGCACGCCAAGCTGGGTCGGCCTGTTCTACGTCTCGGTCTGCACCATGCTGCTCGGCTTCATCTTCTGGTATCGCGGGCTGGCGCTGGGCGGCATCGCGCGCGTCGGGCAATTACAATTGCTCCAGCCTTTCCTCGGGCTGGGGCTGGCGGCGGTGTTCTTGCACGAGGCAATTGCGCCCGCGATGCTGGTGGCGGTGGGGGCTGTAGTGGGCTGTGTGGCGGGGGCGCGGCGATTTGCTTGAGGGGTTGGGATTTATGCCTCCGGCGGGCAAAGGGACTCGTCCCTTTGCAATCCCATTATTGGGGTGGTGAAAGGCCGGAAACCTCAAGGTAATTGGTTTGATGGCCTGCGGCGCGGCGGCCTAGCGCTAATTGGCGCCGCAGGCTCTAAAATTCAAACCCCGCATCCGACACCCAAAGGCCTGAGCACTCGCACACCCCCGACAGTATCGGGATTGTTAAGGGCCCCCGCCCTTAACCCGCCGGAGGCAAAACCTCCAACCCCCGGCAAAACCCCTAAACCCCGCTCCCCTTCCACGACCGCCGCTCCTCGGCCGCGCGCAACACCTCATAGGCCAGTTGCAGCTTGCGGAAGGCTTTGGCGGCTTCCTCGTCATTGGGGCGTACGTCGGGGTGGACTTCCTTGGCCTTGGTCCGCCATGCTTTCTTGATGGCGTCGAAATCGGCATCGCTTTCCAGTTCCAGCACTTCAAGCGCGCGCATTTCGTCGCGGCTGCGCGTGCCGTCGCCCGATCCGGTCCATCCGTAATAGGATGATTCGCGATAGCCCGCGCTGGTTTGCTGCTCGGCCTTTTCGCGTGAGGCGGCTTCTTCCTTGTCGAGGCCCGCGAAATAGTCCCATCCCGAATTGTATTCGGCGGCGTGGGCCTGGCAAAAATACCAGCGTTCCGGGCTGTTGGGTGATTTGGGCGCGGGGCAATTGCCCGGTTCGCTGCATCCGGCGCGGTCGCACAGGCGCACCTGCGCCGCTTCGCGGCCACTTTCATAGCCACGCCAGCGCGGGAATCCCCAATCCGATGATCGACCTGCACGAGCCATCCGCGCTTAGTGACAAAACCGGGCCTTCGACGCAAGTGCCCGCAAAGGCGGCTTGCTATGTCGCATTGCAATCATGGGCTTTTTCGCTTAAGCGCGCGCCCATGAGCCGCCAACTTGCCCTTGCCAGCATGATCGCCATTGCCGCCAGCGCCGTCTGTGCGCTGATGGCGCCGGGCATGGCCAGTGCGATGGCCATGGCGCGCTACGCCGCTGTTATCCTGCGCTAAAACACAAAACCCCGCCACCGGATCGCTCCGGCGCGGGGTTCTGCAACGCTCGAACGCGCTCAATCAGTCGCCAAATCAGTCGATGGTGACGGTCACGGCGCGGCGATTCTTCGCCCAGGCTTCCTCGTTCGAGGCCGGATCGACCGGGCGTTCCTTGCCATAGCTGACCGTGGTCAGGCGCGAGGCATCGACGCCCAGGCTGACCAGGAAAGCCTTGGCCGAATTGGCGCGGCGTTCGCCAAGGGCAAGGTTGTAATCGCGGGTGCCGCGTTCGTCGGCATGGCCCTCGATGGTGGCCTTCTTGGCCGGATACTTCAGCAGCCAGCCCGCCTGAACGCGCAGGATATCGGCCGAGATCGAATCGATATCATACTTGTCCAGCGCAAAGTGGATCGTGTCGCGACCGTTCACCGAGGCGAGGAAGTCGGCCTGCGAACCCGGCGTCGGGCCGCTGGGCATGGCGGGCGCGGGGGCGGGGGTGGTGTTGGTGACCGGCGGGCCGGGTTCGGGCGGCAATTGCTTGGGCGGCTTGGGCGCACAGGCCGAAAGGGCCAGCGCGCTCACGCTGACGAGAACACCCGCGCTCAGCAGGCGAGTATTGAGCATGGAGGGCATCATGTCTTCTCCTTGACTACATGAACAGTCAAAATAGGCCCGTTATTGGCGGACCGGGCCCCATGAGGGGTCCGACCCATCGACCGGCGTGGGCAGGCGCCGTTCGTTCCGTCCCGTCAGGTCCACCTGCCAGATGCTCGTATGGCCGGTGCCCTTTTCGGTGCGGAAGAATTGGATGATGCGGCCGTTGGGCGCCCATGTCGGCGCCTCGTCCTGCCACGAATTGGTGAGGTAGCGCATGCCGCCGCCATCAACCCCCATCACCGCAATGCGCAGATTGCCCGCGATATGCGTAAAGGCGATCTGGTCGCCGCGCGGGCTCCATTCGGGCGTGGCCGCCCGGCCGCCGAAAAAGCTGATGCGGTGCTGGTTGCTGCCGTCGGCATTCATCACATAGATCTGCTGGCTGCCGCCGCGATCGCTTTCAAACACGATCTTGCTGCCATCGGGCGAATAGGAACCGCCCACATTGATCCCCGGCGTTTCGGTCAGCTTCTGGCTGATCCCGCCTTGCGAGGAAACGCGATAGATATTCGTGTTGCCCGCATGGGCCATCGAATAAAGAATCCATTTGCCATCGGGCGACCAGCGCGGCGCAAAGGCCGGGCTGCCCGGTTCGGCAATCATCTTCTGGCTCGCGCTTTCCACGTCATAGACATAGATGCGCGGGCGGCCGTTGAGATAGGACAGATAGACGATCTTGCGATAATCGGGCGAGAAACGCGGGGTCAGCGCCATGGCCTGACCCGTTGTGATAAAGCGGTGGTTGGCCCCGTCGCTGTCCATGATGGCCAACCGCTTCATGCGGTGATCCTTGGGGCCGGTTTCCGCGATATAGGCGATGCGGCTGTCAAAGAACGGGCTTTCCCCCGACAGGCGCGAATAGACCGTATCGGCGCATTTATGCGCGGCCCGACGCCAGTCGCCCGGCGGCAATTCCCACGTTGCCTTCACCAATTGCTGGCGCAGGCTGACATCATACAGATAGCAGCCGACCACCAGATTGCCGTTGCTGGCCGCCGAGACGCTGCCATGCACCAGCATTTCGGCGCCGCGCGTGCTCCACGTCGGGAAATCGGGCGTCAGCACCTGAATGATCGGGATCGGCGGCAGACTATTCGGGCCGGTGGGCTTGAACAGGCCGTTGTTTTTCAGGTCGCCGGTGATCACCTCGGCAATCGCACGACCCACCTGCGCAGTGCTGCCCGCGCTGGCGGCGGTGGGCACATCGGCATTGGTGGCAAAGCTGGGGATGGCGATGCCAAGGCTCTGCCAAGCGGTGTCATCCGAGACCGTGCCGGTCAGCACGCCATTGTCGGCGGCGGGCGGCGCGGTGGGCGTCACCATCGGGGCCGGGGCGATGGTCTGGGCATGGATGGCCCCTGCGGCCAGCAGCGCCGCACCGGCCAGAAGGCGATGGGAAATTTTACGCATCATCATTGGGACAGGTTCCTGTCGAAACGCCATTGCACATGTTTCCATGCTTCATAAAGATCGGGCGGCAAAGGAAAAGGAGCCGCGAGTTTGACCGCACGGATCGCATTTTCGCGATGCAGTCCGGCCTGCGGACGATTGCTGGCGGTCACGCCTTCCTGCCGCACCACCGTCACCGGCCCAGCCAGCGTGCCGTCGGGGTTAAGGTCAAAGGCCAGAATAGTGACCAGTTGATCGGTATCCAACCCCTGGGGCACGCGCCAATGCGGCTTCAACTGGCGGCTGATCGCGCCCGAAAGCGCGGCCTTGACCCCCGGCCCGATCACGGCGGCGGCCGGGGTCTGGGCCTTGCCCGCCGGGCTGGCGCCAAAGCCCTTCAGGAAATCGACGCCGATGCGGCTGCCGCCTGCGGGCTTGTTGGTGGCCGGTTTGGCCGCCTCGGTCCGGGACTCGGCCTTGGCGGCCTCATTCTTGACCGGGGCCGCCTTGTTGGCATGGGCCGCAGCAATCGCCGCCGCAATCGGGTCCGCTTTGTGCGGAACGGGTTTCGCGGGGGCAGGCTTTGCGGGGGTGGGCTTGACCGGCTCCGGTTTGGGCGCGGGCTTTGGTTCAGGCCGGGGCGGCGGCGGGGCCGGATGGGGCTTGGGTTGCGGAACCGGCCTTGGCGGCGGCGGCGCGGGGACCGGCACCGGCTTTGGCACAGGGACAGGTTTGGGCGCAGGCTGGGGGACGGGCTGAGGCGCCGGTTCGGGCGCGGCCATCGGCTGGGCCTCGCCCAGTTGCGGGGCCAGATCGGGCGCGGCTTCCTCGCGGCTGGTCGAAACCGCCTCCTTGGTCACGTCATCGGCCAGCGTCACCTGCATCCGCTGGGGGCGCGGCAAGGGCGGCGGCGAGGGCTGCAAGGCCAGCACCGCCACCAGTGCCACATGCCCGACCACCGCGACGCCAAGGCCGATCGCCTCGCCCCGGTTCAGACCCTTGCGGCCATGATAGGATTGGGCCAGCGCCATGGGATCAGGGCTGCTTTGGCGTTTCGGCAGGGGCGCCGCCCGCGACTGTCACCAACGAGATCGCGGTGATCCCGGCGCGGTTCAATTCGCCCATAACGCCCACCACGCGGCCATAATCAAGCGCCTTGTCCGCGCGCAGCGTGACCAGCGGCATCGCCCCATCGGCCCCGCGCGGCAGGCTGCCCACGCGCTCGGCCAGTTCGCCGGGCGAAAGCTCGTCATCATCGAGGAACACGCGCCCCTCGGCGTTCATCGTGATCGTCACCTGCTTGGGCGTCTGGTCCAGCGGCTTGGCGCGGCTGTCGGGCAGCGTGATCGGGATGCCCGCCTTCATCAGCGGCGCGGTCACCATAAAGATCACCAGCAGCACCAGCATCACGTCGACCAGCGGGGTGACATTGATCTCGGCCATCGGCGCGCGACCGCCCCGCCCTCGCCGCTTGGAAAATTTATGGATACCCATCGCCATGGCTCAAAGCCCGTCCAGCTCGCGAGACAGGCTCGCATGGAAGCGGTCGGCAAAGCGCTGGAGCCGCGATTCAAAGCTGTTTACCACATGCGAATAGCGGTTGTAGCCGATCACCGCCGGAATGGCGGCAAACAGGCCGATGGCGGTGGCAAACAGCGCCTCGGAAATACCCGGCGCGACGACCGAGAGCGAGGAATTCTGTTGCTGGCCGATCTGGAAAAAGCTGTTCATGATGCCCCAAACCGTGCCGAACAGGCCCACGAAGGGCGCCACCGAACCGACCGTGGCGAGGAAGTTCAGCCGGTCGGCAAGGCTTTCCGCCTCCGCCGCCACCACGCTGTCCATCACCGAGGAGAGACGCTGGCGCGCGCCCGAACGGTCGATCTTGCCCGTGGCCGAGCGGCGCCATTCGGCCAGCGCGGCGCTGACCACCTTGGCCACCGGCAGGTCGGCATTCTTGCCGCCGCCGCGCTCGGCCTGAAAGGCATCAATGTCGCGCGATTTCCAGAACTCGCTCTCATAGGCTTCCGACTGACGGCGCAGCGAGGCCATGCGGAAACCAAAGGACAGCAGGATCGTCCACACCCAAATGCTGGCCAGCACCAGACCGCCCATCACCACCCGCACGACAATGTCGGCGTCAAGGAACAATTTCACAGGATCAAGATGGGCAGAGCCGGCAGCGGCGGCAAGCAGGTCGAGGTCGGTCATGGGGTTCCCGGTTGGTTGGGGCTTGAAAATTGCGTTGCCTGATCGGCTCCGGCAAGGAATTGCGCATAGGCAGTCCGCCACGCGGCAGGCTGTCGACGGGGGCGTCCATCGGGAGCGACAAAACCTACGCGCACCCTGGCCTGCGCGAGCATCGGTCCTTTATGAACGGCGTTTTCTTCAACACCCGTCCGCCTGAACGCCACTTGAACCAGCCGGATGCTGGCCGCGCCCAGTTCCTCGATCCGCGTTTCGATCAGCACATCATCGTCAAGGCGCGCCGGGGCGGCATAGCGGATGGTCATTTCCGCCACCGCATAGGCCCCCTCGCCCGCCTCCTGCGCGGCGCGCTGGTCCACATTCAGCAGACGCAGCATGTCCGAACGCGCGCGTTCAAACCAGCGCAGATAATTGGCATGATAGACCACGCCCGACAGGTCCGTGTCCTCGAAATAGGCACGCACCGCATAAAGATGCAGCGGCCCATCAGCGCCCGTGGCAAAGCAGCCGGAAGGAGGGAGGGGTAAGGCGTTCATAATTGTCGCACAAACTAGCCTGCCCTTGGCGCAAAGAGCAACCCGCCATGACGAATAAACGCGGTTATGGGGCGATCCCAGGCCCCTAGGTGTTTAGTCCCAGCATGTGATGGTGCGGTTCTACGATAAAGACCTCTGGCTTGGATTTCCAGACCTGCTCGATGGCCTCGTATGGCGTTTTGAAGCGGAGAGCCTTGAGTTGCTTGGCAAAGTTGTAGGCAACCAGCCAATCGCGGACGTGCCTGCGCAGTTCGATGATCGAGGCATAGTGGAAGGATTTGACGGTCGCTTCCTTGATAGTGCGAACCATGCGCTCTGCCTGACCGTTGGTCCATGGGTGATAGGGTTTGGTAAGCCGATGCTCGATGCCGTTTTCCCGGCATACGCGTCCGAAAATATGCGGAAAGGTCAGGCCTGTGCCGCGTTCGGTTTGGGCAAACTGGACCCCGTTGTCGGTCAGGATGGTGTGGATACGGTAGGGCACGGTTCTGATCAGCGCCTTGAGAAAGCCGGCCGCGACCATTTTCGTGGCTCTGCGGTAGAGGCGGGCAAAGACCAGTTTGGAGGTGCGATCGACAGCGACATAGAGGCAGGCCTTGCCGCCTTCATAGTGCAATTCCGCGATGTCGATGTGAAAGTAGCCGATCTCGTAGGTCTTGAACTTCTTGGGTTTCTCGCGATCCGCCTTGGGAAGCCGGGAGATGCCGTGTCGTTGCAAGCAGCGATGCAGGGAGGAGCGCGTCAGATGGGGGATCACGTCCTTCAAGGCGATATAGACATCATCGAGCGGCAGTCGGGCCTGAACTCGCAGGGCCACAATGGCCGCTTCCTCCATGGGCGAGAGGACGGTGCTGCGTGGCTCTTTGGGGCCCATCGGTTTGTCCTCGACCGACTGACGGCTTCGCCACTTCAAGACTGTCTTTTCGTTGATCGCGTACTTCTTGGCGAGGCTCGCGACCGAAGCTTTCGATCGCTGTAGCTCTGCTCGAATGGCGTGCGTGGTCTTGGCGCTGCCATGGAGAACCTGGCCCATAACTCCCTCCGCTGTGATGACGATAAATCTACACCATCACATGCTGGGACTAAACACCTAGGCGCCGATCATGCGGCCAAGCGGCTTGCCGCCGAACAGGTGGACATGCAGATGCGGCACTTCCTGTCCGCCATCCATGCCCACATTGGCGAGCAGGCGATAGCCGGGCGCAACCAGCCCCTGCCCGCGGGCGACATGACCCACGGCGCGGATGAAACCGGCAATCTCCTCGGCCGGGGCATGGGCGGAAAAATCGTCCCATGAGACATAGGCGCCCTTGGGGATCACCAGCACATGCACCGGCGCCTGGGGCGCGATGTCATGGAACGCCAGCGCGAAATCGTCCTCATAGACCTTCTTGGCCGGGATCTCGCCGCGCAGGATGCGGGCAAAGATGTTGTTCGGGTCATAGGCAAGCGTGGGGTCGATCGGCATGGCTTATTCCCCTTTGCGGCTGGCTTTTTCGACGATCCCGCTCACGCCTTCGCGGCGGTCCAGTTCGTCGGTGATGTCGGACAGGGCGATGCCCTTGGCGTTGAGCAGGACCAGCAGGTGGAACACCAGATCCGCCGATTCCCCGATCAGCCCCGCGCGGTCATCGGCCATGGCCGCAATCACCGCCTCAACGGCCTCCTCGCCCACTTTCTGGGCGATCTTGGGCACGCCGCGCGCGTTCAGCTTGGCCACATAGGAGGAGGACGGATCGGCGGCGGCGCGCTGGGCAATCGTGGCCTCAAGCCGGGCCAGCGTGGCCAGCGGGTGATGGACGGTGTCGTTCATGCCTGTTGCGATGGGGCGGACGCGCCGCGCCGTCAAGCCCGGATATGCGGTTTCGGGCGGTTGCCGGCCGGTTCAGGCGGTTGCCGGTTTGGCCTCGCTCTGGCGCGGGCGGCTGCTGCCGCGATAGCCCAGCATCAGCCCGGCCAGACCCAGCGCCGCCATCGCCATATTCGACGAGGTAAGCCCCGAAAGCCCGTGCGAGGCCAGCATCGGCTGCACCAACATCGCCCCGATCAGCACACAGGCGGCGATATTCAGAAACAGACGCATGAAACACTCCTCGATTGACGAAGAGAGTTAATGCAGGATGCGTGCCATCACCTTATGTATATGAAATATATACGATAATAAATTAACCATATGTGCCGTTTGGCAAAAATTCCGACACTCCGACTTAACCTCAGCCGCCCCGCGCAGGCAGCCCCGCCGCACGCAGCGCGCCATGGGCCTGCGCAATCGAATATTTGCCAAAGTGGAAAATGCTGGCCGCCAGAACCGCGCTGGCGTGGCCCTTGGTCACGCCGTCGACCAGATGATCGAGATTGCCCACGCCGCCGCTGGCGATGACAGGAATTCCGACACTGTCGGCAATTTTGCGGGTCAGCTCCAGATCATAACCCGCCTGCGTGCCGTCGCCATCCATGCTGGTCACCAGCAATTCGCCCGCGCCAAGGTCCGTCAGGCGTACCGCATGTTCGATCGCATCAATGCCGGTGGCCTTGCGCCCGCCATGGGTGAAAATCTCCCACTTGCCCGGGGCAACGCGGCGCGCATCAACCGAGGCGACAATGCACTGGCTGCCGAATTTCTCCGCAATGTCGCGCACGACCTCAGGACGGCTCACGGCGGCGGAATTGACCGCCACCTTGTCCGCGCCCGCCAGCAGCAGCGCGCGCGCATCCTCTGCTGAACGCACACCGCCGCCCACGGTCAGCGGCATGAAGCAGACCTCAGCCGTGCGGCGCACCACGTCGAGCAGCGTCCCGCGCCCCTCATGGCTGGCGGAAATGTCGAGGAAGCACAATTCATCCGCGCCCGCCGCGTCATAGGCCCGCGCCTGTTCCACCGGGTCGCCCGCGTCGATCAGGTCGACAAAGTTCACGCCCTTGACCACGCGGCCATCGCGGACATCAAGGCAGGGAATTACGCGGATACGAACGGTCATGGTTTTATGCCTCCGGCGGGCAAAGGGATTCGATCCCTTTGCAATCCCGTTAATGGGTGGCGCCATGTCCGAAGCATCGGCGCCATGCATATGATAGCCTGCGGCGCGGAGAGGCTGCGCCAAAAGCGCCGCAGGCTTTAAACTTTAATCGGCGCGTCCGACACCAAAGGCCGAACCCGACACGCAACGCAGACAGTAATGGGAGCGCGAGGGTCTAGACCCTCGCATCTAAGACCCCTTACCCCTTACCCCTTACCCCTTACTCCTTATTCGCCATCGCAATCGCCGCAGCCAGATCGAGCTTGCCTTCAAACAATGCCCGGCCCGTAATCACGCCCTCGATCCCATCCTCGGCATGGAGCGCAAGCAACCGGATATCATCCAGCCCCTTGACCCCACCGGAAGCGATCACGGGAATATTCACCCGGCGCGCCAGATCGACAGTCGCCTCGATATTAGCGCCCTTCAGCAAGCCATCGCGGCCGATATCGGTAAACAGCAGCGAGGCCACGCCCGCATCCTCGAACCGGCGGGCCAGATCGACCACGGCCACATCCGACACATCGGCCCAGCCCTGCGTCGCCACGAAACCATCGCGCGCGTCCACGGCCACAACGATGCCGCCGGGGAACTCGCGCGCCATATCCTTGACGAATTCGGGGTCCTTCAGCGCCGCCGTGCCCATCACTACGCGCGACACGCCCAGGTTGAACCAGCCCTCGACCGATTCGCGCGTGCGGATGCCGCCGCCCAATTGCACATGGCCTTCAAAGCTTTGCAGGATCGCTTCCACCGCCTCGCGGTTTTCCGCCCGACCCGCGAAAGACCCGTCCAGATCGACCACATGCAGGAACTGGCTGCCCGCATCGGCAAAGATCTTCGCCTGCGCGGCGGGGTTGTCGCCATAGACGGTGGCGCGGTCCATATCGCCCTCGGCAAGGCGCACCACCTGGCCGCCTTTCAGGTCGATGGCGGGAAAAACGATCATCTTACGGTTTCCATGTCAGAAAGCGGGAAAGCAGTTCGAGCCCATAGGACTGGCTCTTTTCCGGGTGAAATTGCACGCCCAGAATATTGTCGCGGCCAACGGCGGCGGTGACGCCCCCGCCATGGTCGGTCATGGCCACCACATGATGGCCATCCTCGGCGACAAATTCATAGGAGTGCAGGAAATAGGCCTCGCCCGGCACGATCAGCGGGGCGTGGGGTTGGACGCCTACATCGTTCCAGCCCATATGCGGGATCTTGATGGTGGGATCGGCGCGCTCGATCAGGCGCACCTCGCCGGGAATCCAGCCCAGCCCTTCGGTAATGCCATGCTCGACGCCCTGCGTGGCCAGCAATTGCATCCCCACGCAAATGCCGAGGAACGGCGCCTCGCCCACCAGCACGCGCTCTTCCATCGCAGCAACAAGGCCGGGGATCGCCCGCAACCCCTGCGCACAGGATTTGAACGAGCCGACGCCGGGCAGCACGATGCGGTCGGCCGCGCGCACCACATCGGGGTCGGCGGTGATCGCCACCCCTTCGGCCCCGGCGGCTTTCAGCGCATTGGCCACCGAATGCAGGTTGCCCGCGCCATAGTCGATCAGGGCCAGCACTTCAGCCATTCAAAGTTCCGTCCCCAAGCAGCCCCTTGGTCGAAGGCACCGCCCCGCCCTTGCGCGGGTCCAATTCGACCGCCGTGCGCAAAGCGCGGGCAAGGCCCTTGTAGATGCCCTCGATGATGTGATGGTTGTTCTGACCATAAAACACTTCGATGTGCAGCGTGATGCCCGCCGCCTGAGCAAAGGAATGGAACCAGTGCTCGAACAATTCGGTGTCCATCTCGCCCAGCTTGTGGACGGTAAAGGCCGCCTTCCACACCAGCCAAGGACGCCCCGAAATATCGAGCGCCACGCGGGCCAAGGCCTCGTCCATCGGCGAATAAACCTGACCATAACGGCCAATCCCGGCCTTGTCGCCCAGCGCCGCCGAAACGGCTTGCCCTATGGCGATGCCGCAATCCTCGACCGTGTGATGCTGGTCCACATGCAGGTCGCCCTTGATCCGGACGGTCATGTCGATCAGCGAGTGGCGCGACAATTGCTCCACCATATGATCGAGAAAGCCGATGCCTGTAGAGACATCATACTTCCCCGATCCATCGAGGTTCACGTCCACGAGAATATCAGTCTCGTGCGTCTTGCGGGCGATACGGGCGGTGCGCATGGTGCCCCTATACGCGCGATCGTCTGTGTGGCAAGATGAGTCATTCCTGTTCGGCCAAGGAAAGGCGCCGCCATGCCCCAGCGCCCCATCAAGTTGCGCGCCCTGAACTATTCGACGGAACAATGGCTGAGCAATCTCTTTGTGGCGCTGGCCTGCCTTACTCGCCTGATCCCTCAAAGTTTTATGCCGCATCAATTGACGCTTGGACTGAGCGCTGGCTTTGGTCTGGCAGGGGGGATCTGCGCCATGGCAACAGTGATCCGCATGCGCCGCCGCCCCATCGCCATGCCGCAGGATATCAACACAGGCTCTTGACCGCAGCCATCCTAAGCGCCACTTGAGGGCCATGACCGATGATACGCCCGACAGCCTGATCCCCTATGACGAAATCGTGCAGGAAGCGCTGCGCGCCGTGGTGGGCCGCGTGCTCGGCCAGGTGGCCAGCACCGGCGGCTCGCTGCCGGGCAATCACCATTTTTACATCACCTTCAAGACCCAGGCGCCGGGCGTCGATATTCCCGCCCATCTGAAAACCCGCTTTCCCGATGAAATGACCATCGTGCTCCAGAACAAGTTCTGGGATCTCACCGTGGGCGAGGATCATTTTTCGGTCGGGCTGACCTTCAATCAGGTGCCCGCCATTCTGGTAATCCCGTTTGGCGCAATTACCGCTTTTGTTGATCCGGCGGTCGATTTCGGCCTTCAGTTCCAGGCTTCGGTCGAGGATCTGGAGCCTGAACTGCACGACGAGGCGGAAAATGATTCGTCCACCCGCGAGGCGCCCATCGCCACGCAGGAGGATGGAACAAACGTTGTTACGGTGGATTTCGGTCGCAAGAAGTAAGCGAAACCGGAAGGACTGACATTGGGAAATTCCAAGATTTCGGGCATCATCCGCCAGAACGGCCAATCGGTACTGGGCAAGGCGATCGATTCGGTCGTCACCCCCGGTAAGGCGGCAGGTGGAAAAGTATCGCTGCCGCGCAAGCTGGCGGGTCTGGCGCTGACGCGGATCGCGATGCGCTCGGTGCCGGGCGCCATTTTGGTGGGCGGCGTGCTGCTGGCCAAGCATCTGCATGACGCCAAAAAGGAACGGGAAGCCGGCAAGGCGCCCGCGCCCGCTCCCATTCCCACCCCCACGCCCAAAACGGTCTGATCGCAAGAGCGGCCTGATCGCCAAAACGGCTTGATTGGACTGCGTTCATGCGGCATCGGATGCCATGGCTCCTGAATCGCATGACCTCCACCATTCCGACCACCATCACCCGGACCTGCACCGTCGCGGGCTGATGTTCATCCTGTCCAGCCCGTCGGGCACCGGCAAGACCACCATTGCCCGGCGCCTGCTGGCCGAGGATAAGGCGATCAACCCTTCGGTTTCGGCCACGACACGCGCGCCACGCCCCGGCGAAGTGGACGGCGTGGATTATTTCTTTGTCAGCCAGCAAGAATTCGACCGCATGGCGGAAAATGACGAATTCTACGAATGGGCCGAGGTATTCGGCAATTGCTACGGCACGCCCAAGGCTCATATCCGCGCCGGCCTGAAACACGGCAAGGATTTCCTCTTCGACATCGACTGGCAGGGCACGCAGCAGCTTTACCAAAAAGACGCTCAGGACGTGGTCCGCGTCTTTCTCCTGCCCCCCAGCATCGAGGAATTGCACCGCCGCCTCTCCGGCCGCGGCACCGACAGCGCCGAGGTCATCAACGCCCGCATGGACCGCGCCCGCGCCGAAATCAGCCACTGGGACGCCTATGACTATGTCGTGGTGAACGAGGATCTGGACGAGTGCTATGAGCAGGTGAAGCTGATTCTGGCATCCGAGCGGTTGCGCAGGAAGCGGCAGACCGGGCTGATCCCGTTTGTGCGCGGGTTGTTGCGGACGAAGCATGGGTAAGGGGTAAGGTTGCCTCCGGCGGGCAAAGGGACTCGTCCCTTTGCAATCCCATGAATGGGGTGGTGCTGGGCGGGTTAGCCGCGCATCACAATCGGTGGTTTGAAAGCCTGCGGCGCGGCGAACTTGCGCTGATCAGCGCCGCAGGCTTTAAAATTCCCCCCCTCATACCACGCTCTTTGGCCGCCGCCACGGCGCAACGCCGACAGTATCGGGATTGCAAAGGGCCCCCGCCCTTTACCCGCCGGAGGCACTTTCACCTCCCTTAACCTCCCTTGCGCCTAAAAAACCGTCCCGCTAAACCCCCATGATGAATCAGCCCAAAACCGCTCCCAACATCCCGCTTTCGCTCTTTGCCGGCTCACTGCTTTACGGCGGGCTATGCGTGCTGGCGGGTGTGCTGGGGACCAAGATTGCCGATCTGGGCACCTGGCCGATCCTTGGCAATCTGGCGGTGGAGAGCGGAATTTTCGCTTTCCTGATCCTTGTCGTGCTGGGCAGCGCGACGGCGGAACTGCATGGCACCGCCACGGCCAACCGTTTGGTACGCTTTGGCTTTGTGCCGTTGATCGTGTCTATGGTGCTGTTAATGATCGTCATCCACGCCGTACCGCCCGCCCCCTTCTGGCCCGATCAGGACGCCTTTGCCCATCTGCTGGGTCAGGGCGCGCGGATGCAATTTGCCGGACTTTGCTCCTATGGCACCTCGCAGACGCTCAATGTCTATGTCTTTTCCCGCCTTGCGCGCGGCAAGGATGGCAAGCACCTGTGGCTGCGCGCATGGGCGGCCAGTCTGCTCAGCCAGATCGTCGATACGCTGATCTTCATCACCATCAGCTTTTACGGCGTGCTCGACCTTGGCCCGCTGATGAAAGGACAGATCCTGTCCAAGCTGGTGCTCTCCACGATCATGGTGCCGCCGCTGATCTATCTGTTTGTCGCGCTCGGGCGTTGGTTGGATCGTGGGGGGCTTGATCGCGAAAAGCCTGCGTAAAAAACACTTCAATTCCGCCAAAAGCGCGGTAAACGCGCCGCATGACTGATTCCACCGCATCCCTACTCGCCAAAGCCGAAACGCTGATTGAGGCCCTGCCCTATCTCAAGCGTTACGAAGGGCGCACCTTTGTCGTCAAATATGGCGGCCATGCGATGGGCGACCCCGCGCTGGCGCAGGATTTTGCCGAGGATATCGTGCTTTTGAAGGCCGTGGGCATCAACCCCGTCGTGGTTCATGGCGGCGGGCCGCAGATCGGGCGGATGCTGAAAGCGCTGGGCATCGAATCGCAATTCGTCAACGGCTTGCGCGTCACCGACAAGGCCACCGCCGAGGTTGCCGAAATGGTGCTCTCGGGCGCGATCAACAAGGAACTGGTGAGCTGGATCGGCAAGGCGGGCGGCAAGGCCGTCGGCATTTCGGGCAAGGATGGCGCGCTGGTCACCGCCCGCAAGGTCGAGGCGCAAAAGCTGGGCAAGGCGATCGAAGACCCCGACAGCGGCGAGGCCATCGTGGTGGACCTTGGCTATGTGGGCGAGCCGGACCATATCGACACCTCGATTCTGGAAACCCTGTCGAGCGCGGGCCTGATCCCGGTCATCGCTCCCATCGCGGTGGGCCATGATGGCGAGACCTATAACATCAACGCCGACACGATGGCGGGCGCGATTGCCGCTGCGATCGGGGCTGCGCGCCTGTTCCTGCTGACCGATGTTCCGGGCGTATTGGACAAGGACAAGAACCTGCTGACCGACCTGACGCCTGCCGACATCGAGGCCTTGGCGCAGGACGGCACGATCAGCGGCGGGATGATTCCCAAACTGGCCACCTGCACCCACGCGGTCGAGGCCGGATGCGAGGCGGCGGTCGTGCTCGATGGCCGCGTTCCCCATGCCATGTTGCTGGAATTCTTTACCCAACGCGGCGCAGGCACGCTGATCCGCAAGGCGTAAGCGCCAAATGGCGATGATTTGCAGGAATCCTTTCCTGCACCCTTGTCAAATTTGTAAGCAACACTTACAATCCTTCCTCAGCGCTCCGGTTGCGCGCGTGGCTTGGCTCGGCTAGGTCACACGCTCTGCCATTGGGAGAGGAAGCGCCCCGTGATTAACGAAGTGATTATCCCCATTCTGCTGCTGTTGGCCGACATCGTGTCAACGGCGGTGTTGGTGCAGGTTGTTCTCGGGCTGCTGATCGCCTTCAATGTCGTAAACCTGCATAATCCGCTGGTTTCCGGCATCTGGCAGGCGCTCAACGCGATTCTGGAGCCGCTGCTGAGGCCGATCCGCCGGTTCATGCCGAACACCGGCTTTCTCGACCTTTCGCCGATGGCGCTGCTGGTGCTGATTCGCATCGTCATCATCTTGCTGGTTTACATTGGGAATCATTACGGATGAGCGAGAACAAAATTATCGACGGGAAGGAATTTGCTGAACGGCTGCGCGCGCGTATCGGCGTGCTGGCCGGTGAATTCGAGGCCAAGGCCGGCCGCAAGGCGGGCCTGGCCGTGGTGCTGGTGGGCGAGGATCCGGCCAGCCAGGTCTATGTGTCCTCCAAGGGCAAGCAGACTGTGGCGGCGGGCATGAACAGCTTTGAACACAAGCTGCCCGCCGATGCCAGCGAGGAAGAACTGCTGGCCGTGGTGGCCCGGCTCAACGCCGATCCTGCGATTGACGGCATTCTGGTTCAGCTTCCCCTGCCCCGCCATATGGACGAGCAGAAGGTGATCGCCACCATCGACCCGGACAAGGATGTCGATGGTTTCCACGTCACCAATGCGGGCCGTCTGGCCGTGGGTCAGGCCGGTTATGTGCCCTGCACGCCGCTGGGCTGCCTGATGCTGCTCGAAGACCGTTTGGGCGACCTCAAGGGGTTGAACGCCGTGGTCATCGGGCGCAGCAACATCGTGGGCAAGCCGATGGCGCAATTGCTGTTGGCGGCCAATTGCACGGTCACGATTGCGCATCGCCACACCAAGGATCTGGCCGACATCGTGCGGCGCAGCGACATTGTCGTGGCGGCCGTTGGCGTGCCCGAAATGGTCAAAGGCGACTGGATCAAGCCGGGCGCGACTGTAATCGACGTGGGCATCAACCGCCTGCCCCCCGCCGAGGGCAAGACCAAGGGCCGGATCGTGGGCGACGTCGATTATCAAGGCGCGGTTCAGGTGGCAGGCGCCATCACCCCGGTGCCGGGCGGCGTTGGCCCCATGACGATTGCGGTGCTGCTGCGCAATGCGCTGGTGGCCGCTTACGCGCATGAGGGGCTGGAACTGCCCAAGGCCGACCTGCCGGAGCATTCGATCTGATGAAAAAGCCCGCCTTTCTTGCGTTGTTTGGAAGGCGGGCTTTGCCTGCATTGCTGATCGCGGCAGTCATGCCCGGCGGCGCCATGGCCCAGCGCCCGGCAAGGGGCATGGCCACCATGTTTGCCCTGCCCAGCGATATTATCGCACGCGAAATCGGCTTTGCCCGCGCCGTGCGCGACAAGGGGCAATGGCAGGCGTTCCGCGACCATGCCGCGCCGGACGCGCAAATGTTCGACGGCGACAAGGTGGTGCAGGTTCAGGATTTCGTGCGCCGCCGCCCCAATCCGGCCCAGCCCCTGCAATGGCAGGTCCACAACGTCTGGATGAGCTGTGACGGGGCCACGGCCATTTCCTATGGCGGATGGCAGGCGGGCGGGGCCCATGGCTGGTTTTCGACCGTATGGCAAAGGCAGAAGAAGGGCCAGTATCTCTTCGTGCTGGACCAGGGCGGCCTCACCGACAAGCCTTTGCCCGAACCGGAATGGGCCGAGGCCAAAGTTGCCGAATGCGGCCCGCGCGGGCAAAAGGCGCTGGAATTCACGCCCGCCCTCGATGGGGACCACCTTTCGGGCCAGAGCAGCGATCACTCGCTTGAATGGTCCACCGCCGCGCGCGGCGATGGCACGCGCGATTATGTGGTCAATGTCAAAATCGGCGGAAAATTGACCGAAGTGCTGCGCCGCGCCTCGAAATAGCCCCCCTTCCGCTTGCTCTCTTGCTGGGGTAAGGCAGAAGGATGCTTGAACTCTTCATTTCCACCTTCGCCACGCTTTTCGTGGTGATCGATCCGGTTGGCTGCGCGCCGATCTATGGCGGGCTGACGGCCAGCTATTCCCCGCAGGCCGCGCGCAGCACCGCGATCCGCGCCAGCGTCATTGCCAGCGCCATTCTTATCATCTTTGCCTTATTCGGCAAAGGCTTGCTGGCGGCGCTTGCCATCGAACTCAATGCTTTCCGCATCGCGGGCGGCGTGATGCTGTTCCTGATCGCGCTGGAAATGGTGTTTGAAAAACGCACCCAGCGGCGTGAGGAGCGCGTGGAAAAAGTGCTCCACACGCCTGAGCCTCATGAGGATATCAGCGTCTTTCCCATGGCGATGCCGATGATCGCCGGGCCGGGCTCAATCGCCACGGTGATGCTGATGATGGGCCATGCCAATGATCGCACCGGGGCCGCCGTGGTGCTGGCCGCGCTGATCTGCGTTCTGCTGCTCACGGCATTGGCGCTGTTGGCGGCGGGGCCGATCATGCGCCTGCTGGGCAGCCGGGTCGAAGCGGTTATAACCCGCGTGTTGGGCGTGCTGCTGGGCGCGTTGGCTGTGCAATATGTGATCGACGGGGTGCGCGGGGTTTTGGGGCATTAATTAGGATAGGGTTTTAGGGTTTTTGCCTCCGGCGGGCAAAGGGCGGGGGCCCTTTGCAATCCCGTTACTGGGTGGTGCTGGTTGGCGGGGGTGGTTTGGGGTTTTAGGGTTTGAAGGCCTGCGGCGCGGCTAGCGCAGGTTTCTCCGCGCCGCAGGCTTTCAAACTTCGACATTGCGTATTGGGCCCCTTGGTATTGGCGGGGCACCCCGTCGACAGTAACGGGAGCGCGAGGGTCCAGACCCTCGCATCTATCCTTTTCTTCTCCCTCTCTTCCCTTCCCCCTCACATATTGGGATAATTGGGCCCACCGCCGCCTTCGGGCGCGACCCATGTGATGTTGCCGGTGGGGTCCTTGATGTCGCAGGTCTTGCAGTGGACGCAGTTCTGGGCGTTGATCTGGAGGCGCTTGGCATCGCCCTCGCCCACAAACTCATAGACCCCTGCCGGGCAGTAGCGCGCCTCCGGCCCGGCATAGCGGGGCAGGTTGATGCGCGTGGGCACCGAGGGGTCGGCCAGTTTCAGGTGGCAGGGCTGATCCTCCGCATGGTTGGTGAAGGAGAAGGACACGCTGGTCAGCCGGTCAAAGCTGATCACGCCATCGGGCTTGGGATAGGCGATGGGCTGATAGAGATCGGCCCGGCCCGTCGCCTCGGCATCGGTGTGATGCGCCATCGCGCCAAACGGGTTGATGCGCAGATAGCGCGCCCACATATCCGCACCCGCCAGCACCGTGCCCAGCGCCCCGCCGAACTTCGCCACCAAAGGCTGCGCGTTCTGCACCAGCTTGAGTTCGTCGGCGATCCAGCTCTCGCGCAAGGTAGCCTCGTAGCCATCCAGCTGCGCGCCCTCCTGCCCTGCCGCAATCGCCGCCACAATCGCCTCGGCGGCCAGCATGCCGCTCTTCATCGCCGTATGGCTGCCCTTGATGCGCGGCACGTTGACAAAGCCCGCGCTGCACCCGGCCAGCACCCCGCCGGGGAAGGCCAGATGCGGCACCGATTGCCACCCGCCCTCGTTGATCACCCGCGCGCCATAGCTGACGCGTTTGCCGCCTTCGAGGATCGCCCGGATCGCCGGATGCTGCTTCCAGCGCTGGAATTCCTCATACGGGCTGACATGCGGGTTCTTGTAATCGAGCGCCGTCACAAAACCCAAGGCCACCTGCCCGCCCGCCTGATGATAGAGGAAACCCCCGCCCCAACTCTCGCTCTCACTGAGCGGCCAGCCCTGCGTGTGCAGCACGCGGCCCGGCACGTGCTTGTCGGGCGCAATGTCCCACAATTCCTTGATGCCCAGACCATAGACCTGCGGCTGACAATCGCGCTCCAGAGCGTACTTCGCCTTGACCCTTTTGGTCAGATGCCCGCGCGCGCCCTCGGCCAGGATCGTGTATTGCGCCGTCAGGTTCATGCCGGGCTGGTAATCCGGCTTCGGATTGCCATCATGGTCCACGCCCATATCGCCGGTCTGCACGCCGATGATGCGGTCGCCGTCATAGAGCAATTCTGCCGCCGGGAAGCCGGGGAAGACCTCCACCCCCAGCTCCTCGGCCTTGCCCCCCAGCCAGCGGCACAGATTGCCGAGGCTGACGGTGTAATTGCCATCATTGCTCATAAACGGCGGCATCAGCGCATGGGGCACCGCATAATGCCCGCCCTTGGTGAGAACCCAGTGCCAGTTGTCCGTCACCGGCGTTTCCGCCAAAGGGCAGCCATCGGTCCGCCAATCGGGCAGCAGCTCATCCATCGCGCGCGGATCGACCACCGCGCCCGAGAGAATATGCGCCCCCACTTCCGAGCCCTTCTCCAGCACGCAGACGCTCAGATCGGCATTGAGCTGCTTGATCCGGATGGCGGCCGAAAGCCCCGCAGGGCCACCGCCGACCACCACCACATCATAGGGCATGGTGTCGCGCTGGACCGCCTCGTGCTGGATCTCGCTCATGGCTTACAGCTTCCCCGTCAGCTCGGGCACGGCGGCAAACAGATCCGCGACCAGCCCGATGTCGGCCACCTGGAAGATCGGCGCGTCCTCGTCCTTGTTGATGGCGATGATGGTTTTGCTGTCCTTCATCCCCGCCAGATGCTGGATCGCCCCGGAAATGCCCACGGCGATGTAAACCTGCGGCGCGACGATCTTGCCGGTCTGGCCCACCTGATAGTCATTGGGGACATAGCCCGCGTCCACGGCAGCGCGCGATGCGCCCACGGCCGCGCCCAGCTTGTCGGCCAGCGGCAGGATCGTGGCGGCAAAGGTCTCGGCATCTTTCAAGGCCCGCCCGCCCGAGACGATCACCTTGGCGCTGGTCAGTTCGGGGCGTTCCGACTTGGCGATTTCCGCGCCGACGAAGCTGGAAATTCCCGCGTCCCCGGTGGTGGCGACGGCCTCGATCACGGCGCTGCCGCCGGTGGCTTCGGCCTTGGCAAAGGCGGTGCCGCGCGCGGTGATCACCAGCTTGGCGTCGCTGCTCTCGACCGTGGCAATCGCATTGCCGGCATAGATCGGGCGGGTGAAGCTCTTGGGACCCTCGACGCTCAGAATATCCGAGATCTGCGCCACATCGAGCAAAGCCGCCACGCGCGGGGCGATGTTCTTGCCCGTCGTCGTTGCGGGCGCGACAAAGGCGTCATAGCCCTCCATCAGCCCCACCACCAGCGGCGCAACATTCTCCGCCAGGCCATGCGCATAGGCCGCATCATCGCCCACCAGCACCTTGACCACGCCCGCGATTCCCGCCGCCGCCTCGGCCACAGCGCCAACGCCAGACCCCGCCACCAGCACATGCACCTCGCCCAGTTGCGAGGCCGCCGTCACCGCCGAAAGCGTCGCATCCTTGAGCACCGCATTGTCATGCTCGGCCCACACCAAAACAGCCATGTTACAATTCCTTTTCTTGGTTTCGCCCTCGCCTTCGCTCAGGCGACGCCCAATTCTTTAAGCTTGCCCACCAGCGCATCGACATCGGCGACCTTCACGCCTGCGCTGCGCACCGCCGGTTCGGAAACCTTCAGCACCTTCAGGCGCGGCGTGATATCCACCCCGTAATCACCGGGCGCCTTGGTCTCGAGCTTCTTCGACTTGGCCTTCATGATGTTAGGCAGCGAAGCATAGCGCGGTTCATTGAGCCGCAGGTCGGTCGTCACAATCGCGGGCAGCGTGAGCTTGACCGTCTCCAGCCCGCCATCGACCTCGCGCGTCACCAGCACCGCCTCGCCCTCAACCTCGACCTTACTGGCAAACGTCCCCTGCGGGCGGCCCGTCAAGGCAGCCAGCATCTGCCCCACCTGATTGCTGTCATCGTCAATCGCCTGCTTGCCCAGCACCACCAGTTGCGGGGCCTCCTCGGCCATGATCTTCGCCAAAATCTTCGCCACCGCCAGCGGCTCGACCGTCTCTTCCGTGCTCACCAAGATCGCCCGGTCCGCCCCCATGGCCAGAGCCGAACGCAACGTCTCCTGAGCCTTGGCCGGGCCAACCGACACCACCACAACCTCGGTGGCCACGCCCCGCTCCTTCAAGCGAACAGCCTCCTCCACCGCGATCTCGTCAAACGGGTTCATGCTCATCTTCACATTGCTCAGGTCAACACCCGAACCATCCGCCTTCACACGAGGCTTCACGTTGTAATCAAGCACGCGCTTGATCGGTACCAGCAGTTTCATGAGAGCAACCTTTTCAAAACACACGATCTTAACGACCTGAAAACTCAGGCTTGCGCTTATCGGCAAAGGCGGCGAGCGCCTCGGCGAAATCGTCGGTGCGCCCGGCCACAGACTGGTGATCCCGCTCCACATCCAGCGTCGCATCGAAACCCTGTTCCAGCGCAAAAGCCACCTGTCGGCGAATCAGGCCCATCGCGCGGGTCGGCCCGGCGGCCAGACGCGCGGCCAGCGCCTGCGCCTCGCCCAGCACATCTGCGTCCCCCACGACCCGCGTCACCAATCCGGCCGCCTTGGCCTCATCGGCCCCCATGCGTTCGCCCAGCAGCGCCATTTCCAGCGCCCGCGCCCGCCCCACGCTGCGCGCCACCAGCCATGTCGCGCCCGCATCGGGCACCAGACCGATGTTGACAAAGGCCAGCAGAAGATAGGCGCTTTGGGCCATCACCACGATGTCTCCGGCAAGAGCAAGGCTCATACCCGCCCCGGCGCAGGGGCCGTTCAAGGCAGTCACCACCGGGATGTCCAGCGCCGCCAATTGCCGGGCAAAAGGATTGTAGGCGCTGTCGAGCAGTTCCCCCAGATCCTCCGGCAGGCCATCATAGCCCGCGCCATCCGGGGCAATATCCGCGCCCGAACAGAAGAACCGCCCCTCGCCCGTCAGCACCAGAGCCCGCGCGCCCTGCGCCACGGCGGCGGCCACCGCATCGCCCAATTCCCCGAACATCGCCGGGGTCAGCGCGTTCAATTTCTCGGGCCGATTGAGGGCAATCGTTGCCACATCGCCCGCAAGGCTCGCCGTAATAAAGCGATAATCCGTCATTATGCCACCTTCGCCTTACGGATCGCCCCGGTTGCGCAGACCGGCAGGGTCCGCGCTTTGGGATGCATCCTCTCTCGTACCGACCTGTCGATTATAGACGATGCGGCCGCCCTTTGTCGGGGGCGGCGCGCATTATCCGATCTATGGGTGATCAAGGCGGCACTGTCCATCGGCCCGCGCGGGCGCGATGATCAAGGCGTCAGAAGAAATGGCTCAGAGCGAATTGGCGCGGGCGATCCGGCCCAGCACTCCGGCGCTGGGTTTGGGCGTGCGCTTGAAGGTGGCGCGGTCCAGTTCGCACAGGCCAAAGCGGATGCGATAACCAAACCCCCACTCGTAATTGTCGATCAGGCTCCAGTGGCAATAGCCGATCACCGGCACGCCATCATCCATCGCCTTTTTCAACTCCCTCAGCGCGGCGGGGATCAGATTGGCGCGGATTTCGTCATGCTCGGTGCCCACGCCATGTTCGGTCACCATGATCGGCAAATTCGTTTCGGCATGGGCATAGCGCGCCACCCCCGCCAGCGAGGGCGGATAGACCTCCGCCCCCATCGTGTTGGTGACGGCGCCGGGCGGATTGGGCAGCTTGCCCTTGTCGGTCCACACGCTGCGCTCGTAATTCTGGATGCCGAGGAAATCGCAATCCGTTTTGGCCAGACGCAGCCAGTCGCCATAGAAATGCTCGCGCTTGGCATCGCGCAGGCTGACCGCGCCCTTGGGCAGGCCGGGGGCGGCCTGTTCGTCCAGCATGGCCAGACTGACCCCGACCGGCAGATCACCGCGTACCGCCTTGATCGCGGCGCGGCCCAGCCGGTGGCCTTCGAGCATATGCTTTTGCGTGCGCGCACCATCGCGCGTGTAGAGCGTGTTTCCGGGCTGATATAGGGCCACGCCCAGTTCTTTGGCGGCGGCCTCGACCATCGCCTTGTCTCCGCCTAGCAGATCGCCGGGCAGCAATTCGCCCAGCTTGCCCGCCAGATTGGGCTCATTGAGCGTGGTGGCATAGGCAATGCCGCCCGCCAGATGGCGCGCGGCCCGATCGCAAAAGCGTGCGAACAAGGCGGGCGCATCATCGCCATGCCATCCGCCAAGCGCGGCAAACCAACGCGGCGTGGTGAAATGGTTGAAGGTGACCACCGGCGTCAGGCCGCGCGCATGGCATCCATCAATCATCGCCTTGTAATGATCGAGCATGGCGATGGAAAACATCCCCTGCTCCGGCTCGATCCGCGCCCATTCCAGGCTGAAACGATAGGTGTTGAGGCCGAGGTTTTTGACCAGATCGAGATCGCGCTCCCACAGCAAAAAGCTGTTGGCGGCATCGCCCGAGGGTTCGGCATAGATGGTACCTTTGAGATGCTCAAGAAACCACACGTCCGAGGACGTATTGTTGCCCTCGACCTGATGCGCGGCGGTGGCCGCACCCCACAGGAAGCCTTTGGGGAAGGCCGGATCAAACGGTTTCGCCCGGGCGCCCGCGTGCAGGGCCATGGGAGCAGCGGAAAGGGCGACAGTCGCGCCCAGCATGGCCCTGCGGTCGATCACAGGCTGATCACCTTCTCGTCATTGTTGAAGGAGGGAAACGGCATATAGGAAATGCGCAGACGCTGTTGCAGCGCGAGTCTATGCTCACCCGCCGGGAAACCACCGGGAAGCGCGACCGTGATCGTGGCCGGGGCACCAAAGGGCCAGCGGCGGTCAAAGGCGGTCTCCATCTCGTCCAGCGTCAGCGGGCCGGGGCCTTCGTCAAAGGTGATCGCCGCGCGGGGGAGCGCCTCGCCGTCGATGGACACCTTGAGATCCTCGATCATCGACAGGCCAAGGCCGCGATAATAGCCCAGTTTCGTGGTGAAGGAAAAGCCGGTGGGCGCATCGGCCGGGCCGGTGTTGGCCACGGTGGCGGGGTCAATCGTGTATTTGTCAAACATTCAGGCAAACTCCGCTTCGGCCTTGGCGATCAGGCGTTTGAACATCACATGCTGGCGGCGAACCTGCTCGCGGCTGTCCACTTCATGCACGTCCTGAATCCAGCGGTTGCCTTCATATTCGGACGACAGCGTGCCTTCCCAACCGGCCTTGACCAATTCGGGGATCACCTCGTCATAGGCCAGCGCGGGATCGGTGCAATCCTCGTTCATTTCATAGAACTTGGCCTGAATATGGCGGAAATAGGGGGCAAAATCGCCGATCCGTTTCGGATTGGCATAGGGCGCGTGGCGCAGGGTTTCGGCCATGGCCACCTCGGCCTTGTTGCCCTGCATCTTCACGGCCACTTCATAGATCGTGTATTCGCACATGACCTTCGCCTCGTGCTGGTCGACGATGAACTGGGTCACTTCGGGGCGGGCGCCTTGCCGCTCGAAACGGGCGCGGAAGGCGGGCGGATAATGCTTCATGAAGATGCCCATGTCGGGCAGGATGCCGAGATGCTTCGTGCCAAGGCGATCGGCGACCTCGATCGTGCGCAGGATCCAGGCATGGTCCAGATACCAAGGCGCATGAACCTCGACGCCCATATGCACGTCCAGCTTTTCGGCCATCGGCACACAATTTTCGAGGATGTCGGGGCGCACAAAGATCAGGATGCGCATATTCCTGATGCCCAGGCGATTGCACAGGATGAGGTCGCGGTGGATGCTTTCCACCTGCTCCTCGTCGCTCATCAACCGGTCTTTGCGGCGCTTGGTGTCGAGGAACATGTCATAGCAGGTGAAATGCGCGCCGTGGCGCTCCAGCATGTCCCGCCATTCGCCAACCTGAGTGTCGGTGATGTTCGGGAAGGTCGGCATATTCTGTTCGGGCAGGATTTCGATGCCCGGCGCGCCGATGCCGGCGCCAAAGGCCACGCAATCCTCGACGCTCATTTTGCCAAGGAACATCTCTTCCTGAAAGCTGTAGAGGCTGATGCCCCGCTTGATTTTCGATGTCATGATATCACGCTCCGGTGGGGGCCTGTTTGCGCCCCGAAACAACGATCAGCACCAGCAAGGCGCACGCGAGGCCAAACACCCCGGCGGCCAGGAAAGCGCCCTGCATATGGCCGAAATGCTCGCGCAGCAGGCTGACCAGCAGCGGCGAGGAAAATTGGCCGAAGAAGAAACACGCGGTCCAGATGCCCATGCCGCGCCCGCGATGGGCAAAGGGCAGATTGCTTTGCGCCCAGGCGACAAGGCAGGGAACAGCCATGCCCGCGCCGGTCTGCTGAATGGCCATGCCGACCACCATGCCGCGCCAGTCATGGATCAGCCCCATCACCACCAACCCCGCGCCCAGCAATGCAAAGAGCGCGAACAATTGCCAGCGCGGGCCAAACTTGCCGGTAAACCAGAACACGCCCGCGCCCACCATCACGAACAGGCTGGGGATGCTGGTCATGCGGCCAATGGCGGCGGAGTCCCTGACCCCGATTTCCTGCCACACCAGCCCGCCATTGATGATGAACACATAATAAAGCGCGCTGCCCAGCAGGGTCACGCCCGCATAGGTCAGCACATTGCGCCAGGGGAAAGGCTCGCCCCCCTCGTCCATACCCAGCATCTTTCGCGCCGTCTCGTCGCTGTCCGGTTCATAGAGGAACGCCGCGCTGGCAAGGAAGGCGGGGAAACCGACGGCATAGACAAGGAAGATCCCGTTCCATTGCACCGCGGTCAGATAGCCCGACAGAAAGATCACCGCGCTGCCCAGAAACGGCCCGGCAAGGCCCTGCATGGTCAGCCAGAAGCGGCGGTCCTTCTCGTTCCAATAATCGCCCACCAGCGTATTGAGCGTGGTCAGGATCGCCGCCTCGGCCACGCCAAGGGCCAGGCGCGAGACATAGATCTGGTCAATCGAATCGAGGAAAAAGGGCGCCACGCCCACAAAGCCATAGAGCGCCGTCGACACCAGCAGCAGCCTGCGCCGCCCGAAACGGTCGACCAGCAGCCCGGCGACCAGCGCCAGCAAGGCAATCGTCAGCCCCGGTGCGGACACCATGGCGGGCACTTTGGCAATGGCGGCCGGATCGCGCGCGGCAAAATGCTCGATGATCGCCGGGACAGCCGGAAACATCGAAACAATCGCCACGATCGGCAAAAAGGCCACCGTGACCAGTGTGATGCCCTGTGCGGCACCCGCCTTGCGCGGGGCGATGGATTGGACGGTCAAGTTTCTCTCCCCATGGCGGCCTGCATTGCGGGTTGCCACGAATTTTAATTAGAACTATTGTTCTGAACGGTAATGCGCGATCATGGGCCTTGTCAAGCAGGCCTGCGCGCTTTCATTATTTCCAATTCTGATTTATCGCCTGCCTCATAAGCGATGAAATGGGATGGAATGCGTTTCAAACAGCTCGACCTGAATTTGCTGGTGGTGTTTTCCGCGCTGATGGAAACGCGCAGTGTCACCCGGACCGCCGAGCGCCTCGGTCTGACACAGCCCGCGGCCAGCGCCTCGCTGCGCCGTCTGCGCGCCTATTTCGGGGATGAACTGCTGGTCCAGGTGGGCAAACGGATGCACCCTACGCCCTTTGCCGAATCGCTGTTTCCGCAAATCCAGCGCAGCCTGCAAAGCGTCGAGCAGGCCATCGCCACCCCCGCCGGATTTGATCCGGCCACCTCGACGCGCCGCTTTCGCATCAATGCCTCGGACTATGTGATGGTCGCCGTGCTGGTCGCGCTGGCCGAGCGGATCAGCCTTGCCGCGCCCCACATCCAACTGGAGGTCATGCAGCCAACCGAGCGCAATGCCGACGATCTGGAAGGGGGCCGGTTTGACTTGCTGATCGCGCCGGAACAATTGCTGGCGCCATGGCATCCCTCTGAATTTCTTTATGAAGAGGAGCAGGTCGTGGTCGGCTGGGCGGGCAATCCGCTCTTTGCCTCGGGGCTGAGCGCGGATGAATTCTTTGCCGCAGGCCACGTGGGCGTTGCTCTTGGCACGCGCCGCGCGGCCACCTTTGCCGATACGCAATTGGCCCGCATGGGGCGCCAGCGCCGGATCGACATCGAGGTCGCCTCCTTTGCCAGCGTGCCGTGGTTTCTGCAAAACACGATGCGGCTTGCGGTCTTGCACAAACGGCTGGTGCGCGCGATGATGCCGCAATTCGATCTGGCCTTTGCGCCCATGCCCTTCCCCTTCCCTCGTCTGCGCGAAATGGCGCAGTTTCACGAGGCCCGGCGGGATGACGCCGGACTGGTGTGGCTGCGCGAGCAATTGCGACTGGCGGCGCAGTCCACCTCCTAGGGCCATTACCATAAGTATTGTTTATGGTCATTGATCCAGATAATGACTTTTACAGATTGAACAGAATACGCGTAAATATCTCGGTCAACGCGCCCTTATGGCGCATGGGGAGAGTATATGCGCCATCACTGTGGCGCCGCGCATGAGGCGCGGCCATGAACAATCTCGACATTCTCGTTATCGGCGGCGGCATCGGCGGCCTGACCAGCGCGATTGCCCTGTGCAAGGCGGGCCATAGCGTCACCGTCATCGAACGCGACCCGAACTGGTCGGTGTACGGCGTGGGCATCATTCAGCAGTCGAACGTGCTCTCGGCGGCGCAACAACTGGGCATTCTGGATGGCTATCTGGCCGCAGGCGTGGGTTTTGACGCGGTCGAAATCTTCCTCCCCAACGGTCACAAGGTCGCGCGCATTCCGGGCCATCCGGTGGCGCCGGGTCTGCCCGCCAACATGGGCATCGGCCGCCCCGCGCTGCACAAGCTGCTGGGCGATGCCGCCAAGGATGCGGGGGCGCAGATCCGCCTCGGCATCACCGCCACAGCGATTGAAGACACCGGCGATGCCGTCAATGTCACCTTCTCGGACGGCAGCGCGGGCACCTATGCCTTGGTCATCGGGGCGGACGGCGTCTATTCGCAGACGCGCCAGACCATCATGCCCGATGCGCCCAAACCGCAATTCACGGGTCAGGCCGTGTGGCGCTACAACTTTCCGCGCCCGGCCGATCTGGATGCGCTTCAGGTCTATAACGGCCCCACCGGCGTCGGCTTTGTGCCGATCAGCGCGGATCTGATGTATATGTATGTCACCACGCCCGAGCCGGACAATCCCTACTATCCCAAGGAAGGGATCGCGGCGGCCATGCGCGGCAAGCTGGCCAATACCGCGCCTGCCGTTCAGGCTCTGGCCGAGCAGATCACCGATGACGAAGGCGTCGTCTATCGCCCGCTTGAGGGCATGATGCTCTATGGCGATTGGCATGTGGGCCGGGTCGTGCTGCTGGGCGATGCGGTCCATGCCACCACGCCGCATCTGGGTCAGGGCGCGGGCATGGCGGTCGAGGACAGCATCGTGCTGGCCGACGAGATCGGCAAGGCCGCAACGCCGCAGGAAGCCTTCACCGCCTATCGCAACCGCCGCTTTGAACGCTGCCGCTTCATCGTCGAGAAGAGCCTTGAGATCTGCCACGGCCAGATCGGCAAGGGCCCGCCCGTCGACAATGCCAAGGCGACCTCCGAAATGTTTGCGATGGTCTCGCAGCCCATCTGATTTTCCAAAGGAATTCCCTTCAATGAGCCGAGTTACCGAAATCCGCTATGTGGGCTATGGCGTCACCGATCTGGACGCCGAGGCCGCCTATTACACCGATGTCTGGGGTCTGGAACGCGTGGCCTCCGATGATGGCATGGCCTGGTTCAAGGCGCAGGGTCATGACGAGCACCACGTGGTGCGCCTGCGCGCCAATGACGAAAACCGCATCGATGTGATCGCGCTGGCCACCGACACGCGCGCCGATGTCGATGCCCTTGCCGCCAAGGTTGAGGCGGCGGGCGGCAAGATCGTCCATGCCCCGCGCGAATTGACCACGCCGGGCGGCGGCTATGGCTTCCGTTTCTTCAGCCCCGACGGGCTGCAGATGGAAATCAGCGCCGATGTGGCGCGCGGGGCCAAGCGCGAGATCGCGCGCTGGGAAGGCGTGCCGGTCAAGATCAGCCATATCGTGCTGCATTCGCCCGACCACAAGGCGCTGGTCGCGTGGTTCTGCGATGTGCTGGGCTTCAAGGTCTCGGACTGGCTGGGCGATTTCATGTGCTTCCTGCGCTGCAATTCGGCCCATCACCGCTTTGCCATCCTGCCCGGCCCGGCCTGCCTCAACCATGTCGCCTATGACATGGAAGGCGTGGACGGCATGATGCGCGGCATCCACCGTTTGAAGCAGAAGGATGTCAACATCGGCTGGGGTCCGGGCCGCCACACGGCGGGCGACAACACGTTCAGCTATTTCGTCACGCCCGGCGGCTTTGTCACCGAATATACCGCCGAGTTGGAAGAGGTGGATTTCGAGAACCGCGAGCCCACCGTCTATACCCCCGCGCCCATGGTCATGGACCAGTGGGGCATTGGCGTGGGCGGGCCGCAGACGCTGCCCCATCCGCATGAAAACGCGGGGCTGTTTGTGGCGGTCGAGGCGTGATGCGCGGGCGCGCCCTGCTGGCCTCGGCTCTCGCCCTGATGCCCATGGCCGTGCAGGCGCGCGCCCACACCACCCATCCCACGACCACCGAACGCAATCGCGCCATCATGGCCGATTTCGCGCATAGGTTTTACGATCTGCGCGATGTGCGCGGGGCCTTCATGGATCATGTCGCCCCCGATTACATCCAGCACAACCCCGGCATTCCCGATGGCCGCGAGGCCGCCATTGCCGCGCTGGAGCCGATGTTTGCCCGGCCCGGATCGCGCTTTGTCATCAAGCGCATTCTGGTCGACGGGGATTCTGCGGTAATCCACCTGCATGGCCGCACCGGGCCTGATGGCAATGGCGGGACGGTCGCGGATTTCTATCGGCTCAAGAACGGCCGGATTGTCGAACACTGGGATGTCTTGCAGCCTATCGAAAGCAAGACCATCAACCCGCATCCCTATTTCTGAACGGAACCCCCATCGTGGCGCTATATTCCCCCTTCCCCAACTATATCTGGAACCTCTCGGTCGCCATCGCCCTGGAAAGCGGCGGGCGTATCGGCGAGATCGTCGATATGTGTCAGCCGATCCTTGATGCCGCGGCCGGCGGCGGCGATGCAGGCACGCCCGCTTTTATGAAGCAATGGGCCGCGATGGGCGACAAGCTGATCGAACTTGCCGCCGAGGATGAGGCGCGGGGCCGGGGTTTTTCGGCCAGCGACAAGCTGGAACGCGCCTCGCTCTATCTCTTTGTGGCCGAGCGCATGCAGGGCCATGGCGCACCGGGGCGCAAGGAAACCTATGCCAAGGCGCTCGATGCCTTTGCCCGTTCGACCAAGCTGGGCAGCATCAACCGGGAGCGCGTGGAAATCCCGCTGAGCACCGGCACGATGTCGGCGCTTTACACGCGCGGTGCGGGCGAAGGTCCGCGCCCGGTGGTCGTCTATTGCAACGGTCTGGATAGCTGCAAGGAGCTGCTCTACTGGAGCCGCCTGCCCGAAGCGCTGGCCAGGCGCGGCATTTCCACCCTCTGCGTCGATCAGCCCGGCACCGGCGAGGCGCTGCGTCTTCAGGGCCTGCCGGTTGATCCCCACAGCGAAAACTGGGCGAGCAAGGCGGTGGACTGGCTGGAAACCCAGCCGGATGTCGATCCCAAGCGCATCGGCATGACCGGCATTTCGCTGGGCGGCCATTTCGCCCCGCGCGCGGTGGCCTATGAGCCGCGCTTTGCGTCCGGCGCCTGCTGGGGCGCGAACCACAACTGGCGCGAGGTGCAGGACAAGCGGATGAAGCGCGAGGGCGAAAACCCGGTCCCGCATTACTGGGCGCATGTGATGTGGGCCTTTGGCGCGGAAACGATGGAGGAATTCCTCCAAAAGTCCGAAGCGATGAATCTGAACGGCCATATGGGCGGGGTTCGCGTGCCCTTCCTCGTCACCCACGGCGCACAGGATCGACAGATCAGCGTTTCCTATGCCCACGACTGCTACGATCAATTGGTCAACAGCCCCCGGCGTGAGCTAAAGATCTTCACCGCACGCGAAGGCGGGGTCGAGCATGTCGGCGCCGACAATATGGCCTATGGTCGCGATTACATCGCCGACTGGTTTGCCGAAACGCTGGGGGGTAATGTCGCATGAGCCGTCGTTTTATCGACCTGTCGATCACGCTGTGCAACGATGTGATCACCGATCCGCCGTTTCTCAAGCCGGAAATCACCTATCAGGTGCATGCCGAAACCCTGACCGAACTGGGCCATTTCTTTCCCGGCATCACCGCCGAGCAGACCCCCGACGGGGCCGGTTTCGCCGCCGCCGAATGGGTCAAGCTGACCACCCATTCGGGCACGCATCTGGACGCGCCCTATCATTTCCATCCCACGATGGACGCGGCCAGCGGCGAGGCCAAGCGCTCGCTGACCATCGATGAAATCCCGCTGGAATGGTGTTTCCAGCGCGGGGTGAAGCTCGACTTTCGCCACCTGCCGGACGGCTATGTTGTGACGGCGCAGGATGTCGAGGACGAGTTGAACCGCATCGGGCATGAATTGCAGCCTCTGGACATCGTGCTGGTCAATACGGCGGCGGGCATGGCGGTGGGCAACCCCAACTATGTCAACATCGGCTGTGGCATGGGCTATGAGGCGACGATGTATCTGACCACACGCGGCGTGCGCGTGACGGGCACCGATGCGTGGAGCTGGGACGCGCCTTTTGCCCTGACGGCGGAAAAAGTGGCCGAAACCGGCGATACCTCCCTCATCTGGGAAGGCCACAAGGCCGGGCGCGACATCGGCTATTGCCACCTTGAAAAGCTGCACAACCTTGAGGCCCTGCCCCCGCATGGCTTCACCGTTTCCTGCTTTCCCCACAAGATCAAGGGCGCATCCGCAGGCTGGACCCGCGCCGTGGCCATCATCGAGGAATAATCATGCGCCTTGCTACCTTGCGCAACGGACGCCCCGATGGCGAGCTGGTTGTGGTTTCCGCCGACGGGGCGCGCTATCTGTCCGCGCCGGACCTGAACCTGATTTCGGCCATTGCCGATTGGGACAGAGCGCTGCCCATGCTGGGGCGGCTCTCGGCGCTACTGGAGAATGGCGGCGGCGGGCATCTTGATCCAACGCGGCTGCTCGCCCCCTTGCCGCGTTCGTGGCAATGGCTCGACGGGTCGGCCTTTTCCACCCATGGCGAATTGATGCAGATCGCCTTCAACTCGCCCCCGCACGATACCGACCGCCCCCTTATGTATCAGGGCGTTTCGGACCGGTTTTACGGCCCCAACGACGCGATTCCCCTGCCGTCCGAGGCGGATGGGATTGATTTTGAGGGCGAGTTCGGGGTGATCGTCGATACCGTCCCCATGGGCGTCACGCCCGAGGAGGCGGCAGGGCATATCAAGCTGCTGGTCCAGATCAACGATTGGTCGCTGCGCACCATTGCGCCGGTGGAAATGAAAACCGGCTTTGGCTGGATTCAGGCCAAGCCCCCCTGCTCGATGGCGCCCTTTGCCGTCACGCCTGACGAATTGGGCGCAGATTGGGCCAACGGGCGGATCGGCGCGGACCTTTCCGTCACATGGAACGGCGAGCGTTTCGGCCTGGTGCGCGGGGATCAGATGAGCTTTTCCTTCCCCGAGCTGATCGCCCATGCCGCGCGCAGCCGCGAGCTTGTGGCGGGCACGATCATCGGTTCAGGCACGGTATCCAACGCCGAATATGCGACGCGCGGTTCGGCCTGCATTTCCGAACGCCGCGCCATCGAGATGATTGCGGACGGCAAGCCGACCACCAGCTTCATGCATTTTGGCGACACCATCCGCATGGAGGCGATCACCAGCACCGGCGCCAAGCCCTTTGGCGCCATCGACCAACAGGTCGTGCAGGCCGGTTAAGCGATAATCAGCCGCACCCCCGCGCCGCGCACCATGTCGGCCTGCGCGGGGGTGATGCCGGCGTCGGTAATCAACACGTCCACCTCATCCAGCCCGCAGACAATCACGCCGGAGGATGAAACGAATTTGCTGGAATCGACCAGCAGGATCACCTGTTCGGCGCGATCAACCAGACGGCGTTCGGCGGCGACCAGAATGATGTCATGCTGCATCACGCCCCGCTGGCCCACGGCGGCGGCCCCCATGAACAATTTGGGCGCGTGAAAGCGCGGCATCGAATCCTCGCCCGCCGGGGCCAGGATGATGTTCTGTTCGCGAAACACGCTGCCCGAAGGGACAAGGATGCGCGTGCCTTTCTGCGGCAGCAGGCCGTTGACGATATGGAGCGAATTGGTCAGCACCTGAAGGTCGAGCCCGTCGAGATGCGGGCACATCTGGACCGTGGTGCTGCCCCCGTCGATCATGATGCCCTCGCCCGGTTCGCACAGGGCGGCGGCGGCCCGGCCGATCGCCTGCTTGGCGGCAAGGTTGAGCGTGATCGACTGGTCAAACGGCGTGCCCAGCAAGGCCGCGCCCGAAGGTTCGGCCTCCTCGGCCTCGCTCAGTTTGGCCCCGCCATGGACGCGGACCAGCAACCCCTCGGCCTCCATCCGCGAAAGATCGCGGCGGATCGTGGCGGGCGAGGCATCGAGGCGGCTTTCCAGATCGCGATAGGACACGAAGCCGGATGGGGCCAGCGCTTCGAGAATCAGCCTTTCGCGTTCCGTTGCGTGCATGAATTGTATCGCCCCATCCCCAAATGCTTTTATCCGGCCCGACAGCCTATGCCGTCAAATTCGCGCAAAAGCCATCATACTATCACCCTGCGGCCAACATATTCCCCCCGCCGATCACCACCGTCGCCCCGATCAGCAGGCCGATGCCGCCCCACACCAGCGAGCGCGTGCGGCGCGACGTCCCCAGCCATTCCTTGAGCGCAAAGCCCCAGAGCGTGGAGAACAGGATGATGCTGGCCATATGCAGCGTCCAGCTCGAAAAGCCGTACTTGCCCATCTGGCTTTCGCCCATCGTGTAGAAGAAGAACTGGCCATACCACAGCGTGCCGCCCAGCGCCGCCAGCAGCCAGTTGCGCAGCAAAGGCGCGCGCGGCGCGGCCGCATCGTTGGACGCGCCGACAAATTGCCCAAGGCTGCGGTTCTTCACGATCAGATAGGCGCACCACAAGGCATTGGTGGTCAGCCCGCCCAGCAGCACGACGCAAAGCACCGGCAGACCTTGCGAAAGCGGATCGGTTCCCGCCGCCAGCGTCAGGTCGCGGATCGGCTGGCCAGCGTCCAACCCCCATGCGAAACAGCCCGACATCACGCCCGAAAAACTCGCAATCGCCAGACCCTTTTTCAGGTCGAATTCGGCCACCGCCTCGCCGCCGGGCACTTCGCGCGATTTGGCAGCGCCCCCGCGCGCCACGACGATGATGCCCACCAACGTGATGACAATGCCCAAAAGGGTCAATTGCCCGCTGGTCTTGGCCGCGATTTCTCCAAACGTGCCGTGAAAGATCGGCGGCCCCAGCGTGCCGATCACCGTGGTCAGCCCCAACGCCACCGCCATACCCAGCGACAGGCCGAGATAACGCATGGTCAACCCAAAGGTCAGCCCGCCAAAACCCCACATCACCCCCCAGAACCAGCACCATGCCAGAGTTGCCCGGGGGGCGGCGGCCAGCACGCCAAGCAGATCATTTGTGCGCAGCGAAGCGAACAGCCACGGCGCGATCAGCCAGCTGAACAGCCCGCCCGCCAGCCAGAATACTTCCCAGTTCCACGAACGGATGCGTTTATAGGGCACATAAAAGCTGGCCGAGGAAAAACCCCCGATCCAGTGAAACACCACGCCCAGCGCCGGATTGGGCACCATGAGCCTCTCCCTTGTCGTTGTTTATGCAAGAATATCGCGGTTGATTTGCGAAATGTCGGTGCAGCCCGTCAGCGCCATGGCCACGCGCATTTCCGCCGTGATGATGTCGAGCATTTTCGAAACGCCCGCCTCGCCCTTTGCCGCCAGGGCATAGGACCACGCCCGGCCCAGCAGCACGCCCTTCGCGCCGAGCGCCAGCATCCGCACCACATCCAGCCCCGAACGCACCCCGCCATCGGCCAGCACGGTCAGATCATCGCCCACCGCATCGGCAATCGGCGGCAGGGCGCGGGCGCTGGACAGCACGCCGTCCAATTGCCGCCCGCCATGGTTGGACACGACAATGCCATCGGCGCCCAGCTTGGCCGCCTCACGCGCGTCTTCGGGGTCGAGGACGCCCTTGATGATCAAAGGCCCCTTCCACTCGCTGCGGATGAAATCGAGGTCGCGCCAGTTGATCGAGGGGTCGAAATTGCCCCGCATCCAGGCAAAGAAATCCTCGATGCCGGTATTGCCTTTCAGCACCGGGGCGACATTGCCCAGATGATGCGGGCGGCCCATCACGCCCACATCCCACGCCCATTCGGGCCGCACCATGGCCTGAGCCACGCGCCATGCGGCGCCTTTCAACCCGCCGCTGCCCGCCAAACCGGTGTGGTAATCGCGGTAACGGCTGCCGGGCACCGGCATGTCCACGGTGAAGACCAGCGCGCTGCATTGCGCCACGACGGCCTGAGCCAGCAGATCCTTCATGAAGGCGCGGTCGCGGATCATATAGAGCTGGAACCAGAAAGGCTTGGTCGCCACCGCCGACACTTCCGGCAAGGCGCAGGCCGAAACGGTGGAGAGCGTGAAAGGAATGTCTGCCTTGTTGGCCGCGCGCACGGCCTGACATTCGCCCCGCCGCGCGTTCAGGCCCGCAAGGCCCACCGGGGCCAGCGCCACGGGCAAAGCCTGCTTTGTCCCGAACAGGGTGGTCGACATGTCGATCTTCGACACATCGCGCAAAACCCGCTGGCGCAGCGCCAGATGGGCCAGATCCTCGGCATTCTTGCGCAGCGTCACTTCGCCATAGCTGCCGCCATCCATATATTCGAACAGGAAGCGCGGCAGGCGGCGGCGGGCGGCCTCGCGGAAATCAGCGACGGAAGCGATAATCATCAATTGCTCTCCAGCCGGGCCAGCCAGCGGTTGCGATAGGTGTCGAGATCGGCGTCGAGCGGCTCGATCCTGCGCAATTCACCCTCGGGCATCAGCGCGGGATCGATCAGGCGGATCGCGCCGAAACTGACATCATTATGCGCGCTTCCAACAAAAACCTGTGTCTTGGGGCGCAGCGCGGCCAGCGCGCGGACGAAAACCTCCGCCTCGGCAAAGCGGCCCTCGACCAGCAGGCGTTCGTCCGAGCCGATCAGGTCAAGCGCCTGATCCGCCACCAGCGCGGCATAGAGGCAGGCCCCGGCGCGGCGTTCATACCAATCTTCGGGCTGATTGACCCATTGCCCTTGCGCATCGGGATAAGGCCCGCAGCCCGGCGCCAGCGTGGGCATATGCATCGCGCCCGATGCCAGCACGGCGGGGACGGCGGCCAGCAGATGCGGCTGATCGGGCTTGATATCCACCCGGCGGGTGTCGATCTCGATCAGCGCTTCGATCTCACGCCCGCCCATGAAACGCGCCGAAGGAACGGGCCGCCCATAGGCATCAACATTCACAAGACAATCCCGCGCCTCGGGCAGGTCGGCGGTGGCGATGGGCGTGGCCGCTAAGCGCATGGCAATGAACCATGTGCCGGTGGACAGGACAGTCGCCTCATTGCGGGCGATTTCGGCAAACCCGCGCGCCGCCATCAGCGCCGCATTGGAATCGTGCAGCCCCGCCAGAACGCGCACCGTTTCCGGCAGTCCCGTGGCCGCGGCCAGCGCCGGGCTGATCGTGCCCAGCACATCGCTGGCCTTGACCACCGGGGCAAAACGCCGGTCCCAGCCCTGCCTCTTGGCCAGATCGGACCAGTCGCCCGCATCCGGGTTCCACAGGTCGGAATGACAACCCAGCGAAGTGACCTCACTGGCGGCCACGCCCGAAAGCCACCATGCCCAATATTGTGCCCAAGGCACCAGCGTGGCGCGCGCCATCGCATCGGGATAGAGCCGATCCGCCCACCAGACATGGGCGCCGAAATTCAGCCCTTGCGGCAGGGCGGGCGATCCGGTCTGCGCAAAAGGAGAGCGGGCGGCGCGATAGGCCTCCATTGTGGACGGCGGCGGGGCGGCCTCGTAATCCAGCGGCGAGAAAGCCAGCGCGCCATCAAGGATCGCGGCAAAGCCTGCGCCATGCCCGACCGGCACGATATATTCAACGCCGCTGTCGGCATGGCCGCGCAACACGCCTGTCGCCCAATCGGCAATGCCCGCCGCATCAAGGCGCGCAATGCCGCCTTCCTCGCATTTTGCATTGGGGCGCACCTGACGGTCCAGCAATTGCCCCTCACGCGACCACATGGTGATTTTCGACATCGTCTTGCCGATGTCGATCACGATGGCCCAGCCCTTATGCTCGCAAACCTGTGTCAGAACGCTCTCCCTTGCGCCCGATAGCGCCCTATTCCCGTCCGCGCCGCAAGCGCGAAATCATGCTGCATGTGCGAAATTGATCGTTTGATTGATCGTTTATGATTGTTGAATATCGAATCTGATTGCCAAAGGGAAGCAGATTCGTTAGGAGGCCGATCAAACAGACCCCCATGGGAGCATATCTGCGTGACAAACTCCGCGATTCCTTTTGCCGTCCCCACCAGCCGCTGGGACGACGCCCACGCCGCCACCCTGTCCCCCGAGGAACTGCTGCTCTATCGCTCCAACCTGCTGGGCAGCGATCTGACGGTGACCAACTTTGGCGGCGGCAACACTTCGGCCAAATTGGCTGGCACCGATCCTCTCACCGGTGAAACGGTCGAAGTGTTGTGGGTCAAGGGTTCGGGCGGCGACATCGGCTCGATGAAGCTCGACGGCTTTGCCACGCTTTATCAGGACAAGCTGCTGGGCCTTGAGGCGCATTACACCGGCCCGGAAGATGACGACAAGATGGTCGGCTATCTGCCCCATTGCACGTTCAACCTGAACGGGCGCGCGGCCTCGATTGACACGCCGCTGCACTCGCTGCTGCCCTTTGCCCATGTCGATCACGTTCACCCCGATGCAATCATCGCGCTGGCCGCGTCGAGCGGCGGTGAAGCGGCGGCCAAGGAAATCTGGGGCGGCAAGATCGGTTGGCTGCCGTGGAAGCGTCCCGGCTATACGCTGGGCACGATGCTGCGCGATTATCAGCGCGCCAATCCGGGCGTTCAGGGCGTGATGATGGCCAGCCACGGCATCATCTGCTGGGCCGACAGCGCCAAGGAATGCTATGAGCACACCGTCAGCCTGATTGCGGACGCCGCCAAGTATCTGAACGCCAAGATGGCTGGCAAGCCTGCCTTTGGTGGTCAGGTGGTCGCCCCAAACCCTGATCGCGCCGCGATTGCCGCCGACCTGATGCCCCGCCTGCGCGGCTTTATGACGGGTTCGCGCCGCAAGCTGGGCCATTATTCGGACGATGCCGAAGCGCTCGAATTCGTGGGCAGCGCCAAGTTCGAAGAGCTGGCCGCGCTTGGCACCTCCTGCCCCGACCACTTCCTGCGCACCAAGATCGCGCCGCTGACGCTCGATCCCGCCCGCCTGCAGGATGACGCCTATCTGGCCGAAAAGATCAGCGCCTATCGCGATTTCTACGCCGCCTATTACGAGCGCTGCAAGCGCGCCAACAGCCCCGCCATGCGCGACCCCAACCCGGTGGTGGTGCTGGTGCCCGGCGTTGGCCGCATCACCTTTGCCACCGACAAGACCACCGCGCGTCTGGCCGGAGAATTTTACGGCAATGCCATCAACGTGATGCGCGGGGCCGAGGCCATCGGTGACTATATCGCGCTGGACGAGCAGGAAGCCTTCGACATCGAATACTGGCTGCTCGAAGAAGCCAAGCTGCAGCGTATGCCCGCCCCCAAGCCGCAGGTTGGCCGCGTGGCCTTTGTCACCGGCGGCGCTGGCGGCATCGGTGCGGCGACCGCTGCCCGCTTCCTCAAGGAAGGCGCCTGCGTGGTGCTGGCCGACCGTGACGCCAATGCCGTCGAGGAAGTCCGCGCCGGTTTCGCCAAGCAATACGGCAAGGACGTTGTCCGCGCCGTCACCTGCGATGTCACCGACGAGGCGCAGGTCAAGGCCGCCTTCGACACCGCCGCGCGCGAATTCGGCGGTCTGGACGTGGTGGTCGCCAATGCGGGCATTGCCTCTTCGGCGCCGATCGAACAGACCACGGTGGAACTGTGGGACCGCAACTTTGACGTGCTGGCGCAGGGCTATTTCCTGACCGCCAAGCACGCCTGGGGCTTGATGAAGCGCAACAAGGATCTGGGCGGCACCAGCCTCGTGTTCATCGGTTCGAAGAATGCCGTGGCCGCCGCTGCTGGCGCCAGCGCCTATGCCAGCGCCAAGGCGGCTGCCAACCACCTTGGCCGCTGTCTGGCGCTGGAAGGCGCGGGCGAAGGCATCCGCGTCAACATCGTCAATCCCGATGCCGTCATCAAGGGCAGCAAAATCTGGGACGGCGACTGGCGCAAGGAGCGCGCCGCCTCGAACAAGATTGACGCGGGCGAGGAACTCGAAGCCCATTACCGCAACCGTTCGATGCTCAAGCGCGACGTGCTGCCCGAGGACATTGCCGAAGCGGCCTATTTCCTTGGCAGCGATGCCTCGGCAAAGTCGACCGGCAACATGATCAATGTGGACGCGGGCAACGTTCAGGCCTTCACGCGCTAAGTTCAGGTTTGGGAGAGGATATCATGAGCAATCTGCCGATTTCCGCCGATCTGATCGCGGAACATAACGCCAAGGGGCTTGAGGCCCTGCATGAGGATTACGAAGCGCTGGGCCGCAAGCTGGCGCGCACCGGGATCGATATTGACGCGATCAAGCGTCGCGTGGCCGGTTTCTCGGTGGCCGTCCCTTCTTGGGGCGCGGGCCGCGGGGGCACGCGTTTCGCCAAATTCCCCATTCCGGGCGAGCCGACCAATATCCACGAAAAGCTGGAGGACTGCTCGGTCATCAACCAGCTTTCCACGGTGACGCCGCGCGTCTCGCCGCATTTCCCGTGGGACAAGGTTGCCGACTACAAGGCCCTGCGCGAGGAAGCCTTGCAGCTCGGCCTAGGCTGGGACGCGGTGAACAGCAACACGTTTCAGGATCAGGTGGGTCAGGCGCACACCTATGCCAATGGCTCGCTTTCCTCGCAGGATGCCGGTGCGCGCCAGCAGGCCGTCGAGCATAACATCGAATGCATCGAAATCGGCCAGCAGCTTGGCAGCAAGGACCTGACCGTCTGGGTCGGCGACGGCACCAATTTTCCGGGCCAGCAGGATTTCGCCCGCAGCCTCGACCGTTACCTCGATGCCGCATCGCAGATCTACGCCGCGCTGCCCGGCGACTGGCGGATGCTGCTTGAACACAAGATGTTTGAACCGGCCTTCTATTCGACCGTCATTTCCGACTGGGGCAGCTCGATCCTCGCCGCCCAGACGATTGGCGAGCGTTGCAAGTGCCTCGTTGACCTTGGCCACCACGCGCCCAACGTCAACATTGAACAGATCGTGGCCCGCCTCCATCGCTTTGGCAAGCTGGGCGGTTTCCACTTCAACGACAGCAAGTATGGCGACGACGATCTGGACAGCGGCTCGATCAACCCGCACCAGTTGTTCCTCGTGTTCAACGAGCTGGCCGAGGCCGAAGCCAATCCGCGCGATGGTTTCAACCCGTCCTATATGATCGACCAGTCGCATAATGTGACCGATCCGATCGAATCCATGCTGTCCTCCGCCGAAGCGATTGCCGCCTGCTTTGCCAAGGCGTCGCTGGTGGACCGCGCCGCGCTGCATGGCGCACAGGAAGCCAATGACACGATGATGGCGTTCCAGGCCCTGCGCCGCGCCTATAATGTCGATGTGGCCCCGATCCTGGCCATGGCCCGCGTGGAGGCGGGCGGCGCGATTGACGTTCTTGCCGCCTATCGCGCGAGCGGATACCGCGCGCGCAAGGCGCAGGAGCGCAAGCCCGTGGGCCTTGGCGCCGGGATCGTATGATCCGCGCTTTTTGCGATTGACCTGAATGCAGCGCCCGTGGACTGTCTCCCCCAGAGAGACGGCCGCGGGCGTTTTTGCTTGAACTACAAAACCCTGCCTCATTATCAGACCACTTCTCGGGGGAGATGTAAAATCATGGCCACCAAGCCTTTTGTCCGCGCGCTCCGTCTTGCGCTGATCGCCGCCTGCGCGCCGATTGCCCTGCCTGTAGTTGCAGAGCCCGTTCATGCGCAAACCGCGCCTGATCTTGAAACCCAGTTCCGCGATCCGCCCTCCGAGGCCCGCCCGCGCGTGTGGTGGCATTGGATGAACGGCAACATCACCAAGGACGGCATCGCCAAGGACATGGCGTGGATGAAGGCGGTGGGCATCGGCGGCCTGCAAAACTTCGACGTCAATCTCAACACGCCGCAGGTTGTGGACAAACGCCTCGCCTACATGACCCCGGAGTGGAAGGACGCCTTCCGCTTTGCCGCGCAGGAGGCCGAGCGTCAGGGGCTGGAACTGGCCATCGCCGCCTCGCCCGGCTGGAGCGAGACGGGCGGGCCATGGGTCAAGCCCGAAGACGGGCTAAAGAAACTGGTGTGGAGCGAGACCACCGCCGCGCCGGGCAAACTTTTCAAGAGCCGCATTCCCGCCCCGCCCTCGGTCACCGGCCCGTTTCAGGGCATTGCCAAGCAGCCCGCCTTTGACGACATCGCCAGCGGCCACAAGCCCGAACCCGTGCCCGCCTATTATGGCGATGTCGCCGTGCTGGCCATGCCGGTGGCGACCGCATCGGCGCCCGCGCCCAAGGCCAGCATTGAGGGCAAGCCGGTCGATGCCGCCGCGCTTTTCGGCGGTGATCTTGCCGGTGTTGCGGTTCCGCGCGGCAGGCCGGATGCGCCGGGCAGCATCGTCTATGCCTATGACGCGCCCCAGACGATGCGCAGCGCCACAGTCTTTGTGCCCGGCGCCAAAGTGATGTTTCGCGGCGCCACCGTCGATCCCGTGCTGGAGGCGAGCGACGATGGCCGGAGCTGGCGCGAAATCGCCCATTTCACCGTCGCCGATGTGCCCAGCACGGTCAGCTTTGCGCCGGTCTCGGCCAAATTCTTTCGCCTTGTGCTCCATCCGCTGACATCTTCTTCGTCCAATATGGGCGCGCCCGCGCCGGGCGTGGAAATCCCCGGCCTGTTCGCCATGCTGGGCGGAGGCGACAAGCCCTGGCAATTGGGCCAGTTCCGCCTTTCGTCCGAGGCAAAGGTGGATCAGGCCGAAACCAAGGCGGGCTTTGCGCTGGCGCATGATTATTATGCGCTGGCCAATCCGGCCGATGGCGCGATGGGCGCGGCCGCCTCGCAGGTGGTCGATCTGTCCGCGCTGATGCAGGCCGACGGTTCACTGGAATGGAAGGCCCCCGCCCTGCCCAAGGGTCAGCAATGGCGGATCATCCGCCTCGGCTCCTCGCTGCTGGGCACCACCAACCACCCCGCCCCGCCCGAGGCCACCGGCCTTGAGGTGGACAAGTTCGATGGCGATGCGGTGGGCCGCTATATGGACCATTACCTTGGCATGTATCGCGATGCCGCCGGGGCCGACATGATGGGCGCGCATGGCGTGCGCGCGATCCTGACCGATTCCATCGAGGTGGGCGCGGCCAACTGGACGCCCAAGATGCTGGCCCGGTTCAAGTCCTTGCGCGGCTATGACGCAACGCCTTTCCTGCCCGCGCTGACGGGCGCGCTGGTGGGCAGCCGCGAGGAGAGCGACAGGTTCCTCTATGACTGGCGCCGCACGCTGGCCGATCTGATGGCCTCCGAGCATTACGGCACTGTGGCGGCCAAGGCCCATGCGGCGGGCCTGAAGGTCTATGGCGAGGCGCTGGAGGATCACCGCCCCAGCCTGGGCGACGATATGTCGATGCGCACCCATGCCGATATTCCGATGGCCGCGCTTTGGACCTTCACGCAAAAGGACGGGCCCAACCCCTCCTATCTGGCCGATATGAAGGGCGCGGCCAGCGTCGCGCATATCTATGGGCAAAATCTGGTGGCGGCCGAGAGCATGACCTCGGCGCTCAACTATTGGGCCGATAGTCCGCGCACGCTCAAGCACGTAATCGACACCGAATTTGTCACGGGCGTCAACCGCCCCGTGGTCCACACCAGCGTCCACCAGCCGGTCGATGACAAGGTGCCCGGCCTCTCGCTGCTGATCTTTGGCCAGTTCTTCAACCGGCACGAGGCATGGGCGCCGCTGGCGAAAACATGGGTCGATTACCTCTCGCGCAATTCGCTGATGCTGCAAAACGGGCGCAATGTGGCCGATGTCGGCTATTTCTATGGCGAGGAAGCCCCGCTGACGGGCCTCTATGGCGACAAGCGCGTGGCGGATGCGCCCAGCACCCATGCCTATGACTTCGTCAATTTCGACGCTCTGGTGGGCGCCTTGCGCAATGACGGGGCCGAGATCGTCTCCAAGGGTGGGGCGCGTTACCGGGCGCTGTATCTGGGCGGGTCGTCGCGGCGGATGACTCTGGCGGCGCTGCACCGGATCGCCGCTCTGGCCGAAGGGGGCGCGACGATCATCGGTCTGGCGCCCGAGGGCACGCCCAGCCTTTCGGACAAGGACAGCGCCGATTACAAGGCGCTGGTGGCGCGCCTGTGGCCTGCGGGCGGCGAGGCCAATGTGGGCAAGGGCCGCGTGATCGCCAGTGGCGATGTCGAAGCGGCATTGACCAAGGCGGGCGTCGGTTCCGATTTCCGCATGGTCGGCGCGGCGGCGGATGCCGAGGTGCCCTTCCTCCACCGGCGCTGGGATTCGGGCGACAGCTACTTCCTTGTGAACCGCAAGGAACGCGACGAGAGTTTCGAGGCCCATTTCCGCGTCACCGGCAAGGCGCCCGAATTGTGGCACGCCGAAACCGGCACGTTCGAGCCGGTCAGCTATCGCATCGTCAATGGCGAGACGGTGATCGCCATGTCGCTGGCGGGGGAGGAATCGGTGCATGTCGTGTTCCGCAAGCCCGCGCCTGCCGATGGCATGATGATCAAGAAGCTGGTGCCCTCGCCGCTGTTCACGCTGGAGGGCGCGTGGAATGTCGCGTTCCAGCCGGGGCGCGGCGCTCCGGCCAGCGCGGTGCTGCCGGTGCTCAAGCCCTTGAATGAAAACGCCGATGCCGGGATTGCCCATTTCTCGGGCGTGGCCACCTATGCCAAGGATTTTGCCGCGCCCAAGGGGTGGAAGGCGGGCCAACCGCTCTGGCTCAACCTTGGCGATCTGCGCGAGGTGGCGCAGGTCAGCGTCAATGGCAAGGATGTCGGCATGGTCTGGCACGCGCCCTATCGGGTGGACTTGTCGGGCGCGGTAAAGGCGGGCAAGAACCACATCGAGGTTCGCGTGGCGAACCTGTGGATCAACCGCCTGATCGGCGACAAGCAGCCGGGAGCCAAGCCTGTGACCTTTACCACCATGCCCACCTATCGCGCTGATGCGCCGCTGCGCGCCTCGGGCCTGATCGGTCCGGTGTTGATCGAAGGGCAGGCGAAATGAACTCAGCGGCCTATATCCGCCGCGAAACCGGCGTGAGCATCGTGATCAACACGATGCTCACGCTGGGCTTCTTCCTTGCCGCCTTTGGGCGCGGCGGGGCGGCGGTGCCGGTGTGGGGCGTCGGGGCCTATGTGTTCGATTTTGTGCCGCAGGGTTTTATGATCGGGCTGATGGCTTCGTTGGTCCCAGGCGCGCTGGCGGGCAAGGCGCTGCGCAGCGGGCGGGTGGCGGCGGTTGATGCGCCCTCGCCTTTGCCCTCGGGCCTGCTTGTCCGCTCGCTGCTGATGGCGGTGTGCGGCGCGGGGGCCGGGGTGGCGATCTCTGGCGGCCTGCTTTTCGCGCTGGGGCTGGAGCAATTGCCTTGGGGGCTCGCGCTGGCGGCCAAGCTGGTCTGGGCGGTGGTGCTGGCCGCTCTCGTCACGCCTGCGGGCCTGCGGGCGGCATTGGCGCGGGGCTGATCCTGCGCTAGAATTACCCGCATGATCGATCCGCGCGCCCTTCGCACCTTTCACGAAGTCTGCCGCGCGGGCTCGATCACGGGGGCGGCGCGCGCGCTCAACATTTCCCAACCCTCGGTGTCCAGCGCGATCGCCTTGCTCGAGGCGCGGCTGGGCGCGGTGCTGTTTGAGCGCACCCGCGCGGGCATCGTGCTGACGGCGGCGGGCCATGCCTTGCAGGCGCGCGCGCAAATGCTCGAACACCTGCTGCGCGATGCGCAGGCCGAGGTGAGCGCGGCAGCCGAGGGCCTTTCCGGTCCCTTGCGCATCGGCGGCACGCCCGGCGCGCTGGTCAGCCTGCTGCCCGCCGCCATGGCGCGTTTTGAGGACAGCCTCTCGCAGATCACGCTGAGCGTGCTGGAGCGCGCCGACCGCGAATTGACCGCCATGCTGCGCGAAGGCGATATCGAACTGGCCTTTGTCACCACCGCGATGGAGGAGCCGGACGAGGATATTGCCGAACGCACGCTGGCGCGCGATCCCTTTGCGCTGATCGTCGGGCCGGAGGGCGGCGATTGGCCCAGCCCCTTTTCGCTGAAACAGGCCGACCGGCTGCGCTGGGTCCTGCCCGAGGCGCAGGGCGCATTCCGGCGTCAGGTCGATGCGCTGTTTGCCGCCGCCGGGGTGCCGGTGCCGCGCGATGCGATCCGTTGCGATTCGCTTCTGACCACCAAGGCGCTGGTGCGCGATTGCCGCCGCGTGACGATCCTGCCCATGCGCGTGGCGGCCAGCGAACTGTCGATGGGCGTGCTGCGCGCGCTGCCGATTGCCGAGGCCGCGTTTGAGCGCAGCGTGGGCGTGCGATGGTTGAAACAGCGCGGCATGTCGCCCTTGGCGGGTGCGTTGGTTCGAGAGCTTGAGGGCGATTCCATAGGCTGAAACTATGGCTATGCCAAAATTGCATATTTTACCTGATGCAATGGCTCTGGCAAAAAGACTCCAAGCACACAATCGTGATAGGGAGAGTCGGGCGTGACCACGCTCTTTACCAATATTCGCATTTTCGACGGGACGCCCAACGCTTCGCGCGCGGGACAGGTCCTGATCGAGGGAGAGCGGATCGCCAGGGTCGCCTATGACCCCGAAACGATCGAGGCACCCGGCGCGACCATCATCGATGGTCAGGGCGGCACGCTGATGCCCGGCATGGTCGAGGCGCATGCCCATCTGACCTGGGCCTCGTCGGTCGAAAAGATCTATCACGCCTTCATCCTGCCGCCCGAAGAGCTGGAAGTGGCCGCCACGCGCAATGCCCGCGTGCTGCTCGACCATGGGTTTACCAGCGCCTATTCCGCAGGCGCGCTGGGCGACGGGATCGAGGTGCGCCTTGCAGCGAAAATCAACGCCGGTGAAACGCCCGGCCCCCGCCTGATCCCCTCCACGCTGGAACGCAGCCCCGAGGGCGCCGAGGGCGTGGACACGGGCGACGTGTTCAACGGTCGCGGGCCGGAGGCCATGCGCGCCTTCATGAAATATTGCGCCGATCAAGGCCTCGGCTCGGTCAAGCTGGTGATTTCTGGCGAGAGCGCGCTCAAACCGAACAGCCACAACGACCTGCTCTATACGGTCGAGGAAATGGACGCGGCGCGTGAGGCGGCCAAAGAATATGGCCTCTGGATCGCCACCCATGCCTATACGGACGAGGCGGTCGATCTGGCCCTGCGCGCGGGCGCCCGCATCATCTATCACGCCAGCTATATTGGCGAACGCACGGCTGAAAAGCTGGCCGCGCACAAGGACGAGGTGTTCTATGGCCCCGGCTGCGGCGTGTCCGTGGCCGCGCTCGAAGCCAGCCCTCCGCCCCATATCGACATGAGCCACATGAAGCACAGCGCGGCGGAACGCATGGAGCTGGAAGGCAAGCTGGTGCCTGCCCTCAAAGCCATGGGCATGCGCATCCTGATCGGCGGGGACTATGGTTTCCCCTTCAACCCCAATGGCCGCAACGCGCGCGACCTTCAGCATTTCGTCGATTACTTCGGCTACAGCCCGGTTGAGGCGCTGGCCGCCGCCACCTCGCTGGGCGGCGAGTTGATGGGGATCGACGTGGGCCGGATTGCGCAAGGCTATCTGGCCGACCTGCTGCTGGTCGATGGCGATCCGACGCAGGATGTCTCGATCCTTCAGGGCAAGGACAATCTGAAAGCAATCATGAAGGGCGGCGCCTTTCACAAGGCCCCTCTGGAAACAGTAACGGCGTAAAAAACCATGTTCGATGTTGCGATTATCGGCTGCGGGCCTGTCGGCGCGCTGGCTGCGAACCTGCTCGGCCGCGAGGGGCTCAATGTGGTGGTTCTGGAAAAGGAACTCACCCACTATCCCCTGCCGCGCGCGGTGCATCTCGACCACGAGATGATGCGCCTGTTCCAATCGGCGGGCGTGCTCGACCGCGTGCTGCCTGATATGGTGGATACCGATGGGCATCTCCATGTCGGCGCCTCGGGTCAGGCGATCCGTTATATGGGCACGGTGGGGATGCCGCGCCCCTTCGGCTGGTCGAATGACTGGTTCTTTTACCAGCCCGAGCTGGAAGAGCATCTGCGCGCCGGTTTTGCCGACATGGCCAATGTGGATTTCCGCAAGGGCGCGGAATTCACGGCGCTCGATCAATCCGACGGCCCGGTGCGCATCACCTATGTTCAGGACGGCGCGCAGCATCAGGTCGCGGCCCGCTGGGCGATCGCCTGCGACGGTTCGCGCAGCCCGGTGCGCAAGGCGCTGGGGATCAAACTCGACGATCTGGATTTCGAGGAACCATGGCTGGTGGTCGATGCCGAGGTCGATGGGCCGGTGCGCTTCCCCGCCATTGCGGGCGTGCCGGAACAGGCCGATCTGCAGCGCCTCTCGGTGATGATGTGCGATCCCCGGCGGCCCGCCACGGTGGTTCCCGGGCGCGGCAACCATCGCCGCTGGGAACTGATGCTGCTTCCGCACGAGGACGATGCCGCGATGATGGCGCCCGAAAAGGTGGCCGAATTGCTGGCCCCTTATATCGGCGATGTGCCGCACAAGATCGTGCGCTCGGCCACCTATCGCTTCCACGGCCTCGTCGCGGAAAGCTGGCAGGAGGGGAATGTGTTTCTTGCCGGCGATGCCGCGCACCAGACCCCGCCCTTCTTTGGTCAGGGTATGTGCCATGGGTGCCGCGATGTGGCCAATCTCTCGTGGAAAATGGCGGCGATCATCAAGGATCACGCCTCGCCCGAAATCCTGTGCACCTATCAGCCCGAGCGCGACCCGCATGTGCGCGGCGTGATCGGGGCGGCGGTGGCCGCGGGGCGCTATATCTGCGAGCTGGACCCCGCCAAGGCCGCCGCGCGCGATGCCGAGATGATCGCCCGGGCGCAGGCGCAGAAGGGCAGCCGAGAAACCGCCCATGACCTGATCCCGGCGATTTCGACCGGCATCATCCATCGCGGAAGCGCGGGCGCGGGCGAACGCTTCATCCAGCCGGTGCTGACCGATGGGCGCAAGCTCGATGATCTGACCGGCGGTGGCTGGCGCCTGTTCACGCTGGCCGATGCGGCGGCTCTGCCCGATGGCGGCGCGGTGTCGGCATGGCTGGCGGCACGGGGCGCGCAGGCGGTAATGGTCCGCCCCGACCACTATGTCTTCGGCACGGGCAGCGCCGAAGAATTACGCAAAGCCCATGCCGCGCAAATGGGCCTCTCGCTGGAGACTGCTGCATGATTACGCTGGCTCAGGCCCAAACCATCCTTTCCGCCGGGTTTGCCCATGCGCGCGCCCAATCGGCCAAGCCTCTGGCGATGGTCGTTTTGGACGCGGGCGGCCACCCGGTCGCCATGGCGCGCGAGGATGGGGCGACCTTCTTCCGCGCCGATATTGCCCGCGCCAAGGCCTATGGCGCGCTGGGCATGGGCGCGGACACGGGCGTTCTGGCCGAAAGGGCCAAGGGCAATCCGACCTTCTTCGGCGGGGTCGTCACTACGGTGGGCGGCGATCTGGTGTTTTCGCCGGGCGGCGTGCTGGTGCGCGCCGATGGCGTGGTCGTGGGCGCCGTGGGCGTGTCGGGCGATACGGGCGAGATGGATGCCGAATGCGCGATCGCAGGCATCACGGCCGCCGGTTTTTGAAAGGAATTCTCGCGATGATGAAACTTCGCAGCATCGAACTGGCCCTGCCCAAGGCGGCGCAGGCGCATCAGTGGATGATCGACATCTGGGGCTGCGCCGATGGCGGGCGGATCGATGATACGTTCTATCTGCGCGGATCGGGCACCTATCCCTATCTGATGGCCATTTCGGAAAGCGCCGACAACTTCGTGCGCTCGACCACTTTCGTCTGCTCGGCGGAGCGTTTGGCGCAAGTGGCGCAGGCGGCGACCGCGCGCGGCCTCAACGCAGCCCCTTGCGTCAGCAGCGATCCGGGCGGCGGCCATGGCATCGTGGTCGAGCTGGCCGAGGGTGAATTGCTGCGTTTTCTGGTGGACGCAACCGAAGTCGCGCCCATCGAAGGCCATTCCAAGGCCAGCCGCCGCGTGATGCCGGTCAAGCTCACCCATGTCGTGTTCAATTCCGTCGATGCCGAGGCCAGCGGCGACATTGTCGAGGAAGTCCTCGGCTTCCGCGTTTCCGACCGCACGCGCGGCATGGTCTTTGTCCGCTGCAACGAGGCGCATCATTCGACCGCCTTTGCCCGCGCCGGTTTCTCCTCGCTCAACCATGTCGCCTTTGAGATGGAAGACCTCGACGCGGTCATGCGCGGCATCGGCAATATGCGCGATCATGGCTTTGCCACGGCATGGGGTCCGGGCCGCCATGGGCCGGGCGACAATGTCTATGCCTATTACATCGCGCCGTTTGGTCCGGTGATCGAATATTCCACCCCGGTGGAAAAGGTCGCCCCCGATTACCGCACCGGCGAGCCCGATGACTGGACCTGGCCCGACAAGCGCATCGACCAGTGGGGCGTGTCGGACAAGGATTTTGCCGGACTTCGCGTGGCCGAGGAAGCGTTCCGTTTCCGCCGCGAATGGCAACCGGCGCCCATCACCGAATTTTCAGGAGCATAATCCCCCATGCGTTATGTGTCTTTCACCCGCCCCGACGGCAAGGCCAGCTTTGGCCGCCTTGATGGGCAAACCGTGTTCGATCTGGGCGGCGCCCATGCCAGTCTGAAGGCCGCGATTGCGGCGGGCGCTCTTGCCTCGCTGGCCGATGGCGAGGCTTTCGCGCTGGACGCGGTGCGTTTGCTGCCGGTGATCCCCGATCCGGACAAGATCCTCTGCGTTGGCCTCAATTACGCCACCCACGTGGCCGAAACGGGGCGCGAGCAGAAAGAGCATCCCGCGATCTTCACCCGCTATGCCGACAGCCTGATCGCGCAGGGTGAGCCCATGGTTCGCCCGCCCGAAAGCGAGCGTTTCGATTATGAAGGCGAGCTGGCCATCGTCATCGGCAAGAAGGGCCGCCGCATCGCGCCCGAAGATGCTTGGGATCACATCGCAGGCTATGCCCCCTTCAACGATGGCTCTGTTCGCGATTGGCAGCGCCACAATATCCAGTTCACCCCGGGCAAGACATGGCCCGGCACCGGCGGATTCGGCCCTGCTCTCGTCACCCCCGACGAGATCGCGGACCTTGGTGCCCAGCGTGTGCAGACGCGTCTGAACGGCGAATTGGTACAGGATCAGCCGATCAGCGACATGATCTGGGATATCCCCAAGGTCATCGCCTATTGCTCGACCTTTACCGACCTTAACCCCGGCGATGTCATCGCCACCGGTACGCCGGGCGGGGTGGGTGATAAGCGCAAGCCGCCGCTCTACATGAAGGCGGGCGACGTGGTGGAAATCTCGGTCGGCGTCATCGGCACGCTGACCAACCCGGTCATCGACGAAATCTGAACACCAATTCCGGCACCGGCGGGACAAGCATCCCGCCGGGCCCGTTAGGGAGAACATCATGCACAAGATCCACCACCTGCTGTGCGGGGCCGCCATGATCGGCCTGGTCGCGGCCACCCCGTCCATGGCCGAGGAAGCGCCCGCGGCCCAGTCCGCGGCTCCCGGCGAAATCGTCGTCACCGCCCAGCGCCGCACCGAGCGCCTGCAGGACGTGCCGCTGGCCGTTTCGGCCCTGAGCGCACAGCAGATCACATCGGGCGGTTTCCAGAAGCTGTCCGACCTGCAATATCAGTTCTCCGGCCTGCAAGTCGGCTCCTCGCCCTCTGACAGCGGCTATCGCCTGCGCGGCGTGGGCACGGCGGGCGGCTTCTCCTCGGCCTCGGAACAGAATGTCGGCACGGTGGTCGACAATGTGATCATCCCCTTCGGCAACCCGGTCAACAGCCTTGGCGATCTGGAGCGTGTCGAAGTGCTGAAGGGTCCGCAAGGAACCCAGTTCGGCAAGAACGCATCCTCGGGCGTGGTCAACATCACCACCGCCAAGCCCCGGTTCGACAGCGTTTCGGGCAAGGTTTTCGCCTCCTACGGTTCGCTCAACGAAGTGAACACCAACGCCCAGCTGAACCTGCCCACCAGCGAGAATTCGGCGATCGGCCTCTATGGCTTCTATCGCCAGAACGACGGCTATCTCTATAACGCCACGCTGAAGAAATATTGGGGCGATGAAGCCAGCTTTGGCGGCCGCGCCAAGTTCTTCTATCAGCCCTCCGACGATTTCAGCATCTATATCATCGGCGATTACAGCCGCACCAGCACGCGCAGCCCCGGCCAGCTCTGGACGATCAATGCCCTGCCCAGCTTTGCCAATCCGCTGATGGCGGCGCGTTTCGGCAATCTGACCGCGCTTGGCATCACGCCGGGCTTTAACAACACGCGAAGCGCGGAAAACACCGACGGCTGGACGAGCGAGCGCAATTACGGCGCCAGCGTCGAGATCAACAAGAAGCTGGGCGCGCTGAACCTGACCTCGATCACCGCCTATCGCGGCTTTATCCAGGGCGCCGCGCAATTCGGCATCGACGGGTCGAGCGTGACGGTGTTTCAGGCCCAGCCCACCGCCCAGCACCAGTCGTTCCTGAGCCAGGAAATCCGCCTGACCAGCCCATCGGGCAGCAAGCTGGAATTTACCACCGGCTTCTATGGTTCGCGCCGCAAAACCGGCAATCCGGGCGATTACAACCGCGCGCAATTGCTGCCCGCCAATCCGTTCAGCGCCTTTTATGTCGACATCTCGTCGGGACAGGCCAACACCCAGACCCGCTCTGACTCTCTGGCCGCCTTTATCGACGGCAAGTATCACGTCACCGACAGGTTCTCGCTGCTGGGCGGTTTCCGTTATCAGTATGACTGGGTAAACGCCTCGTTCCAGTCGATCATTGATCCCAACTATGCGCCCGGCACGGTGGTCAATGGCATCTTTGTCACCCCCTACAGCCCGGTTCCGCTGAAGACCGGCGTCGCCTCGAAGGGCGGCTGGTCCGGCAAGGCGGGCGCGGAGTTCAAGGTTGACCGTGACCTGATGTTCTTCGGCACCATCGCGCGCGGTTATCTGGGGCCGACGGTGGCGTTTTCGGGCCTGTCGGGCACGCGCACCAATGTGAACCCGCAGACCGTGCGCGACATCACCATCGGTCTGAAGTCGCAGCTCTTCAACCGCGCCGTGACCTTCAACGCCAGCGCCTTCTTTGACAAATACACCAACCTGCAGACCAGCGTGTTCAACGGCACCGAATTCCTGACCGAAAATGCGGGCGGGTTTGAGGCCAAGGGTTTCGAGTTTGACGCCCGCTGGCGCGTCAGCAAGGAATTCAGCCTGAATGGCGGGTTGACCTATTCGGCCACGAAGTTCACCGATTATGTTACTGCCTGCCCCGCCGTGCTGATGGCTGGCCTCAGCTGCTTCTCGCAGAACGGCACCAGCCTGCTGCAGGCAGCCGGCCAGCCCCTCTCGGGCGCGCCCAAGGTCTCCTTCACCTTTGGCGCGGACATCAAGCTGCCGATCAATGACAAGCTGGCCTTCGACTGGTCAAGCAACATCTACTATCGCAGCAAGGTGCAGTATGACGTGGGCAACGCCCTGTCGAACCAGCCAGGCTATTACACCATCGGTCTGAACACCGGCATCGGCGCAGCCGATGGCGCGTGGCGCGTGGGCCTGTTCGCGCGCAACCTGCTCGATCAGCGCTTCCAGGCTTCGGTGATCAACCTGCCCTTCTCCGATCCGGGCGGCGAAGTGAACTGGCTGACCCGCGAAGGGCGCCGCACCATCGGCGTCAACGCCACGGCCAAGTTCTGATAGAACGCGTATGGGCGGCGGGACATCATGCCCTGCCGCCCGTCTTGCATGAGGAATTGCCATGACATCCATCCGCCAATCCATCGCCGCCATGGGTCAGGGCCTTGGCCCCGATGTGCTGGAGGCTTGCCGCCAATTGTTCGCGCCGGAGCAGGAAGCGCTGGCCGCCGCCGTGCCGGTGGCGGCGCGCGATCTGGCCTATGGGCCACATGAAAGGCATAGGCTGGATCTGTATGGCGCGGCAGAGGGAGCGTTGAAGCCCGTCCTGCTCTTTGTCCACGGCGGCGCCTTTGTCATGGGCGACAAGGGCGACACGAGTTGGCCCAACGCCGCCGTTGGACGCATGGCGGCGCAGCGCGGCTGGATCGGGGCCGTGATGAACTATCGCCTCGCCCCGGATCACCTCTGGCCCGCGGGCAGCGAGGATGTGGCCGCCGCGGTTGATTTCCTGCGTGCGACGGTGGCCGAACATGGCGGCGATCCCGACCGGATCGTGGTCATGGGCACTTCAGCGGGCGCGGTGCATGTCAGCGGATTTTTGAAACTGCGCACCGATCATGGCGATCTGGTGCGCGGCGCGGTGCTGCTTTCAGGCCTGTATGGCTGCACCCCGCTCGATCCAAAGGACGAGCGTTATTACGGGACGGGCGATTATGCCGCGATGTCACCGCTTGCGGCTGTGGTGGAAAGCGAGATCCCGCTGCTGGTGGCCTGCTCGCAATATGACCCGGCGCGGTTTCAGGCCGAATTCCTTGGCCTGATGCAGGCGCGTTTGGCCCGGCATGGCGCCATGCCGCGCGCGATCCTGCTGCCGGGCCACAACCATTACACGATGGCGATGCATCTGGGCACGTCCGACACGCGCCTTGAGGAAGAAATCGCCGCATTCCTGGAGGATATTTTGTAATGGATCGCCGTTCGATGCTGGCTGGCACCGCCGCGCTGGCCGCAACGCCAGCCTTTGCGGTCAAACCAAAGCCGCTCGATCCCGCCTTCCCCAGGGGCTTTTTGTGGGGCGCGGCCACGGCCGGGCATCAGATCGAGGGCAACAACACCAATTCGGACCAGTGGCTGCTGGAAAATGTCACGCCCACGATCACCGGCGCGCCTTCGGGCGATGCGATCAACAGTTTCGAAATGTGGCGCGAGGATCTCGATCTGGCGCAATCCATTGGCCTCAACGCCTATCGCTTCAGCCTGGAATGGGCGCGCATAGAGCCTGAGCCGGGCATGGTCTCGCTGGCCATGCTCAACCATTACAAGGCGATCATCGATGGTTGCCGAGCGCGCGGATTGGCCCCGGTGGTCACGTTCAACCATTACACCACCCCGCGCTGGTTTGCCGCGATGGGTGGTTGGACCCATGCGCAGGCGCCCGAACTCTTTGCCAAGTTCTGCGACCGGGCGATGCGCCATATGGGCGCGAATATCGCGGTGGCGCTGACGCTCAACGAGCCCAATCTGGCCCGCCTGCTGCCTTTGGTGATGCCGCCGCAATTCCTCGACGGGCTGCGCGCCAATCTGGCCGCTGCGGCGCGGGCGGCCAATGTCCCGCGCTTTATGGTGGCCAACACCGTGCCGCCCGAGGATGTGCCCGCCGTTACCACCGGGATGATCCGGGGCCACCGTCTGGCCCGCGCGGCGATCAAGGCGATCCGCCCCGATCTGCCGGTCGGCTTCAGCTTTGCCATGGCCGACGATCAGGCCGCGACCCAGGATTCCATGCGCGATGCCATGCGGCAAAAGCTCTACGGCGACTGGCTGGAAGTGGCGCGCGAGGATGATTTCGTCGCGATCCAGAATTACGAGCGCATCCTGTGGGGCCCCAAAGGCCGCCTGCCCGCGCCCGATGGCGCCATGCGCAATTTCCGGGGGGCCGAGGTCTATCCGCCCTCACTGGCGGGCGCGGCGCGCTATGCCCATGCCGCCACGGGCAAGCCGGTGCTCATCACCGAGCATGGCGTGGGCACCGATGATGACACTCTGCGCGTCCGCCTGATCCGCGAGGCGCTGCCGCCGCTGCGTCAGGCGATGGCAGACGGCGTGCCGGTGCTGGGCTATATCCACTGGACGCTGATGGACAATTATGAATGGGGCGCAGGGATCGGCCATGGCGCCTTCGGCCTCGCCTCGGTCGATCCGGTCACTTTCGCACGCAAGGCCAAGCCGAGCGCAGGCGTGCTGGGCGCAATGGCAAAGGCCAACTCGCTCTGATCCATCGGGGGATGGATTATGGCGGGAGGCGCGCAAGGTCGGGGGGCCGTGCGCGCCTGTTCCCCCCGGATTGCCGTCCCGATGATAAGAATTAAAATTCTAATAATGCGATCTTTGTTGACGAAGTTGTGGCAAAGCGGAAAAGAACAGGCCATGACCAAGGATGTTGCCCTCTCCACCGCCCTGCGCGCGCCTGTTCAAGGCCGGTCCAAGGCATCGTATGAACGCATGTTGGCAGCGGCCGAAGCGCTGATGGCAGCGGCGGGCTCGGATGATTTCACGCTTCAGGAAGTGAGCAAGAAGGGCAAGGTCTCGATCGGCTCGATCTACAACCGGTTTGAAAGCAAGGACGCCTTGCTCCATGCGGTGCAACTGCGCGTGCTCGAACGGGTGGATCGCCGGATGGGCGCGATGCTGGAGGAGGCTCGCAATGGCGCCAAGACGCTTGACCAGCTGGTCGTGGCGCTGACCCGCGCGGTGGGCGAAACGCTGAAGGAAAACGCCGATATCATGCGCCCGCTGATGCTGCGCGCCACCAATGATCCGCTGGTGGCGGCCACGGGCAAGGCCTCGTTTGCCGCCACCGCCAATGCCGTCAAGGACGCGCTGCTGCTGCATGCCTCCGAGATGAAGCAGCCCGATCCGCTGCGCGCGGTCGATTCGGTCTTTCGCATCCTTTACGCCACGATTGCCCGCTATCTTGGCTTTGGTTCGGCCACGACCGCGGCATGGGAAGGCGATTGGGACATCTTGCTTCAGGATCTTTCGCGCATGATCGCCGCCTTTCTGGTCACCCCGCCCAGCTTTTGACACGCCGCGCCGACGCCCCCTTTCGCGCCGCTTGACAGGCGCGTCTCTCCCGCGATATTTCAGAACCAACATTCTGATTTAGGCCGAGGCGGCCCCCTTTGTCCGCCCGGCCGCCGGGAGAGATATTTTGCAACATTCGCGGCTCAAACAGCCCATGGCAAGCCGGCGCGAGGTCATGGCCGGGGCGGCGATTTTCGCGCTGGTCACCGGCCTGCCGGTTCCGGCCATGGCGGCGTCGCCATCGCCCCGCATCGCCCTTTTGCTCAGGACCGTGGCCCAGATCGTGATCCCGCGCAGCGACACGCCCGGCGCAGGCGATGTCGGCGTGGGGGCCTTCCTGACGCTGGCTTTTGCCCATGGGCTGGATGGGACGGGCGAACCGATCCGCCATGACCTGTGGCTGGAGCAGGAATTGAACCGCCGCGCGGGCCGCGACTTCCTCGCCCTGCCCCCCACGCAGCAGGCCAGGATCGTAGCGCAACTGGACGCCGAGGCCTTTCCCGCCGGGCCGCCGCCCGCGACGCCCAGCCCTTGGGTGGCGATCAAGGGGCTGATCCTGACCGGCTATTACACCAGCGAGGCCGGGGCCTCGAAGGAATTGCAATATAACCTTATTCCGGGCCGCTGGGATGCCGACATCCCGCTCAAGCCCGGCGACCGCGCCTTTTCCAGCGACTGGACCGCGGTGGAGTTTGGATGATGGCTTACGAATTTGATGCAATCGTGGTGGGCTCTGGCATCACCGGCGGCTGGGCGGCCAAGGAATTGACCGAGGCGGGCCTCAAAGTGCTGATGATCGAGCGCGGGCGCGAGATCGTCCATGGCGATTATGCGCGCGAAATGAAGGCGCCGTGGGAACTGCCCTTTCGCGGGCAGGGCGATACGCAGCGCTATAAGCGCGATCATGCGGTGCAGATGCTCAACCGCCATTTCACCGAATGGACTGAGGACCATTTCGTCAACGACCGCGAAAACCCCTATGCGCTGGGGCCCGACAGCGCCTTCACATGGTTCCGCTCCTATCAGCTTGGCGGCAAATCGCTGACATGGGGGCGCCAGTGCTATCGCTGGTCGGACTATGATTTCGGGGCCAATGCGCGTGATGGCATGGGCACGGACTGGCCGATCCGCTATGCCGATCTGGCGCCGTGGTATGACAAGGTCGAACGCTTCATCGGCGTTTCGGGCGCGGCCGAGGGTCTGGCCGCCCTGCCCGATGGCCAGTTTCAGCCGCCCTTTGCGCTCAATGCGGTCGAAACATCGGTGCGCGAGAAAATTGCCGCACGCTGGCCCGACCGCCGCCTGACCATCGGGCGCACGGCCAATCTGACGCAAGGCAAGGAGGAAGAGGGCCGCGCCCCCTGTCAGGCGCGCAACATCTGTATCCGGGGCTGTTCTTTCGGGGCCTATTTCTCGACGCAATCCTCCACCCTGCCCGCCGCGACCAAGACCGGGCGCCTGACCGTCATCACCGACGCGCAGGTGGAAAAGGTGGATTATGATCCCGCCACCCGCCGCGTCACCGGCGTGCGCTGGGTCAACACCAAGACCCGCGAGCGCAAGAGCGCCACCGCGCGGGTGGTGTTCCTCAATGCGGGCGCGTTCAATTCGGTGCATCTGCTGCTGAATTCGGCCAATGAGGCGATGCCGGGCGGCTTGGCCAATTCCAGCGGCGTGCTGGGCACCCATATCATGGACCATGCCAATACGCTTTCGGCCATGGCCCTGATGCCGGGGTTCGAGGGGCGCACCTCCTTTGGCAATCGCCCCACCGGGATTGTCATCCCGCGCTTTCGCAATCTGGACAAGGCCGATGGCGAAGGCTTCACGCGCGGCTATTCGTTTCAGGGCGGCGCGCTGCAATCGGCATGGACGCGCGGCAAGCGGCAGGCGGGCGTCGGCGCGGATTTCAAGCGCGAGTTGCGCGCGCCCGGTCCGTGGCGGATGGTGCTGGTCGCCTTTGCCGAGAGCCTGCCGCGCGCGTCCAACCGGCTGACCCTGTCCAAACAGGTCGATCCGCTGGGCGTGCCGCAACTGGAGATCCATTTTGCCCATGGCGCGGGGGAAATGGCCGCTCTGGCCGATGCGAAGCGCGAAGCGGGCGCGATGCTGACGGCGGCGGGCGGACGGGTGCTGTTCGGCATGGACCAGCCCGGCCCCGGCGGCACCGCGATCCACGAAATGGGCGGAGCGCGTATGGGCCATGACCCGAAAACCAGCGTGCTCAACAAATGGAGTCAGGCCCATGATGTGGCTAATCTGTTTGTTACCGACGGCGCGCAAATGGCATCAAGCGCCAGTCAGAATCCCTCGTTGACCTATATGGCGCTGACGGCGCGGGCGGTCGATCACGCGGTCGCTCTGATCAAGGCGGGAGAGATTTGACGCGGCCCCTCCCACCACGGTCAACCATTCGATTTTATCAATAGGTCGATCCCATCAAATCGATGAAACCGGATTGAGCCAGATCAACACATGCCGCCTTCTCGCGCGTCATCCTTGGGCCCACAAGGCAAAGGGAGATGCGCGAGATGGCGATCACAGGCATTCGGCGGCTGGTGTTTCTGGTGGATGATCTGGCCACCACCAGCCGGTTTTTCACCGACTACGGGCTGCGCCCCGTCGAGCAGGATGCCTCCAGCGCCCGGTTCGAAACCGTCAATGGCGCGCAGGTCCGCCTGTTGCTGCGCGGGCATGAAGACCTGCCCAAGGGGACCGCGCAGACCGGCATCGGCGTCCATGAATGCATCTGGAGCGTGGACAGCGCGGAGGCCATGGCGCGCATGACCGCCGACCTGTCGCGCGATCATGAACTGATGCTCGATGCCGAGGGCGTCACCCATTTCATCACGCCCTTTGGACAGGCCATCGGATTGCAGGTCTGGCAACCGCGCCCCGCCCATGGCGCGCCCAGCCCGGCCAACACGCCCGGCCATATCGGCCGCCTCAACCAGCCGCGCAAATGGCTGGCCCGCGCGGTGCCCAAGCGCATTCACCACACCGTCTGGACCTTTCCCGATGTGCAGGAGGCGCTGGATTATTACCGCGACCGGCTGGGTTTCCGCCTGACTGATGTGCAGAAAGGCTTTGGCGTCTATATGCGGGCCGACGGGGCCTATGAGCATCACAATATTTTCATGGCCAACGCCCATGCGAAAATGCCCGGATTCGACGGCACGCTGAAATTCCATCACGCCAATTTCGAATGCGAGGATATTGACGAGATCATGGTGGGCAAGAACCACCTCGACCGGCTGGGCTACAGCTTTGCGGGCGGCTGGGGCCTTGGCCGCCATCGCTTGACCAGCGCGGCCTTTCTCTATCTGAGCGTGCCGGAATTGGGCGGCGAGATGGAATATGGCGCCGACTGCGACTGTGTGGATGACAGTTGGAAGGTGCGCGTATGGGATGGGGCGTTTGGCACGTTGATCTATATGCACGACCTGCCCCACTGGTTGCGGGAGGAGCCGGTCTGGGATGTCGCCTATGCACGCGAGGACCAGTTGCGCTATCTGCCCGCCGATCCCCGGCCCGCGCCGGCCGTCATGGCGATGGCGGGCGATCGCTGATCATCGCGCGGCGCTGCTTTATCTCTCGGCATCGCCATCCCTGCTGACGCCGACCGCCGAGGCGGCGGCGATCAGCAGCGGGCCACAGAACAGCGCGAAAATACCCACCAGCGGCCAATGCTGCCCCAGCGCCCAGCCCCCCAGCAGCGGCCCGGTAAACGCCCCGATCCGGCCGATGCCAAAGGCCCAGCCGATGCCCGTGGCCCGCACCGCATCGGGATAGACCTGCGCGGCCAGCGGATAGAGCATATTGAAGCCGCCCTGCAGCGTCACACCCATGACGAAGGCCGAAATCAGCACGCCCCACAGCGGCATAGACACCCCGCCGAAAAACAGGAACACCCCCGCCGTGGCCGCCAGCAGCACGCTGCACAGGCGCCGCACGTCATAATGGGTGCCCGCGATGCTCATCGCCACGGTTCCGGCAAAGGCGCCGAAATTATAGATGGCGCTGGCGATGATCGCCTGCGTCTGTGGCAGGCCCGCCTCGATCGAGAGCTTGGTGATCCAGCTGGTGATGAAATAGAGCGCCATGAAGCCGCAGATCGCGGCCACCCACAGGCGGATGGAATTGGCGCGGCGCGCACCGCTGATAACCTCGCCGATGCCGGTCTTTTGCCCCGATGCGCCCGCGTCGAGCCCCCCCGGCAGGACCGCCAGGATCACCGGCACCATCAGCGCCGAAACCGCCGCCGTGCCCAGCAAAATGGCGCGCCACCCAAACAGGGGCAGCGCCCAAGCCGTGATAAAGCCCGTCAGCATCGCCCCGATGGGATAGCCTGCCTGAAGCACGCCAACGGCAAAGTTGCGATGTTTGCGCGGCGCCACCCGCGCGGCAATCGCCGCAATGCAGGCCAGCACCGTGCCGATCCCCGTGCCCACGAAGAAGCGCACAAGAGCCAGTTGCGCCACCGAATGGGTATAGGCCGACACCACCATGGCCAGCGCCATCAGCCCCATCGCCAGCGCCACCATCCGCCGCCGCCCGAACCGGTCGGCAAGGGGCGCAACGCCCAACCCGCCCAGCGCCATGCCCGCAAGCCCTGCGCTGAACACGATGGCGAGTTGCGCGGGCGAAACGCTCCATTCATTCTGCAGCGAGGGTGCGATGAAGGAAAGGACCAGCAAATCCATCCCATCGGCCATGTTCAGCGCGAAACACAGCGCGACAATCGCCATCGCCTTGCCGCTCCAAGGCTCCTGCGCCGCATCGCGGGATGGATCGCGGGCAGCGGCAGAAACAAAAGCCATGGGCGGTCTATCCTTGAAAGCCATTACGCAGCCGTCCGGCACACGGGCGGCCGGGCGGATCATTGGCATCATGACCGCTCAACCGCAATGGCGGTGGCTCGCTTTGGCTCAGATCCGCATGGCGACCAGACAGAGCAATTGAAACAGCATCTGCGCCCCTGCCTGCGCGGTAATGGTGCCATGGTCATATTCGGGCGCCACCTCGACCACATCGCCCCCGATGATGTCGATGCCCGCCAGCCCGCGCAGGATCGCTATCGCCTCGCGCGTGGAAAGGCCGCCCACCTCGGGCGTGCCGGTGCCCGGCGCAAAGGCGGGGTCGAGCGCGTCCACATCAAAGCTGACATAGGTCGGCCCGTCGCCCACCACCTCGCGCGCCTTGGCGATGACCCAGTCAATGCCGCGCGCCTGCACCTCCTCGGCGTGGATCACGGTCATCCCGCTGACATAGGAAAATTCCCAGAGATAGGATGCCCCGCCCCGAATGCCGATCTGAACACAGCGGCGCGGGTCCAGCACGCCTGCCAGCACCGCCTCGCGAAAGGGCGCGCTGTGGTGGAGGCGCGTGCCTTCGCACATGCCCGCCGTATCGCAATGGGCGTCGATCTGGACCATGCCCATCGGCCCGCTGCGTTCGGCCAGACCCTTCATGATCGAGCCGGTGATCGAATGGTCGCCCCCCACAGAGAGCGGCACCGCCCGCGTGCGCGCAATCATGCGATAGGCCGCCTCGATATCGGCATGGCACGCGGCCAGATCATAGCGGCTGTTCATCGGCACATCGCCCAGATCGGCCACGCGCAGCATGTTCATCGGCGCGATGCGCAATGCATGTTCATAAGGCCCGATCCGGTCCACCGCCCGCAAGGCGCGCGGGCCATAGCGCGCGCCGGGCCGGTTGGTCACGCCAAGGTCCATCGGCACCCCGACCAGCGCCACATCCAGCCCGCGCAGCAATTCATAATTCAGCCCGCCCGGCATGTAGGGCGCGCCCAGCAGCGTCGCAGGATTGGCAAATGGCCAGTCGCGCCTGTCGGCATCCTTGAAATTCAGGCCCGCCACTTCGCGCAGATGGGGGTCATGCATGGCGCCACCGGCGTATAACCGGCGCAATTCATCCAGATCGAGCGGCATTCTTGTTCACCCCTGCTTTTTATAGTGCAGAAATGAACGCGCCGCCCCCGACGCGGCAATCGCGCAAATGGCGTATTACCTTATGAAAGCCGCGTATTACGCCGATCAGCCCAGCTTGCGCCCGGCCTGAATCTTTTGCAGCAATTCCAGCGCCATGCCCATTTCCGCCTCGGTCAGCACCCCGGCAAAGGCGTCCTCGATCGGCACCACCACCTTTTGCGCCTCGGCCAACGCGGTCTTGCCCGCTTCGGTGATGAACAGGCCCTGCGCGCGCCGGTCGCTCTCGATGCTTTCCAGCACCAGCAGGTTCTTGCGCGTCAGGCTGGCGATCATCTGGTGGATCGTGGCGCGGCGCATGCGGAACAGGCGGGCAAGCTGGGATTGCGTCACGCCCGGATTGGCCTGTACCAGCCAGAGGATCGAGGTCTGCTTGGGCGTCAGATCCATCAGCCGCAGCGCCGGATCCAGATCAAACGAGAGCGCCGCATAGGCAATGCCCAGATTGAAGCCCAGCAGGCTTTCCAGCCCCGCCGTATTGATCGCACCCGCCAGCCCGTCATTGTCGGGCGCATCGGTTTCGGCAACGTCAATATCGTTCAACCGGCGGCGAGGAGCGCGAGTGTCGAGCACGACAGGGGGAACCTTTCTGGGTGGTAGTACCAATGACTGTATGGAATATATACAGATTGGACGCCATTGCCAATTTGTGCACCTGCACGCAAGACTTTGCGCCGGTTTTGCGCCCATTTTGCAGATGCAAAAGACGCACAAAGCCTTGCGGTTTGCGCTGGACTTTCACCCGATTGGCGCGTTCAAACGAAAAAGCCGATGCTTTTCAAAGCCTCGCCTATCGCGGCCTTTGCATGCGATAGGTCAGACGGATTGTGCCCCCCGCCGGGATCGTGGCCGCCCAGAGCGGATGCCCATCCTGCCGCCCCAGCCTGGCCGAGGCCGAGAGCACCCGCGCGCCATCGGGCAGCAGTTGCTGCGATTCGAAATGCACAGGCCAGCGGTTAGCGTTATGCGCGGTGGCGATGATCTCCTCCACCCGGTCGCTGATCCGCCGCGTCCTGCTTTCCAGATGCACCTGCGGCGAGGCACCGATCTCGACATTGGCCGTTTCGCCCACTGCCTTGTCCTCCATCGCGCCCTCGCCCACCGGCAGATCCGCAGTGCCCACCTGCTGCACAACCGCCACCCCGCCGCCGGGCAGCGCAAGGCCCAGCCCGTCCGCCTTGCGATTGGCCATGCGCAGCCTGATGCGCGCCTGCTGGCTCTCGCCATCTTGCGCACCCACATCAACATCGGCGCGGTGGATCAGCCCGATCTTCACCCGCCGCGCCGCCATCAGCGCCACCTGCTTTTGCGAATGGGCGCCAACATTGGTGGGCATCGGCACGCGATAGAGCCGCAGATCGCCCAACGCTTCCTCTTTCACCACCACCGGAGGGGCCATCATGCGCTTGCTGCCCGTGACCATGATGTCGGCCATCATCGCGACCGGCGCAGGCGGCGCAAAGACCGGCGTGGCCTCGTTCAAGGGGGGCGGCACCGGCGAAAGGCGGCAATGCAGCACCAGATCCTGCGCGTCCTGCGGCTGCTCGCGGCTTTCCTCGAACTTGGGCTTGCCGCCCACCACGGCGGCCTGCGCCTGGGCAAATCCGGTCGTGTCGCCATTGGCCAGCGTGACCCAAGCCGTCATCTGCGCCGCCTGCGCCCCGGGGGCCAGTTTGACGACATAATGCGCCTGCCAATCAAAGCCCCATGCCAGATAGGTCAGCCGCACCCGCGCCTTGCGCGCCACCGCCGCATGGGTGGCGATGGAGAGCGTGGGCCGCGCATTCAGGCCCTCGGGCACGCCATCATAGGCGATGGCATCCTTCAATCCGCCGCAATTGGCGATTTCAAACCCGGCCTTGGTCTGAACAATGGCCGCGCCATCGGGGACGGATCGGATGATCGCCTGCTCTTCGCGCACGCGCCCCTTGGCATCGGCGCGGCGCAGCACGACCGGGCGGCCAAAGGCGCGAGCATAAAGGTTGCGCGGCGAGAGCAGCTCGGCATCAAGGTTCTTTTCCGAAACCCCCGCGCCCAGCCCTTCGACCAACGCAGTTTCGGCCAGCATGCCCGCCGCCACGCCTTCAAACCGGATCGTGGCATCGCCCGCCGGGATAGCCACCTCGCGCTCCTCGGAAATCAGCGCATAGCCGCCCAGCCATGCTGGATCGATCGTATCGGCCGCGCCGCGATCAGGCGCGCGATAGATCGTCACCGCCACCTTGGCAGGGGCGGACGATGTCACCACCTGCTGCGCCTGCACGGGCGCGGCGGCGATCACGGCCGCGCCCAACACCATCGCCCGCACGATCAATACCGCGCGTCGATCTGGGCGGTCAGATTGACCGAGCCTTGCGCGGGAATGGTGATTTTCCAGACCCGTTCGTCGGCATTGCGCTGCTCGCCCTTGGCGCTTTCGGCCGAAACGCGCGTGTCGTGCCATCCGCGATCCAGCCCGGCCTGCACCACCTCGACCGTCACCGGAACGGCGCGGGCATTGGTCAGGCGATAGGCCATATGGGTGCGCCAATAGGTCTTGGGCGCATCGATGCCGACCGCCTCGGTCTTGCCGTCGCGGGTGATGCGATATTGGGCCACGCGCTCCCATTCGGCGCCGTCGATCTTCTCGCGCTTTTCCACGGTGGGCTGGATCTTCACATCAAACGCCTCGCCGGTCTTCAGCGCCAGCGTCGAACCCATCGGCGTGTGGCCGATATTGTCCTCGCCCACGAATTGCGGCGCGCCCGACGCATCGCGCATATAAACCCGCACCGTTCCGGCGGGCAGCGCATCGCCCAATCCGCCCTCGCGCGCATTGGAAAAATTGATGACGCTGGCAAAGCTCTGCGCCTCGTCATCGGTGGCGAGCCACGCGTTGCGATACCAATAGGACTTGGTTGCCGCCGCGCCCTTCACGTCCAGAAAGCTGACCTGCTTTTGCTGCGCCTGGGCCAGCGTGGTGGGGTTGGCGATCGGGTAGAGATAGAAATCGCCCACCTGTTCACGCGGGGCGGCCTGCGTGCCGACGATGCCGACGGGCCGGGCCGGTCGGAACCGGGGCTGCTCCACGCTCTCGCCGACCGCGCCGGCCACCAGCAGCAGTTTGGCCGCCGGATAGCTCGTGCCGCTGGTGTTGTTCAGCGTGACCCAGCCCTGCACATCCAGCTTGCCCGCCTTTTCGTCATACATGGCCACATAGTCGGCCTTCCAACTGAACCCGCGCGAGAGATAGGAGAGCGTCACCGGCCGCCTGCCCCCCTGCGCCGCATCCAGCGTGACCGAAAGCGTGGGGCGCGCCTTCAGCCCCTCGGGCAATTGGTCGAACACCAGCCGCGCATCCATATCGCCCAACACCTCGATCCGGTTGCCGATCTGGACCAGCGTGCCGTTGTTATTGGCCAGGATCGTGCCGCGCTCGGTGGTTTCCACGCCCGTGGCGCGGTTGGTGCGAATGATCGTCACCGCCTGCCCCGCGCCCTTGTCCACCAGCCTTTCGGGGCTGAGCAGGTCATAATCGAAATTCTGTTCCACCACGCCCGCGCCGGGGGCGGCAATCGTCACTGTCTCGGGCCGGATCTGGGCGGAAACATCGGCAAATTCGGTCAGCGCGCGGCCCTTGGGCAGATCAAGCTGGCGCACATCCTGCACCAATGCGAGATCATTGTTGTAAATGGTGATCGCCACCTGACCCTGCGCGCTGGCCGGAGCCGCCTGAGCGCCCGAAGCATAAAACATCGCACCCATCAACAAAGGCGCCCAATTTCCAGCCTGCCGCTTCATCATTATTGCGCCCCTTCTCTCCAAAATACGGATCACGTTAGCTTGACCTTTACTGCCGTAACAGCATGATGATTTTATGGCTGAACGCAAACTGAAGGCATGGGTTGCAGCAGGATTGATCGATGCTGCCGCCGCCGACCGTATCCGCGCATGGGAGGCGCAACACAGCCGCCCGGTTGCGCTGTGGGCGGTGGTGGGTTTGGCCGCACTGTCGATCGGGCTGGGGATCATCTCGCTGGTGGCGGCCAATTGGGCCGCCATTCCGGGCGAGACGCGCCTTGCGCTGCATGGCGCGCTGATGGTCGGGCTGGGCGCGGCGCTCTGGGGCATGACGGCGCAGGGCGGCGAAACCGCACGCCGCTGGAATGAGGTCGGCATCTTCGTCTTGGCCATCCTCGGTCTGGGCTTTCTTGGCCATCTGGGGCAAGTCTATCAGACCAGTTCACCGGCATGGGTGGCCATCGGCTTGTGGCTGGCGCTGTTCGCTCCGCTGCTGCTGACGGGCGGCCAAGGCTGGCTGTGCGCCGCGCTGCTCGCGGGGGGCTGCATCGCGCTGCCATGGATGCGCTTTGGCGATCCGGCGTTGGGCTTTTCCGATGCTCATGCCGGCCCGGGCGTGATCCGCGGCGCGATCGAATGCGCGCTGCCGGTCGCATTGGCCCCGCTCTCGGCGATCATGCTGCGCGGATCTTTGCGCGCAGAGTTCTGGACAAGACTGGGCCAGATCGGCTTTGCCTATGGCATCGGCGCGGTCAGCCTGTTCGTGATCATCTCCGGCATTGGCGGCTGGACGAATGGCGCCATGACGGGCGATCCGCAGGGCAATGTCGATACCGCGCTGGTGGCGGTGGCGGCAGTTTTGGGGCTGGCGGGGCTCGCCGTCTGGCAATGGGACCGCAGCGTTCAGGGCGCGGCGGGCGGCGCGGTCTTCGCGATGCTGGCGCTGGCCGTGCTGGCGGCCGACCGGCTGGGCGGGCATGGCTTGGCCATTGGGCTGGTGTTCATGGTGCTGTGGGCGGGTATGGCCGGTGCCGCGCTTCATGCACAGCTGCGTTGGGCGTTCCAGATGGCGGTGGCGGTGGTCGCGCTGCGGCTTATCATTCTGGCCTTTGGGGAAGCGGGCGGATTGCTGGCCAGCGGGGTCGGGCTGATCTTTGGCGGGGTGCTGGTGCTGGGTGTGGCATGGGGCGCGCTGCGCATTTCGCGCCGGTTTGCGCCTGCGCGGGGGAACGCGTGATGCGCGCCTTGCCTTGCTTCGCGCTTTTGCCATCGCCTTGCCGCTCGCGGGCCTTGCCTACACATGGCACATTACGCGGAACACCTGGGCGCAGGGCGTCGAATGGGATGTGGCCGTCACCGGCTATGACCCACGCGACCTGCTGAGCGGACACTATATCCGCTTCGCCTATGTCTGGCCCGAGGATATGCCCGGCTCTAACGGGATGGCCCAGCCGGGTTCCCTGCCTGACGGAGCATCATGGGCCACCCGCCTTTGCATCGAAGGCGAAGCCCCGGTCATCCGCCGCACCACACCATTGACCGATCAGGACCAGACCAAGGACTGTCAAGGCATCGCGCGGTCAGCGAATCAAGACCCACAAGGCAGCCGGACGGCGAGGCGGACATCAACCATCCCGCACCAAGGGCGGCTGTTCGTACCGCAAAGCGAAGCGCCGGATATGGAGCGCGCTCTCAACGACCCGGCGCAGCAAGCCATCCTGCGCTTTCGCCTGAGCCCCGGCGGCGAGATCACCCCGCTGCACCTGCGCTTTCAACCCGGGCCGCCAACCGGCACGCAGCCCTGAAGGGTGGCGCCCGGTCCAGCAGACCAGCGCCCCCTCAGACCACGCCCACCCGGCCCGACGTATTGGCGACATCGGCAAAATAGCAGGCCATGGCATTGGCCGCCTTGTCGGTCAGGGTGATGAAGGCGCGGCGGCGATCCGATTCATCCTCGATGCGCTTGAGCAGCCCTGCCTCGGTCATCTGGCCGATCCAGCGCAGCGCCGTGGTGGGCGGGACGCCGGAGGCGATGCACAGGCTGGTGACGGAAACCTTGGTCTTTTCAACATGCGCGGCGGTCAGATCGAGCAGCATGTCCCAAGCCGGATCGGCAAACAGATCGCCATCAAAAAAGCGTGCACGCATCTGGCGCTGGCGGATGAGGCGGCGGACCATGCGCGGATCGGGCATTTCGGGGCGTTGCTGCGCCACCTGCTTGTCGCCGGAGGCATCCTTGCGCGCAGGATCGAAACGGAAGGCCGACGCGCCCTGCGCCGAAACCGCCTGGGTGGCTGCGCCGATCCCCGGGGTCAGCGTGTTCAGGCGCTCGCCAATCTGTGTAACCTGCTCGGTCAGGCGCAGCAGCACCATGCGATCCTCGTCCGACAATTCGCGCACCCGCTTGGCGGGCAAACGCGCCATCACCTGACCCAGCGCGATCAGGCGCTCGGCCCGGCTGGGATCGACCAGGATCTGAGGGTCGGACTGGTCCAGACAGGCAAACACATCATCAAGCGCGGCCACGCTGGTTGACACCACCAGCGCCGCGCCGGTCTGGCCCGCGCGCAGATCCAGCCGCGAAAGCGCCGCCATCACTTCGGCATCGACAACCGGGCAATCGAGCAGCACGACATCGCCCAGCGGCATCGCCTCGCCCGAGAGCAGGCGGCCGATCGGGCTGGCCTCGGCCAGACGGAAACCCGCGCCCTCGGCATCCTCGCGCATCTGATCGCGCAGATAGGGGCGGTCGGCAAAGATCGAAACCTTGACGCGCAGGCCGGAAACATCATGGGCCGAGCCATAGGAGAAATCATCGGCGGCATCCGAAAAACCGGCGTAGGAAAAACCAGCGTGGGGCGCGTTGAGCATGATGTCCGACTCCGTCGTTCAAGTTCAGTAGGAATACCTATAAACTAGAACAAAACAGAACATCGTCAAGATCAAAAATGGAACATTTAGCAAACAAGCAAGAACAGATGGTCCATTTCCGAGGCAATTCCACCGCGCCCCGCAAAACAAAGGCCGCCCGGATGCCCCCAAAGGAAGCACCCGGACGGCCCATGCAAACCCTTGAAATCCCTATCAATCGATAAAGGGATCGCGCACCAGAATCGTGTCCTCACGCTCCGGGCTGGTCGAAACCAGCGCGACCGGCGTTTCGATCAGTTCCTGCACGCGCTGGATATACTTGATCGCCTGCGCAGGCAGATCGGCCCACGAACGCGCGCCGGCGGTCGTGCCTTCCCAGCCATCCATTTCCTCGTAAATCGGCTCAACGGCGGCCTGATCGGCGGCGTGCGACGGATAATAATCCAGCACCTTGCCGCGCAGGCGATAGCCGGTGCAGATCTTGACCGTCTTCATTCCGTCCAGAACGTCGACCTTGGTCAGCGCAATGCCGGTTACGCCCGAAATGGCGCAGGATTGGCGCACCAGCACCGCGTCAAACCAGCCGCAGCGGCGCTTGCGGCCCGTGACGGTGCCGAATTCATGGCCGCGCTCGCCCAGACGCTGGCCCACCTCGTCCTCCAACTCGGTCGGGAACGGACCCGAGCCGACGCGGGTCGTATAGGCCTTCACAATGCCCAGCACGAAACCGGCCGAGGACGGACCCATGCCCGAACCGCTGGCCGCCGTGCCCGACACGGTATTGGACGAGGTAACAAACGGATAGGTGCCATGATCGACGTCGAGCAACACGCCCTGCGCGCCTTCGAACAACACGCGGGCGCCCGCCTTCTTCACCGTGTTCAGGCGCTTCCACACCGGCTCGGCAAATTGCAGCACGAAGGGCGCGATTTCCTTCAGCTCTGCGATCAACGCAGCGCGGTCCACCGCAGGCTGGCCGAAACCGGCGCGCAGCGCGTCGTGGTGGGCGCAGAGGCGGTCAAGCTGGGCATCGAGCGAATCGAGATGGGCCAGATCGCACACGCGGATCGCGCGGCGGCCAACCTTGTCCTCATAGGCCGGGCCGATGCCGCGACCGGTGGTGCCGATCTTGCCAGCGCCGGCGGCCGTTTCGCGCAAGCCATCCAGATCGCGGTGCATCGGCAGGATCAACGGGCAGTTTTCGGCAATCGCGAAATTCTCGCGGTTGATCACCACGCCCTGCGATTCCAGCTTTTCGATCTCGGCCTTGAGCGCCCAGGGGTCGAGCACCACACCATTGCCGATGATCGAGAGCGTACCGGTCACGATGCCGCTGGGCAGCAGCGAGAGCTTGTACACCTTTTCGCCCACGACCAGCGTATGGCCCGCATTATGGCCGCCCTGAAAGCGCACCACCACATCGGCGCGGCTGGCCAGCCAGTCGACGATCTTGCCTTTGCCCTCGTCGCCCCACTGGGCGCCGACAACGGTCACATTTGCCATGGATAGAATCCCTCACCCTGCCAAGTAAATCCGGAAGCGCCCTTCGACAGGACTCGGCGCAGCGGATGGGACGATGGGGCGCGATTCATGAGAAAAGCCCCCGATTTCGACCGCGCCGTTAGCCAGACTGATGCGCGCCGTCAATGGCCTAACGCCGCGCGATGGGTTATGCTGGACAAAGTCGATGACAGAAAAGGATCTTGCCAGATGGCATTCCCTCTTCGCCGCGTGATCGCCGGGTTTGGCATGGCCGCGATGGTGGCCGTTTCGTTTCCCGCGCAATCGCAATTGCTGATGGGCGCAATGATGATGCGCCGCATGGCCCGCGCCGCGCACAAAGGCACGCCCGCCCCCGCTGCGCCTGCGCATCAGACCATCGCCTATGGTGCTGATCCGATGCAGAATCTGGACTTTACCCCGCCCCCCGGCGCCAAAGGTCCGGTGCCGCTGGTGGTCTTTGTCCATGGCGGAGGCTGGACGCAGGGCAACAAGGACAATGCCACCGGCAGTTGGAAGGCCCCGCATTACACATCGCTGGGCTATGCCTTTGCGTCGATCAACTATCGCCTTGTGCCGCAGGTGGGCGTCGAGGATGAGGCGGGCGATGTGGCCGCCGCGCTGGCCCGCCTGATCGCGGATGCGGACAGGCTGGGGATCGACCGGCACCGCATCGTGCTGATGGGCCATTCGGCGGGCGCGCATCTGGTGGCGCTGCTGGGCACGGATGAGCGTTATCTGGCGCGGGTCGGCCTCTCGCAGGGGGATCTGGCCGGGGTTCTGCCGATTGACGGGGCGGCCTATGATGTTCCCTCGCAAATGGCGGCGGCGGGCTCCTATATGCAGGGCCGGTACAAGCAGGCCTTTGGCGAGGATCCCGCCCGCCAGCGCACGCTCTCGCCCTTGACCTATGCCGCCGCGCCCAATGCCTCGCGCTTTCTGTTCATCAATGTTCAGCGCGAGGATGGGCTGGCGCAGGCCAAAGCTCTGGCCGACGCCTTGCGCCGCGCGGGCGCGCAGGTCGAGACACAGAGCTTTGACGGGCGCGGATTGCAGGGGCATGTCGAGATCAACCGCCGTCTGGGCGATCCCGACTATGCCGCGACCCCGGTGGTGGACCGCTGGTTGAAGGCGGTGTTTGGCGGTTAACCTAGCCTGCGCGGCGCCTGAGCGTTGCTTTGCGTTCGCGTCAGCCTGAACGCAAAACGCATCAATGCGCGTTGATCGCCGCGATGGTCTGGTCCAGCCGTCCCTCGATCTCGGCGCGGCGCAGGAATTGCACGCGCTCGACGTTGATCTCAGCCGGGGTGGGGGTTTGCGCGAAGAGGCCCATCACCTCATCGATAAAGTCGCTCAGCGGCAGATAGCCATCGCGCGTCGCCTGCCCCGGCGTCAGGTCGGTCTGCACGGCGGGCGGGGCCAGTTCAATCACCTCGACCCGCCCGGCCAGCAGCGCGCGCAGGGCCAGCGTATAGGAATGAAGCGCCGCCTTGGTGGCATTATAGGTGGGCGTGGAGAGCAAAGGCACAAAGGCCAGCCCCGAGGTGACATTGACGATGGCGGGGTTGGTCTGCGCTTTCAGATGGTCGATCAGCGCGTCAATCATGCGGATTGGGCCGAGCAGGTTCGACGTGATGGTCGCCTCCGCATCGGACAGGTCGCGCGCGGCGGTCGCGTCCTCGAAACGCATGATGCCCGCGTTATTGATCAAAACGTTGAGCGCGGGATAGGCCGCGAGGATCTCCCCTGCGGCGCGGGCGATATCGGCAGGATCGTCAATATTCAGCGCCCATCCCGCCATGCCGGGATTGGCCGCGATGATCTCGTCGATCAGGGCCTGACGCCGCCCGGCGATGATGACCTGATTGCCTTGCCCATGAAACCGCTCGGCCAAGGCGCGCCCAATGCCCGAAGTGCCGCCGGTGATGAGGATGGTGTTGCCGCTGGTCTGCATGGAATGTCTCCTTTTGGGGTGCGACACTCCATCTACGCCTCCGCTCTCTGGATTGAAGAAGGCACCTGAAATATTTATACTTACCCGATGGAGAGTGACTATCCCCCCAGTGATCCACGCGTCGATGCGCTGGTCAACGAACTGATCGGGCGCGTGGCCGACAAGTGGACACTGCTTATTCTGGAGGTTCTGGAGGAAGGCGGCCTCATGCGCTTTACCCAGATCGGGCGCGCCGTACCGGGGATCAGCCAGAAGATGCTGACGCAGACGCTGCGCGCGATGGAGCGCGACGGGCTGGTGACGCGCACCGTCCATCCCGTGATCCCGCCCCGCGTCGATTATGAACTGACCGCGCTGGGCCATAGCCTGAGCGCGGCGTTCTGCGGGGTGTGGCAATGGGCCGAGGCCCATCTGGAGGAAGTGGAAGGTGCGCGCAGCCGCTTCGACGCCGCCAAAGCCTCCGATTAAAGCGCGACCACCTCGCCGCCTTCAAGCCGGTGCGTAGCGCCCAGGCTCACCGCATCGCAAGCCTCGCCCAGCGCCGCCACTGTGCGCCAGCCAACAGCGCGCAGCCGCGCCGCCGCGCCCGTATCATGACCCAGCGGCAGGAACAGCAGATCGCGCGGCGCTTCCTGCGCGGCCAATGCGGTGATCAGCGGATCGGGATAGAGCGAGAAGCCCACCGCCGGTTCGGCCGGTTCGCCAAGGATCGAATAGGACCCACCGCGCGCCACCGCGCCGCGCACCCCATCGGCAAAAATCTGAAAGCCGAACCAGCTCTGATACTCAAACCCATGCCGCTCGGTCGGGTCCAGCGTCAGGCGCACACCGGCAGGCAGGCGCGCGGCAATCTGGCGCAGCGCCGCGATGCGCTCGTCCAGCACCTCGCCCAGAGCCAGCGCCTCAAGGCGAGCAATCGCAGCGTCGAGCGGCCCGGTGGCGTGGATCAGCGGCAGGTAAGCCGCCCCGCCCTCGGTGACCAGCGCACCCGCATCCTTGGCGTCCAGCTCGCGGCGGACGGCGTCCAATTGCGCAGGCGTCAGCGGCCAAGGCCCGGAGGCAAGCGCATCGACCAGACCCGGCATGGTGAAATCCACCGAAATCCCGGTGGCCCCCGCGGCCTGAAGCGCCTCGATGGCGACCGCCACCACTTCACCCGCCGCCGCCGTGCCAGCATGGCCGATCAGTTCCGCGCCGATCTGCAAACGCTCGCGCGTGGGGTCGAGGCCGTCGCCCTTGATCGCCGTCACCTGCCCGGCATAGGCCAGACGCAAGGGGCGCGGGGCGTCCTTTAAACGCGTGACGGCAATGCGGCCCACCTGCGGGGTGATATCGCTGCGCAGCGCCATCATCCGCAAGGACGAGGGATCGATAAAGCGCACCATGCGCCGCGTCTCGATGCCCGCCATGCGGCTGGCCAGACTGCGTTCAAACTCGATGCCCGGCGGTTGCACGCGGTCGTAACCATGGCTGTCGAGCACATCCATAATCGCGCGCGTGATACGCGTAGCGGCCGCCGTGTCCTGCGGCAGGCGGTCTTCGAGGCCCTCGGGCAGCAAATCGCGGGTTTCGGTGTCCATCATGGGGCGGGCTTTAGCGGGGGTTTGGAGTTTTAGGAAGGCAGAATAGATGCGAGGGACTCGTCCCTCGCGCTCCCATGACTGTCTGCGTTGTGGGTGGGGTTCGGCGTTTTGTGTTGGGCGCGGTGGCGGGATTGTTAAAGCCTGCGGCGCATTCCAGCACAAGGCCGCCGCGCCGCAGGCTTTATAAAGGTTGGGCCAAACACCCCCATCGAGCCAATGCACACCCCCAAACCGGGATTGCAAAGGGCCCCCGCCCTTTGCCCGCCGGAGGCAAAGAAAAAGGGCGGAAGCCTCCGAAGAGACCCCGCCCTAATCCTTCAAACCCTAACGTTCAGATCAGAACGCCAGCGCCTTGGCGCGCTTCACGCCGGGCAGCTTGCCGGCGGCGTCAAGCACCTCGCCCGCGACCGGGCTGTCGACCGAGAGCAGCAGAACCGCTTCGCCACCGGCTTCACGGCGACCGAGGTTGAACGTGCCGATGTTGATGCCGTTTTCGCCAAGGAGCGTACCAATGCGGCCGATGAAGCCGGGGGCGTCCTCGTTGACGATATACATCATGTCGCCCGTCAGCTCGGCTTCGACCTTGATGCCGAACAGTTCGACGAGGCGCGGTTCGGCGTTCGAGAACAGCGTGCCCGCCACCGAGCGCTCGCCCGCTTCGGTCTTGACCGAGACGCGGATCAGCGTGTGGTAGTCGCCGGTCTTTTCGGTCTTCACTTCGCGCACTTCAAGGCCGCGTTCCTTGGCGAGGAACGGAGCGTTGACCATGTTCACCGTGGCCGACTGAACGCGCAGGAAGCCGCAGAGGACGGCCGCCACGATGGGCTTGGCGTTGAGTTCGGTCGCCGCGCCTTCGGTGTGGATCGAAATGCGGGCCACGGCCGAGGGGGTGAGCTGACCGACAAGGCTGCCCAGCTTTTCAGCCAGAGCCATATAGGGACGCAGCTTGGGGGCTTCTTCAGCCGAGAGCGAAGGCACGTTCAGCGCGTTGGTCACGCCGCCCGTGGTCAGATATTCGCCAAGCTGTTCAGCAACCTGGAGCGCCACATTGACCTGAGCTTCGGTCGTCGAAGCGCCAAGGTGCGGCGTGCAGATGAAGTTCTTGGTGCCGAACAGCGGCGATTCCTTGGCCGGTTCGGTCTGGAACACGTCGAGAGCAGCGCCCGCGACATGGCCCGAATCCAGCGCGTCCTTCAGAGCCGCTTCGTCGATCAACCCCCCGCGCGCGCAGTTGACGATCCGCACGCCCTTCTTGGTCTTGGCCAGATTTTCGCGGCTCAGGATGTTCTTGGTTTCCGCCGTCAGCGGGGTGTGCAGCGTGATGAAGTCCGCCTTGCCCAGCAGCGTGTCGAGGTCGGCCTTTTCCACGCCCATTTCCACGGCGCGTTCCGGCGTCAGGAACGGATCGTAAGCCACAACCTTCATGCGCAGACCCAGAGCACGCGAAGCAACGATCGAGCCGATGTTGCCGGCGCCGATCAGGCCGAGCGTCTTGCCGGTGACTTCCACGCCCATGAAGCCGTTCTTCGGCCACAGGCCCTTCTGGGTCTGTTCGTTGGCTTCGGGGATCTGGCGGGCCAAAGCGAAGATCATCGCGATGGCGTGTTCGGCGGTGGTGATCGAATTGCCGAAAGGCGTGTTCATCACGACCACGCCCTTGGCGCTGGCATAGGGGATGTCGACGTTGTCGACACCGATACCGGCGCGGCCGATCACCTTCAGGTTGGTGGCGGCGTCCAGCACTTCCTTGGTCACGCGGGTGCTCGAACGGATGGCCAGACCATCATAGTCGCCAATGCGGGCGATCAGTTGTTCGGGAGTTTCGCCGGTGATGACGTCCACATCGCAGCCCATTTCGGTGAAAATGCGGGCGGCGTTGGGGTCCATCTTGTCCGAAATAAGGACGCGGGGCTTACGGGTGTCGGTCATGGGAATCGTATCCTCATGTGAATGGGGGAAATGGCGGGGACGATTTGAGCGCGCCCCCGCAAAAATCAGCTTGGCTTAGCCAGCCTTGACGTTAGCCAGCTTTTACAGTGGCGTAGGCGTAATCGAGCCAAGGGCCGAGGTCTTCGATATCCTCGACATTGACCGTGGCGCCGCACCAGATACGCAGACCCGCAGGCGCATCGCGATAGCCCGCGATGTCATAGGCGGCATCCGCCTTTTCCAGCACAGCGGCAAACTTCTTGATGAAGTCAGCGTCCGCGCCTTCAACCGACAGGCACACCGAGGTCTTCGAACGGGTCGCCTCGTCGGCGGCCAGATGCGAGAGCCACGAACGCTCTTCAACGATCTTGTTCAGCGCGGCGGCATTGGCATCGCTGCGCGCCTTCAGACCTTCAAGACCGCCCAGACCCTTGGCCCATTCCAGCGCGAAGATCGCGTCTTCCACGGCCAGCATCGAGGGGGTGTTGATGGTTTCGCCCTTGAACACGCCCTCGGCCAGCTTGCCCTTCGACACAAGGCGGAACACCTTGGGCAGCGGCCAAGCGGGGGTATAGGTTTCAAGGCGCTCAACAGCGCGGGGGCCGAGGATCAGCACACCATGGCCGCCTTCGCCGCCCAGAACCTTCTGCCACGAGAAGGTCGCAACGTCGATCTTGGACCAGTCGATGTCGTAAGCGAACACCGCCGAGGTGGCGTCTGCGAAAGACAGACCTTCACGGTCGGCGGGGATGAAATCGGCGTTGGGAACGCGCGCGCCGCTGGTGGTGCCGTTCCAGGTGAACAGCACGTCATTGGTCCAGTCGATGGTGTTCAGATCAGGGATCTGGCCATAATCGGCGCGGATGATCGTGGGGTCCAGCTTGAGCTGCTTGGCAACGTCGGTGACCCAACCCTCACCGAACGATTCCCATGCAAGCGTGGTGACGGGCTTGGCGCCCAACATGGTCCACATCGCCATTTCGAAAGCGCCCGTGTCCGAACCGGGCACGATGCCGATGCGGTGCGTTTCAGGGAGCTGGAGAATTTCGCGCATCAGATCGATGCAATAGGCCAGGCGCGTCTTGCCGATCTTCGCGCGGTGCGAGCGGCCCAGCGACTCGGTCGCGAGCTTGGAAAGATCGTAGACTGGCGGCTTGGCGCAGGGCCCCGACGAGAAAAAGGGGCGGGCCGGCTTCTTGGCCGGAACTTCGATAGTCATGTAGTCTCTCCTTACAGAGAGCACGCGCGGCGTTGGGACCGCGTGGCCCGCCGGCCGCTCTAGAGATCGCCGTCAAACAGTCAAGCAGACTTTTTTGCAACAGAGACGAAAATTTTCCGGCCTCGATGAAGATTTCCGCGCCAATCGGATAAAAATGCGGCATTTTCCGGCGTCAACGTCGACCCGTTCAAATCGATGATATACCTCGCTTTAACCACGCAACATTACATAGGTCTGGCAGCCACAGGGTTCATAACGCCATATGGAACACAAGCCCCGTCCATCACTGCTGGTCAGCCTCGTCCTGAGCATGGTGCTGGGCGGATGCGGCGGGGCCATTCCCGAGGCGCCCCACCGCGCCCGGCCCCAGACCGTCATCGCCTATCAGCCCATCCGCCCGGACGAGGGGCAATGCCTGTCGGACCTTGGCGCCAAGGCGGCCGGCTTTACCCCCCTGCCCGACCAATATTACGGCGCGGGCTGCGCCACCTTCAACGCCGTGCGTCTGGCCAGCCTGTCGGGCGACAGCCAATCGTTCAACATCACAAACCTTGGCCCGGTCACTTGCCCGCTGGCCAACACCTTTGCCGGATGGGCGCGATTCGGGGTGGACCGCGCCGCCCGCGCCATTCTGGGCAGCCCGCTGGTGCGGATCGAAACCATGGGCAGCTACAGTTGCCGCAACGTGGCGGGCACCGACAGGCGCAGCGCCCATGCCACTGGCAATGCCATCGATGTGGCCGCCTTCGTGCTGGCCGACGGGCGGCGAATCACCGTGCTGAACGGCTGGAATTCGCCCGATCCGGCCGAGCGCGACTTTCTGCGCACCGTTCATCAATCGGCCTGCCGCCGCTTTGGCACGACCCTGGGGCCGGATTTCAACGCCGCCCACCGCAATCATTTGCATGTGGATCTGACCAACAACGGGATCTGTCATTGAACGGGATAGGCGTTTACCTTCGTCTGCCTTGACAATGGGGGGCCGCGCTTCAATCTGAACCCGATTTCGGGAGGGTTTTAGCGATGTTTCGTCTGTCATTCGCCGCGCGGCGCTGGGCCTGCGCGCTGGGCCTGCTGGCCTCCGCGCCCGGCGCTTATGCCGCCCCGCGCATCATTCCGCGCCCTGCCAGTGTGTGGCTGGATGATTATACCACCACCGAATTGAAAGCGCGGATCGACAAGGGTTGCCCGGTGGTCATCGTGTTCAGCGGCGGCACCGAGGAGACCGGCCCCTACCTGGCGCTGGGCAAACATGGCGCCCGCGTGCGCGCCTATGGCGAGGCGATTGCGCGCAAGGTGGGCGATGCGCTGATCGCGCCGGTGCTGCATTACGCGCCCAACCCGCCCTACATGACACCCTTTCCCGGCACGATCAGCCTGCGCCCCGAGACCTTTGCCGCCGTCAACGAAGAGGTCGCGCGCAGCCTCATCAACGGCGGCTTTCGCCGCGTCGCGCTGATGAGCGAGCATGGCCCCAGTCAGAAACCGCTGGCCGATGTGGCGGCAAAACTGAACGCCGAATTTGCCGACAAGGGCGCGCAGGTCTTCTACATTTCCGACGGCTATACCCGCGCCCGCCGCGAGATAGAGGCCGCCATCCGCGCCGAGGGCAAGGTGGCGGGCGGCCATGGCGGATTGTGGGACACGTCTGAAACGCTGGCGGTCGATCCCTCGCTGGTGCGTCCCGGCCCCTATCTGCCCGGCACGATCGACAATGACGGCAACGGGCCGGTCAATGCGCTGGGCTATTCGGGCGACCCCACCGGGGCCAGCGCGCAATTGGGCCGCGAATTTGGCGCGATGCGCGTGCGTCTGGCCAGCACGGAATTGAGCGCGGCGTTGAAATCAGCAGGAGCCTGCCGGAAATAACGCGCCTGCCGGAAATAGAGATCAGCCCTGCGCGATATGGAAAGGATAGTCGGGCAGGCCGTCCAGCGCGGCCTTCAGGCTGTCGCTCCAACTGGCCGAGATGACGCGATACCAAGAATCGTTACCCTCGATCCGGCGCTGATATTTGATGCCCAGATCATCACGCCCGATCACCAGCAAATCCAGCGGCATACCCACCGAAAGATTGGCCTTGAGCGTGGAGTCAAAGCTGACCATCAGCAATTTGACCGCGTCTTCAAAGCTCATGGTGCGATCATAGCCGCGCAGGATGATCGGGCGGCCATATTTCGTCTCGCCAATCTGGAAAAAGGGCGTGTCGAGCGTGGCCTCGATGAAATTGCCTTCCGGATAGATGAGGAACAGGCGCGGTTCCTGCCCCTCGATCTGTCCGGCCAGAATCAGCGTCGCGCCAAATTGCCCCGCCGCCTGCGGGCCGACATCGGCATCCCGCTCGGCAATCGTCTCGCGCAGCGTCTTGCCCACGATGCCCGCCATCTGAAACATGGTCGAGGCTTCCAGCACGCAATTGTGCCGCTCGCTGGGCAGCTTGAAGCGCTCTTCGATCTTGGACACAACCGCCTGTGTTGTCGCCAGATTTCCGCTGGTCATCAACGCCACAACCCGCTCGCCCGGTACTTCCCAGTGAAACAGTTTGCGAAAGGTCGAGATGTTGTCGACGCCCGAATTGGTGCGGGTGTCGCTCATCAACACCAGCCCGGCATCCAGCATCATGCCAACACAGTAGGTCACTTTCTTCCCCTTTTGGCGGCGAACCCCGCGCGAATCCCTAAGTTTGCGGTTGCACAAAATTAGACCTCCGCGTCAAGCGGAGATGGCCGCATTGCTCACCCTACGGCAAAATGCCAAGCATCCCGTCACCGCTCCCCTGCGTAGGCTCCTTTAGGCCGCCATGCGGGAAAGGCTTACTGTTCGACCACTTGCTGCTGAGACACCTGAACCGCCACAGACAGGACCGCCGCCCCGCCGCCCTGCGCCATGCTGGTGACAGGTGCGGCGTCGCGGTAATCCGCGCCCACGGCCAGCCGGACATAGGTGTCATCCGGGCAGGTGTCATTGGCCGCATCAAAGCCGACCCAGCCCAGCCCCGGCACATGCACCTCGGCCCAGCCATGGCCCGCATCCTGATCCACGCGCCCCTCGATCACCAGATAGCCCGAGACATAGCGCGCGGGCAGACCCATCAGCCGCGCCACCGCGATGAACACCTGCGCATGATCCTGACACACGCCCTTGCCCGTGGCCAAGGCCGTCTCGGCCGTGGTGGCCGCGCCCGTCTGGCCCACTTCATAGACCACCGCCTTGTTCACCGCCGCCATCAGATCGTGCAGCACGGCAATCGTATTGCTGCCGTCATTGCTGAATTTGGCGGCAAGAGCGCTGATCTTCGGCCCGGGCTTCGTCAATTCGGTGGGGTTGGCCAGCCGCCACAGCGGCATGAATCCGGTATGCGCGCCCACCACGCCCGCCTTGTCATAGGTTTCGATCATGCCCTGGCCGGTGATCGTGATCTCGCCATTGCCCGTGCCCAGCGAGATCAGCGAGACGAGATTGCGGTTGTGATCCTCATACGAGCATTCGATCGCCCCGCCCTGGACCGACAATTGCCAGCCCAGCACCTTTTGCATCGCGCAATCGCGCGGCGTCAGGCGCAGGCGCTGCACTCCATGCCAGACCGGCTGGTCAAAGCGGTAATGCGTCTGGTGCTGGATCGAGATGCGCATAAGCTGGCTCCGGGCCTATTCGGTGAAACGGTAATCGGCGGCGATGGCATCGGCCACCAGCCGGTTGGTCGCGAGAAATTCGGTGATGAATTCATGCAGGCCATGCTCGAAAATTTCGGTGATCGTGGTCTTGCTCAACCTGTCGCAGGCCTCTTTCTGCATGCGATAGGCCGCCGTTTCCTGATGATAATCGCGGCACAGCCATTCCATATTGCTGGTCAGCTTGCGCAGGCAATAGGCCAGACTGCGCGGGAAACGTCCGTCAAGGATCAGGAACTGGGCAATCCCCTTGGGATCGAGCGCCCCTGCATGCAGCCAGCGGAACGCCCGCTCGCCCGCGACGCTGCGCAGCACCATTTCCCATTGCGCATTGTCCAGCCGCGACCCCACCCATGCGGCCGAGGGCAGCAGCACATGGTATTTCACGTCCAGAATGCGCGCCGTATTGTCGGCCCGCTCCAGATGGGTGCCGATGCGGGCAAAGTTGAAAATGTCATTGCGCAGCATCGTGCCTTCCATCGCGCCGCGCACGCTGGTGGCCTGACGGCGGATAACGTCGAGGACATGCCCCAGATCGGCTTCCTTGACCGGCTTGGCCAGCAGCGCCTGAAGCTGCATCCAGCTCTCATTGGTCACTTCCCAGACCTCGCGGGTGATGGCGGTACGCACCATGCGCGCGTTGGTGCGCGCGGCCTCCATCATGGCCAGCACGCTGCCCGAATTGCCCGCGCCGCGCAGCAGCCAGTTGGTGATGGCCGGCCCCGACATATCGCCGGTATAACCATCATCCATGCCCAGCGTGACCAGCACGGAGCGCCATTCATCGCTGGCCACCATATTGCCGCGCGTCAGCGCCATGCGGAAACCCGCGTCCAGCAAGCGTGCGGTGTTTTCGGCGCGCTCCAAATATCGCGCCATCCAGAAAATGCCCCAGGCGGAACGTCCCAACATATCCTATCCCTTATTCCGCCAGAACCCAGCTGTCCTTGGTGCCCCCGCCCTGCGACGAATTGACCACCAGCGAGCCTTTCTTGAGCGCCACGCGGGTAAGGCCGCCCGGCGTGATATTGATGCCATGGGGCGAAACCAGCACGAAGGGCCGCAGATCGACATGGCGCGGGGCCAGTCCCGCCTTGGTAAAGATCGGCACGGTGGAGAGCGAAAGCGTGGGCTGGGCGATGTAATTGTCCGGGTTGGCGCGCAGCTTCTTTTCAAAGGCGGCGATTTCTCCCTTGCTGCTGGTCGGCCCGATCAACATGCCATAACCGCCGCTGCCATGCACCTCCTTCACCACCAGTTCGGGCAGGTGATCGAGCACATAGGCCAGCGCGTCAGCCTCGCTGCACCGCCATGTCGGCACATTCTTCAGGATCGGTTTTTCGCCGGTATAGAACTCGACGATCTCGGGCATGAAGCTGTAGATCGCCTTGTCATCGGCAATGCCGGTGCCGGGCGCATTGGCGATAGTGATGCCCCCTGCGCGATAGACATCCATGATGCCCGCCACGCCCAGCATCGAGTCGGGATTATAGGTCAGCGGATCGAGGAAATTGTCGTCCACCCGGCGATAAAGCACGTCGATCGCCCGCCACCCGCGTGTGGTGCGCATACAGACGCGGCCATCAACCACCCGCAGATCGCCCGCCTCGACCAGTTCGGCGCCCATCTGATCGGCCAGGAAAGCATGTTCGTAATAGGCCGAATTGTAGATGCCCGGCGTCAGCACCGCCAGCACCGGCCGGTCGCTCCCTTGGGCCGCGGGCGGCGCGCAGGCGGCCAGCGACCGGGCCAGTGCGCGCGGATAATCCGACACCGGCTGCACCGCGACCTTGGTGAACAGGTCGGGGAACATCGCCATCATCGTCTCGCGGTTCTCCAGCATATAGGAGACGCCCGAAGGCGTGCGCGCATTATCCTCCAGCACCATGAAATCATCGGGGCCGGTGCGTACAAGGTCGATGCCCACGATATGGGTGTACACCCCGCCCGGCGGCGTAAAGCCCACCATTTCTGGCAAAAAGGCCTCGTTCTGGGCCAGCAGGCGTTCGGGCAGCTTGCCCGCCTTCACAATCTCGCGCTTGTGATACAGGTCGTGGAGGAAAGCGTTGAGCGCACGCACCCGCTGGTCAATCCCGCGCGACAATTTCTTCCATTCATCCGCCGTGATGATGCGCGGGATCATGTCAAAGGGGATCAGGCGCTCCTGCCCGGCATCCTCGCCATAGACATTGAAGGTGATGCCGGTGCGGCGAAACACATCCTCGGCGTTCTTGCCCTGTTTCTCCAGCCACTTGGGACTTTGGGCCTGATACCACTCGCGATAGCCGGCATAGGCGGGGCGTACATTCCCCTCGGCATCGAGCATCTCGTCATAGGACGAGATCGTGGTGGATGGCATAGAACACCCCTTGAATACTATCCGGCTCGAACACCCACGGCCGGTTATCTCGGCTCAAGCTGCAACAAACTTGTGCCATTGCCAAGCGCCTTGCTGCGTATGCGAAAGAAAAAATAGCGGTGTATAGACAAGCGCGGTTTTGCCTTTAAAGTCCGCCGCGCCGTGTACTTGCGGGCACTGTTGTGGCCCCCACCCTTGCAGAACGCATCGCGAACGCCCATACATGGGGCATGGCCGAACTCATCATCCGCCGGGGTCTTTCCGAACCCGACACCGAGGGCACCTTTGTCCCGCATCGCCCTGCCCGCCCGCCCAAGGCCGAGGGCAGCCCGCCGCTGCGCATCATCAGCGATTACACGCCCAGCGGCGACCAGCCCACGGCGATTGCCGAATTGGTGCAGGGCATCGAGAGCGGCGACAAAACGCAGGTTCTGCTGGGCGTTACGGGTTCGGGCAAGACCTTTACCATGGCGCAGGTCATTCAGGCCACCCAGCGGCCGGCGCTGATTCTGGCCCCCAACAAAATTCTGGCCGCGCAATTGTATGGCGAGATGAAGAGCTTCTTCCCCGACAATGCGGTGGAATATTTCGTCTCCTATTACGATTACTATCAGCCCGAAGCCTATGTCGCGCGCTCGGACACCTATATCGAAAAGGAATCGAGCGTTAACGAGGCCATCGACCGGATGCGCCACTCGGCCACGCGCGCGCTGCTCGAACGCGATGATGTGATCATTGTCGCCTCGGTGTCCTGCCTGTACGGCATCGGCTCGGTGGAAACCTATGCCGCGATGATCTTTGACCTGAAAGTCGGGGAATCGCAGGATCAGGGCGAGATCATCCGCAAGCTGGTCGCCATGCAGTACAAGCGCAACGAGGTGGCTTTTGCGCGCGGCACCTTCCGCGTGCGCGGCGACAATCTGGAAATCTTCCCCAGCCACTATGAAGATATCGCCTGGCGCATCAGCTTTTTCGGCGATGAGGTCGAGGCGATCAGCGAATTCGATCCGTTGACCGGCAAGGCGGGAGCGAAACTGGACAAGATCCGCGTTTACGCCAATTCGCACCACGTCACCCCCGGCCCGACGATGAAGCAGGCGATGGAGGCGATCCGTTTCGAGCTGCAGGTGCGGCTGGAAGAGTTGAACGCGGAAGGCAAATTGCTAGAGGCGCAAAGGCTGGAGCAGCGCACCAATTTCGACCTTGAGATGATCGCGGCCACAGGTTCGTGCGCAGGCGTCGAAAATTACTCGCGCTTCCTCTCGGGCCGCCTGCCGGGCGAGCCCCCGCCGACCCTGTTCGAATATCTGCCCGACAATGCCTTGCTGTTTGTGGACGAAAGCCACCAGACCGTGCCGCAAATCAGCGCGATGGCCCGAGGCGACCACCGGCGCAAAATTACCCTCGCCGAATATGGCTTTCGCCTGCCCAGTTGCATCGACAACCGCCCGCTGCGTTTCAACGAATGGGATGCGATGCGCCCGCAAACGGTGGCGGTTTCGGCCACGCCGGGTTCGTGGGAGATGGAGGAGTCAGGCGGCACCTTTGCCGAACAGGTGATCCGCCCTACCGGCCTGATCGACCCCCCGGTCGAAATCCGCCCGGTCGAGGATCAGGTGCAGGATTGCATCGAGGAATGCCGCAAGACCGCCGCCAACGGCTATCGCACTTTGGTAACCACGCTGACCAAGCGCATGGCCGAGGATCTGACCGAGTTCATGCATGAGGCGGGCGTTCGGGTCCGCTATATGCACAGCGACGTGGAAACGCTCGAACGTATCGAACTGATCCGTGACCTGCGGCTCGGCGTCTATGATGTGCTGATCGGCATCAACCTGCTGCGCGAAGGGCTGGATATTCCCGAATGCGGGCTGGTTTGCATCCTCGACGCGGACAAGGAGGGCTTCCTGCGCTCCGAAACCTCGCTGGTGCAGACCATCGGCCGCGCGGCGCGCAATGTCGATGGCCGCGTCATCCTCTATGCCGACCGCATGACCGGCAGCATGGAACGCGCCATCGCCGAAACCGACCGCCGCCGCGCCAAGCAGCAGGCCTATAACGAGGCCCACGGCATCACGCCCCAGACCATCAAGCGCAACATCCACGACATCGTCGCCGACACCGCATCGCGCGATGGCGTGCTGGTCGATATCGAGGATGATGGCGTCAACAACCTCGTTGGCCACAACCTGCGCGCCTATATCGAGGACCTCGAAAAGCGGATGCGCACTGCCGCGGCTGACCTTGAGTTTGAGGAAGCAGGGCGGCTCCGCGATGAAATCCGGCGACTTGAGGCGACTGAGCTTGGCCTGCCCGAGGGCGAGCGCAAGGCGCCGATCGTCGGGCGATCAAATGAGGGCAAACCGGGGACGCGCAAGACGCGCTATGGCAAGGTGCAGAAGAAGTGGGGGAAGTGAGGCGTTAGGGTGCCTCCGGCGGGCAAAGGGCGGGGGCCCTTTGCAATCCCGTTATTGTCGGCGTTGCGCTATTAGCTCGGCCTCGGGTATCGGACGCAATGTTTTGATTGGAAAGCCTGCGGCGCCAATCAGCGCCACGCCCAGCGCCGCAGGCAATAAATCACGCGGATCACAGCACCCCGTCGGAAAACCCAGCACCGCCCCATTCCCGGGATTGTTAAGGGCCCCCGCCCTTAACCCGCCGGAGGCATCAAACCCGAAAAATCACAATTTCCCGAACTTCGCCTCATACCCGGCAATATCGCCGCTGGCCAGAAACTGCGCCTGCGCCACCCATTGATCGCGCGTGGCCCGGCCTGCGAAAGTCCCCAACTGGGCATCGATGGCCACAATATCGGCCTCGCTCCACCCTGCGATCTGGGCAAAGCTGACCACGCCCAGTTCGGCGAGGCGGGCCTTCAGTTTCGGTCCCAAACCTTTGATGCGGGTCAGATCGTCGCTCTGGGTGGCGGCCTCCTGCGCGGCCACGGCTGCGGCCAGATCGCCAAAGGCATCGGATTCCACCTCGGCTTGGGGTTCAACCTTGACCGCGACATCGGCTGCCGGTTCTGCCGCGCGCAACGACACCTGCGATGCCGCGCTTGGCGCATTGATCAGCGCGGAATTGCGCTGGGCGGGGCCGACGCCTTCGTCCATCGCATCGGGCGCGCGATGCCGTTCGCGCGTCGTCTTGCCCCGGCGCAGCAGCAGGCCCGCCAGCAGCGCCAGCAGAACCAGCGCGCCGGCAATGGCCAGAGGATAGGACTGGAACAACTCAACCATCAAAACGCCTCACACCATCAATTCGTTACGCGGCCTGTTCGCCCTTTTGGCGGCGAAACAGCAAACGGTCTGCCGGGCCAAAGCCCAGCCGCCAGATGACCAGACAATAAAGCCCAAGAATCGCCGGAATGCCCAGCGCAATCTGCGCCCATTCGGGCAAAAACCGCACCACCGCCCAGCCCAGCGCGCCCGCCGCCACCCCCGCCACGAACAGCGACCAGCGCAGCGTCTCGACCTTATAGCCCAGATGCCATTGCAGCAGCCGCGACTTGACCAGACTGGCGATGGAAAGCGTGACCATCAACGCGCCCGCCGCCGAGGCCGCCTGATCCATCTCGTCGAAATAGAAACCGCCCGCCACCAGCATGCCCGCCAGCGTAAAGATCGCCTGAAGCCCGATCGTGGCCAGCGAAAGCCACAGGTTGCGCAAGGGGGCGATATAGATCAGCGCGGCCTCGCTGACCACCGCAGGCGCGGCGCAGACCTCGGCGCCCAGCAGGAAAGCCAGCGCCAGCATCCCGCCGGTAAATTGCGGCCCGACCAGCCCCAGCACCCCGTCGCCCGGAATACCCAGCGCCAGCGCAATGCCCGCCTGCGCCGCCGTGATCCAGAAACCCACCTGACAGACCTGTTTGGCAATCGCCTCCAGATTGCCTTCCTTCAGATTGCGCGTGATGACTGGCCCAAGGATCGGCTCGAAACTGGTTTTCAGCTTTTGCGGCAGGCTGGCCACCTGCTGCGCCACATAATAAACGCCGACCGATGTGGGCGTGGCAAACATGCCAAGAATGGCAATGTCGATACGCCGCGTGCCCCATTCCACCGCATCGGCCACGGCCAACGGCATGGTGTTGAGCGCCAGACGCCCGATCCGCAGCGGATGGGGCGTCCAATCGCGCGGCATGCCATAGGATCGCAGTAGCGGCAGCGCCGCCGAGAGCATCGCGGCCACCACCGACACCACATAGGACAGCGTCAGACCGCTGGCACCCAGATGGGTCCACCAACCATGCGTGCCACCCCATTTGCCCGCCGCCCAGAACAGGCCCGCCGCGATCGACAGCGTCCATGGCTCGATCACAGACCGCGCCCGCACCGTCGCGCCCACGTCAAAGCGATAGGCCAGCGCGGCCAACGCAATATCGGTCAGCGCCGTGGGCGCCACGGCCAGCACCAGCCAGCGATCCCATGCGGAATATTCGCCCGAGGGAAACATCGGCCATGGAAAGAGAAACAGCCCCACCGTAACGGGCAGCGCGATCAACACCGTCAGCACCACGCCATCGGCGATCACATGGGCCGCATCGCGATCGTCATCGGACAATCTTTGCGCGATCCCGCGCTTTTGCCCCAGCGTGCAGAGCTGCGAGGCCAGTTCGATCACCACCAGCGCCGAGGCAAACCGACCCAGCGCATCGGCCCCATACAGCCGCCCGGCAATGAACAGAAACGGCAGGCGCGCGGCAAGGCGCAGCAGGAAACCAAAGAAATTGGTCCGCCCGCCTTTGGCCAGCGTGTTGAGATCGCGATTGACCACTTCGTCCAGCGCGGCGCCGGACGCGGCACCCGGGGCGGCCGCATCGGTCAGGGGAAGGGCAACAGGTTGACTCAAGCAAAACTCCCGTGCGCCGGGGTATCATCCCCCGGCTCGGATGGGTCCGCCAGTTCGGCCTTCAAGGGCCTTGCCAACAGATCCGATACCACCGCCCCCGCCGGCGCTTTCCCCGTAAGCAACCGGCAGACGGCATCAACAATCGGCATGGCGATCCCGGCCCGCCGGGCCAGATCCGCCAGAACCGGAGCCGTGTGCGCACCCTCCGCAACACTCGATTTCCCCGACAGAGCCTCTGACGCGCTCTGCCCTTGGCCCAGCGCCTTGCCAAGTGAATAATTGCGACTGGCCGTGCTGGCGCAGGTCAGGATGAGATCGCCAAGGCCGCACAGGCCCGAGAGCGTTTCGGCCCGCGCCCCGCGCGCCACCCCGAAACGCAGCATCTCGGCATAGCCGCGCGCGATCAGCGCCGCGCGCGCATTCTCGCCCAGCCCCAGACCTTCCACCACGCCGCATGCAATCGCCAACACATTCTTCACCGCCCCGCCGATCTCGGCGCCGACCACATCGGGCGAGTAATACGGGCGGAAAGCTGCACGGGCGATGACTGGCGAAAGGCGCCGCCATTGCTCCTCGCCGCCCGCACAGGCCAGCGTGATCGCGGTGGGCAATCCCATCGCCACCTCACGCGCAAAGGTCGGGCCGGACATGACCGCGATCTGCGCCGATGGCTGAATGGCGGCGGCCACATCGGCCATCAACCGTCCCGTGCCCGCCTCGATCCCCTTCGAGCACAGCACCAGATCGCGCTGAACATCATGGGCGCCATCGGGCAGCCCCGCCAGCACACCGCCCATGAACTGCGCCGGGCAGACCACCAGGATCGTCGAGAGATCCGCCAGTTCGCCCATATCGCAGGTCGCGCGCACGGGCTTTGCAATGGTTGCGCCGGGCAGATAGGTGGCGTTGGTCCGGCGCGTGTTGATTTCCTCGACCAACGCGGCCTCGCGCGCCCAAAGGATCGCGGGGGTGCCATCGCTGGCCACCATTTGCGCCAGAGCGGTGCCCCAGGCTCCCGCGCCAATGATACCAACCGCGCTCACGCCTTCACCCCCGCCCCTCGCGCAGGGGCGGCATCGGGATCCAGCGGCCAGCGCGGCCTTGCGGCAAAATCGAGCGGATCGTTGATCCCCAGCGCGAATCGTTCAACCCCCGCCCAGGCGATCATCGCGGCATTATCCGTGCACAGCTTCAGCGGCGGCGCGACAAAACGCAAGCCCGCCCCCGCCGCCAGCCCTTCGAGCGCGCCGCGCACCGCCTTGTTGGCCGCAACCCCGCCCGCCACGACCAGCGCGGTCACATCGCCCGCCGCCGCCATTGCGCGCCGCGTGCGGTCCACCACGCAATCCAGAGCGGCCTGCTGAAAACTGGCCGCCAGATCAGCCTTGGAATATTGGCCCGTTTCATAGGCGCGCAGCACCGCGCTTTTCAGGCCCGCAAAGGAAAAATGCGGCTCTGCCCCGCCCAGCAACGGGCGCGGCAGAGGCACAGCGCGCGGATCCCCCTCCAGCGCCAGCCTTTCGACCGCAGGCCCGCCCGGATAGCCAAGACCAAGCACCTTGGCGGTCTTGTCAAAGGCCTCGCCCAGCGCATCGTCGATGGTGGTGGCAAGGCGGGTGTAATCGCCAACGCCATTGACGCGCAGCAATTGGCAATGCCCCCCGCTGACCAGCAGGAGCAAATAGGGATAGGCCAGATCAGCATCGGCCAGTCGCGGCGACAGCGCGTGGCCTTCGAGATGGTTGATCGCCAGCAGCGGCTTGTCCGCCGCCATCGCCAGCGCCTTGGCCGTGACCAGCCCGACCATCACCCCGCCGATCAGCCCCGGCCCCGCCGTGGCCGCAATCGCATCGACATCGCCCAGCCCCAGCCCCGCATCCGCCAGCGTTGCCTCGACCATCGGCGCCAGCCTTTCGGCATGGGCGCGCGCGGCAATCTCGGGCACCACGCCGCCATAGGGGCGGTGCTCCTCATCCTGACTGGCGATGCGCTGGGCCAGAATCACTCGCCCATCGGTGACCAGCGCCACCGCGGTTTCATCGCAGGATGATTCGATACCCAGAATAATCTTCAAGGGCTTGGCCACCCGTCCTCATGCGTCTGCGCGTCACGCGCTGCACAACATCGCGCGTTCTGCGCTTCCCCTTAGCGAGATTGCAGTTTAGCACAACCCACCATGCCTGAATCACCAGAAACCCAAATCCGCATTTTGCGCCTCGGCACCCGTGCCTCCCCCCTCGCCATGGCGCAGGCCCACGAGACCCGCGCCCGGCTTTGCGCCGCCCATGGCTGGGACGAAAGCCTTGTGGAAATCGTGCCCGTCACGGCCAGCGGCGACAAAATCCTCGACCGCCCGTTGGCTGATGTCGGCGGCAAGGCGCTGTGGACCAAAGAGCTCGACCTGTGGCTGCACGAGGGCGTGATCGATTTTGCGGTCCACAGTTTGAAGGATGTGGAAACCATCCGTCCCGACTGGCTGACCATCGCGGCGATTCTCCCGCGTGAGGATGTGCGCGACTGTCTGGTGGGCGCGGCCAGCATCGCGGCCCTGCCCCATGGGGCGCGGCTGGGCACCAGCGCGCCGCGCCGGGCGGCCCAGGCGCTCAATCTGCGGCCTGATCTGAAAATCGTGCCCTTTCGCGGCAATGTCGCCACACGCCTTGGCAAGTTGGCCGCGGGCGAGGCCGATGCCACGCTGCTGGCCATGGCGGGCCTCAACCGGCTGGATCAGGCCAGTGCGGGCACGCCGCTGGAGCCCGATGTGTGGCTGCCCGCGCCGGGTCAGGGGGCGATCGCTATCGAGTGCCGCAGCAATGACGCCGCCACGCGCGCGCTCCTCTCCGCCATTGACCATGCCGAAAGCCGTATCGCCGTGCTGGCCGAGCGGGCCTTTCTGGCGGGGCTTGGCGGCACATGCCATTCGGCCATTGCCGTGCGCACCGTTCAGGATTCCGGCAGCTGGCATCTGATAGCAAGCCTGTTCAGCCCCGATGGCGCGGACCGAATCGACGGACAGACCGGTTTTGCCCCGCTCGACCATGGCCCGATTGCGGCTCTGGCCGCCGATCTTTTGTCACGGGCGCCTGAAACGATTGCCATGCATTTTTCCGGAGCCGCTACGCCCTCATGAATCCCCCCATCGTGATCCTGCGCCCCGAACCGGGCGCCAGCGCATCGTTGCAGGCCGCAGCGGCCTTGGGGCTGGATGCCTATGCTTTTCCTTTGTTCCACACGGTGGCGCGCGCCTGGGATGCGCCCTCGCCCGATGCCTTCGACGCCCTCCTGCTGGGCAGCGCCAACGCGCTGCGCCATGGCGGCGAGGGGTTGAACGCCTATGCGGGCAAGCCAACCTATTGCGTGGGCGATGTCACCACACAGGCCGCGCTTTCCCATGGTTTTTCGATCGCAGCTCAGGGAAGCGGCGGGCTTCAGGACGTGCTCGACAAGGTTGGCGATCATGCCCGCCTGCTGCGCCTCTCGGGCGAGGAGCGGGTGGCGCTGTGCCCTCCCCCCGGCGTGACGGTTGAAGAGCGGGTGGTCTATGCCAGCCTACCTGCGCCCATGCCGGTGGAACTGGCGCGGCTGATGGGGGTGGCGGCGCTGCCGGGGCTGATCGTGATGCTGCATTCCGGGGCGGCTGCGCGCCATTTCATCGCCGAATGCGCGCGGCTGGGCCTGTCGCGCTCGCGCATCACGGCGATCACCATCGGGCCGCGCGTCACGCAAATCTGCGATGAAACGGGCGGCTGGCGCGATGTGTTGACCGCCCAGGCGCCCGGCGATGCCGCCATGCTGGCTTTGGCGCGGCAAACGTGCCAGACTGAGACCGGTGTAGATGCCACTGGTTTAGATGGGGGTCTGGCCGGACAATGAACGAGGAATATCCCAATCAGCCGCGCGCCGCAAAGCGGGCGGGCTGCGCCGGGCGCGCTGTCGCTTTTGCGGTGGTCTTTGCGCTGGGCGCCGGGGTGACGGGCTTTGCCGGGTGGCAATTGGGCTGGATGCGCCATGGCATTGTGCCGATGATGGGCGCCGAGCCCCCCGCCCTCGCCCCGCTGAACGAGGCGCAGCTCAATGCGCGCATCGCCGCCCTCGATCAAAAGCTGCACGCCATTGAAACGCAAGCCGCGCTGGCCAGCGGTCAGGCGGGTCGGGCCGAGGCGCTGCTGGTTTCCATCGCCACGCGCCGCGCCATCGAGCGGGGCACGCCGCTCGGCTATCTGGAGGGGCAATTGCGCATCCGCTTTGGCGAGGCCTTGCCGCAGGTGGTCAATGGCGTGATTGCCTTTGGCCGTGCGCCTATCACGCAGGATCGGCTCTCGGCCCAGCTTGACGTGCTGGCCCCGCAACTGACCGGCCCGGACGAGCAGCAAGGGACCTGGGCCAAGGTTACCCGCGATCTGTCGGGCCTGTTCGTGCTGCACAGCGAGACGCGCCCGGCCGCGCCCGATCCCAAGGTCCGCCTGGATCACGCGCGCCTGTGCCTGCGCGAGGGGCGGATCGAGGATGCGATTGCCGACGTGCGCCTGTTGCCCGGCGCCAAGGCGGCGCAGGGCTGGATTGCCGACGCCCAGCGCTATGCCGCCGCGATGCATGCGCTGGATGCGCTCGACACCTCTGCGCTGCTCGAACCCAAAGGGCTGCGCGATGGTCAGGGGCGGTTGATCGATCAGGCCAGCCCGCTCGCCGGGCCGGCACAGGTTCCAGCGGGGCAGATTTCAGCCGCTCAGGCGCCTGCGGTTCAGGCGTCCGAGGCAGCCTCGACTACGCCAAAGCCTTAGCGGAGCAGATTGGGGAGCTGGCCCGAAAGGCCGCGTGCCTCGTTCATGAAGAAGGTTTTCAGGCTTGGCATCCGCTGCACCGCGCCCATGCCAAGCCGCCGCACCGCGCTGGCCGTGCGGCCCGGCACGCCAAACAGGCGCACGATGCCGTCCATCACGCTCATCGTCGTGAAATTGTCCAGCGCGCGCCAGTTTTCATAGCGCTTGAGCACCTGCGCATCGCCCGGCTCCAGCCCAAGGCGCATGCTCTCGGTCAAGACCTCGACCAGGGCGCCCACATCGCGCAGGCCAAGATTGAGCCCTTGGCCCGCGATCGGGTGCATCCCATGCGCCGCATCGCCCACCAGCGCCAGACGGTCGCCCACGATGCGCGTGGCGTTCTGATAAGTCAGCGGATAGGCCATGCGCCGCGCGATCAATTCGATCCCGCCGAACATCCCTTCCATCCGCTTTTCGATCTCGGCGATAAATGTGGCGTCCGACATCGCCTTGACCCCGGCGGCATCCCTGGAAGGCACGGTCCAGACCAGCGCGCTGCGATGCACCCGGCCCGAGGCGGTGGGGGTTTTCAGGTCCAGCAGCGGCAAAAGCGCGAACGGCCCGGCCGAATAGAAGATTTCCCAAGCCACATTGTCATGCGGCCGGTCATGGGCCAACGCCGTCACGATGGCGGTATGGTGATAATCCCATGCGACCAGACCGATGCCGTCCTCCTCGCGCGTGGGACTGCGGCGCCCTTCCGCGCCCACCAGCAGATTGCCCCGCAGCACCCTGCCATCCGAAAGCGTGGCCGAAACGCCATGGGGGCCACGCTCGCGCTTCACCACATCGGCTTTGGTATGCCATGCGATATTGGGTTCATGTCGCGCGGCCTCGAACAAGGCGAGGCGGATATCGCGATTGGAATACATCCGGCCCAGCGTGCCCTCGTCGGCCTTGGGGCGGAAATCGATGCGGCCCGGCTTGTGCTGATCGGTCACGGCAATCGCGTCGATCGGGCAGCCGAGCGGCGCCAAGACATCGCCAAGCCCGATATTGGCAAACAGATTCCAGCTTGCCGCGCTGATGGCCGAGGCGCGCCCATCGACGCCCTCAGCGGTCAGATCGGCGGGGTCCTCCCGCTCGACCACATGCGAGGTGATGCCCTGTTTCGCCGCGGCCAGCGCCAGCGTCATGCCGACAAGGCCGCCCCCCAGAATAACCAGATCTTTGGACGGCAAAAGGCACGCGGAGTCGGGATGGCTGTTCATGCCATCCCGCTACGCCTGTTATGCCTCAGCGGCAAGTGTCCGCAGGGCCACCGTCAACATCAAGGCAGCGTCCGTCAAACGCGCCTTCGGGCACTTTGAGGCCGATCCATGAGGCAAGCGTGGGGGCAATATCCACCGTTTCGACCGGCTGGGGCTGCTCCATGCCCTTCATGCCCTTGCGCCAGAAGATCATCGGTACGCGGCGGTCATAGTCCCACACGCTGCCATGGGTGGTGACATAGCCCGGCCCGGCCTTGGGAATGGGGACAATGGCGCGATGCAGCGAGGCATAGACCTGACCCGAACGGGTGGGGTCGAACGAGGCGCGCATGCGCTGGATCAGGCTCCAGTCCTGCGGATGGCCATGGGGATAGGGGGTCGCGGCGATTTCATCGGCGGTGAACACCGCTTCCACCTGCGGATGGGTCTTCAAACGGGCGACCAGCTTCTCGCTGACCTTGGCGCGTTCGTCGGGCGTCAGTTGCGGGCTGATCCAGTAATCGCCGCCAACGCCGTCGCTGCAGATGATATTGCCCGCCACATCCGGGCCGGGGTTGCACGCGGGCAGCGGCTTGGTGATGCCCAGTTCGGCGGCAATCGCGCGGCCCAGCACCTCGCCGCTGAGCGCCGCATCGCCGCGCGCGGCCTCCGGCACGCCCTGTTCACGCAGGCGTTCGGGCAGGTCGATCCCGCCATGATCGGCCGACAGCATCACCGCATAATCCACGCCCGATGCGTCCAGCTTGGCAAAGAAAGCGCCCAGCTTCTGGTCCAGTTCATGCTGCTGGATGCACATTTCAAGGCCCTCGGTGCCATAGGCATGGCCGACATAATCGTTGGCCGACAGGCTGACCGAGAGGATGTCGGGCGCGCTGCCCTTGCCCAGCTTCATCGAGGTAAGCAGCGAGGCCGCCAATTCGAGCGTGGCGGCATCCGCGCGCGGCGAGATGCGGAGCTGGTCCGCAGGCTTCACCTTGCCCTTGGGGTCCAGCACAAAGCGCCCCGTGCCCACCGTCACCGACCCGGCCTGCACCGCATGATCGCGCGCGGCGCACCATGCCGGAACCGCCATCGCCGGCGCGCCCTTGGCCAGCAGCGCCTTGAGACCATCGTTCAATTTCAACACTTCGGGCGGCAATGGCGCGCCGACAAAGCTGGTATAGGCGCCGCGATCATACCAGAAGGCCGCATCAATCTGATGCCCGCCCATCATCACCACGGCGCGATCCTTGGTGGAAACGGCGACATTGCGGCTGGTCGGCCACTGCTTCTTGGCCCATTCGCCCAGCGTCGGGACCTTGAGATGCACCGAGGAAACGAAGGGCTTGCTGGTCGAGCTTTCCGGCTTGCTCTCATCCTCGACGCAGTAAATCTTCTTTTCCGCCCGCCCGGCCGACAGGTCGATCCAGGTGTTGGCGATGATGCCGGTGCGCGCCGGATGGACGCCGGTCATCAGCGTGGAATGGCCGGGGCAGGTTTCGGTGGCCGCGTGGCTCTGGAAACCGGCGGGGAACACCGCGCCCTTCAGCAGGCGGGCAAGGCCGCCGGTGTAATGTTCGCGATATTCGGCAAACAGGTCGGCGCTGAACTGGTCCACCGAAATGGCGACGATCAGCTTGGGCGCAGGCAAAGTTGCATCAGCAGCGGCGGGCGCGGCGGGCGCGTCCTTGGCCATGGCCGGGGCGGCGCCCAGCGCAAGGGCCAGCGCAGCCCCCAGCGAAGGCGCCAACGCGGCAAGAGACGACTTATAAGAAATGGCAATGGATCGGGCCACGGGGCTTTCCTTGCAAAATGTTTCGATCGGCGGCAGGGGTAGGTGATGGCGCGTGGGCGGGATTTTCGCAAGTGCGAGAACCACCTTTGCCCCAAGCCAGCCTGCCCCCCGACGGAGAAGACGATTGATGACCGCCCCCGCCTTGCATCGCCATGTTGCGCCTTTATGGCAAGGCATCCTGCTATTGCTGGCGATTTTGGGATTTTGCTCGCCCTTGCGCGCAGCCGATGCGCCCGGCGCGAACCATATTGCCGCGCAATTGATCGCCGAACATGGCGTGGCGCCGGGCGGCACGGTGACGCTGGCCATCCATTTCACGCCGGAAAGATCCTATCACGGCTATTGGCAGAACCCCGGCGATGCGGGGCTGGGTACGGTTCTGACATGGACCGGGCCGGGCAAGGCGGGGGTCGCGCGTTACCCTGTGCCCGAAACCCTGCTGATTTCCGGGCTGATGAACCATGTTTATCAATCCGATTTCGCGCTGCTGGTGCCTTACACGGTGCCTGCGGATGCCAAGCCGGGCAGCGAGATTGCACTCAAGCTCAAGGCCGACTGGCTGGCCTGTACCGATACGATGTGTGTGCCCGAATCGGGCGAGATGGGTACGGTGTTGAAGGTGACGGCGCCGGGGGCCGAGGGTGCCTCCGACCCGCGCTTTGATACATGGCGCGCGAAATTGCCCGCGCCTTTGGGCGCAGCGGCGCATTGGGCGATTGCGGGCGAGACTTTGCGCCTCGCCATCCCCTTTCCCGCCAGCGGCAAGGTCGAGGCGCCGCATTTCTTTGCCGCCTCGGAAAACGCCATCGCCTATGCCGCGCCGCAGAGCTTCTCGCGCAAGGGCGACATGCTGATCGTGACCCTGAAGCGCGCAGGCCAAGGGGCGCTCAAGGATCTTTCGGGCGTGCTGCGGTTGAACGGCGCGGGCGATGGGGTTGAGGTTTCGGCCACGCAAGGCGCGGTGCCCGCCGATGGCGAGCCCGTTGCCACGGGTGAGAGCAAGGGGCCGGAATTGCCTGCCCTGCCATGGCTGATCCTTGCCGCGCTGGCGGGGGGGCTGTTGCTCAACATCATGCCCTGCGTGTTTCCGATCCTCTCCTTGAAGGCGCTCTCGCTGGCCCGCGCGGGCGAATCGCAGGCCGAGGCGCGCGCTGAGGGTATCTTCTATTCCGCAGGCGTGATTGTGGCCTGCTCGCTGCTGGGCGCGCTGCTGCTCTCGCTGCGCGCCGCAGGCCAACAGGTCGGCTGGGCGTTTCAGTTGCAGGAGCCGGGCGTGGTGGCCGCGCTGCTGATGCTGGCGGTGGCGATCACGGCCAATCTGCTGGGCCTGTTTGAATTTTCGGTGCCGGGCTTTGCTTCACACGGCGCTGGTTCCTCACGCTCGGCCTTTGCCACCGGCCTGCTGGCGGCCTTTGTCGCCACGCCCTGCACCGGGCCGTTCATGGCCAGCGCGATGGGCGCGGCGCTGCTGCTGCCGGTTCCGGCGGCGATGCTGCTGTTTGCCTCGCTGGGTCTGGGCATTGCGCTGCCGTTTCTGGCGATTGCCTTTGTGCCTGCGCTGCGCCGCGCACTGCCGCGTCCGGGGGCGTGGATGAACTGGTTCCGCCGCGCGATGGCGGTGCCGATGGGGCTGACGGCGCTGGGCCTGCTGTGGCTGGCCTCGCGGCTGGGGGGCAATGGCTTTGCGGGCTTCTGCCTCGTGCTGGCCATCGTGCTGCTGGCGGTACTGGCCATGCTCGGCGATGGACAGCGCAAGGGGCTGGGGCGCGGCGTCAAGGCCATCGGCCTGATCGCGGCGGGCGCGGTGGCGGCGGCCGTCATCATGCCGCGCACCATCCAGCAACCCGGCGATGAAGGCGCCGACCTGCTGGGCGCGCAGGCCTTCAGCGAAGCTGCCCTTGGCGCCGCGCTGGGCAGCGGACAGCCGGTGTTCGTCTATTTCACCGCCGACTGGTGCCTGACCTGCAAGGTCAACGAACGCGTCGCCATCGAACGCAAGGAAACAAGCGAGGCCTTCGCCAAAGCGGGCGTCAAAGTGTTCAAGGGCGACTGGACCCGCCGCGATCCGGCGATCACGCGCTACCTGACCGCCCATGGCGCGGCCGGTGTGCCGCTCTACGTCTGGTATCCCAAGGGCGCGAAACAGCCCAGCCAGTTGCCCCAGGTCCTCGGCCCTGAAACTCTGGCCGAGCTGGCGCAGGGGGCAAAATCATGAAGCGGGGCAGAATGCCCATACTGTTTTGACAACGATCAAGGTGGGGGGCGGCGCTTTTCGCTAATCCAGCCTCAAGACCGGCGGATTTCCCAAGAAATCTTGCCCAGACTTTAAGGCTTTCTCCCCACCTTGGGCGGTTTCCTTTGCGGATGCCGCCCATCTTTTTGTTTGGCGTTGGGAGATTTATGCCTCCGGCGGGCAAAGGGACTTGTCCCTTTGCAATCCCGTTATTGGGGTGCTTGGGGCCGCGATGCTGTGTGCGTCTGTGGGGGCAAATAGCCTGCGGCGCGGCGATGTTACGCTGACCGGCGCCGCAGGCTTTAAATTCCTAGCCCCGCGCCCAACAACCACGCCAGACAGCATCGCGCCACCCATTATCGGGATTGTTAAGGGCCCCCGCCCTTAACCCGCCGGAGGCATTCCTGCCCCGCACACAACCATCAAACCGCCGAAGAAAACTTCTTACCCGAATCCACCCGATAGGGATCGAACAGCGCCGCGATCGTGCGCGCATAGGGCAGCCCGCCGGGCATGATCTCCAGCCGCCCCGAATCCAGCCGCGCCAGCCCCCGCTCGACAAAGGGCGCGAGAGAACCGCGCAAAGCCAGCGCCAGTTCGCCGCCGATGTCGGCCTCGCCTTGGCACAGCAACGCCTCGATGATCGCGCCGCGCTTTTGGTCCTCGGCGCTGCGGCGGATGCCGCCAACCCCGGTCAGCCGATCCTGCGAAAGGAGCATGCGATAGCGGCCTGCGTTCTTCTCGTTCTGGATGATCCGGTCGGGAAAGCAGGAGATGGCCGAGGCCCCCAGCCCCACCAGCACGGGGGCGGTATCCTCGGTAAAGCCCTGAAAATTGCGGTGGAGGCGCCCGGCAACGGTGGCCTGCGCAATCGCATCGCCGGGCCGCGCGAAATGGTCGAAGCCTACCGGCTGATAGCCTGCATCGACAAGGTAATCATGCCCGCGCGCGGCCATCATGAAGCGCTCGTCCTGACCCGGCAGGTTATGCGCATCGATCCGGCGCTGGCGCGGCAGCATGTGGGGCACGTGGGCATAGCCAAAGAGCGCAATGCGATCCGCGCCCAGTTCGCAGGCGCGCGCAAGGCTTTCCTCCACCATGGCCCAATCCTGACCCGGCAGGCCATACATCAGGTCATAGTTGAGCGAGGTGACGCCCGCGCGGCGCAGCATCGTGGTGGCGCGCTCGATCATCTCGCCCGGCTGGATGCGGCCAATGGCGGCCTGCAATTCGGGCGAGAAGGTCTGGACCCCAAGGCTGGCCCGCGTGATGCCGACAAAGCCCAGCACATCGCCCCAATCCTGCGTCAGCGTGCGCGGATCGAGTTCGATCGACCACACCGGATTGTCCAGACTGAAATGCACGGTGATGGCATCGACCAGCCGCACGAAATCGGTCGGGCTGATGGCATTGGGGCTGCCCCCGCCAAAGGCGATGCGCTTGACCTTGATCCGCCCATCCAGCCGCGGGCCGACAATCGCGATCTCGCGCGTCAGCGCGTCCAGATAGGAGGCCAGCCTCTGCCGCTTGCCCGAAGCCCCGGTGTTGCACCCGCAATACCAGCAGATCTGCTCGCAATAGGGGATGTGGATATAGAGCGATACCTCGCCCACCGTGGCGCGCAACGCCTCATCCAGCGCATCCGCGCCAATGGCAGGCGTGAACTCCGCTGCGGTCGGATAGCTGGTATAGCGCGGCACAGGCCGCTCCAGCAGTTCAGGATGATAAGGCCACATGGGGATCGTAATGCCCGCGCACCGGGCGGTTTTCTTTGCGCGCGATCAAGCGTGCAAAACTTTCAGCAGCACTTCTTGCCCATACGCTTGCGCTCGCCGCCATGGCATCCCTTGACGCAGCATCCGGGGGTCTGCTTGCCCGGCACATCCTGTGGCCCGACCGGCATGGAGACGGTGCGCGTGATGCCGTCGCCCGAACAGATGGCCGCGACAATCGCCCCGCGCGCGGCGGCGGGCGCCACATTGAATACCGCCGGCACCATCGCCACCAGCGCAAAGAGCGCAATCCGCCTCATCCGCGCTCCCCCTTCGTTTCCACGGGCAATTCCTCGTCATCGATCAGAATGCGCGCCGCCGCCCCGTCCAGATCCTCGAACTGGCCATTGCGCAGCGACCAGAAGAAAGCGACCAGCCCGGTCAGCCCCATCAGCAAGGCCACGGGGATCAAAAAAGCCAGACCCGTCATGCTTTTGGCTCCCTTGCCGCCATGGCCAGACGCAGCGAATTGCCGATCACGATCAGCGAGGAAGTGGACATCGCCACCGCCGCGATCAAAGGCGTGACCATGCCCGCCATCGCCAGCGGCACGGCCAGCACATTATACCCAATCGCCAGCCCGAAATTCTGACGCACCACGCGCATGGTTGCGCGCGATGTAGCCATGGCGCGCGGAATGGCCAGCAGCGAATCGGAAAGGAACACAAAATCGGCCGCCTGCCGCCCGACATCGCTGGCCGTACCCGGCGCGATGGAGGCATGCGCGGCGGCCAGCGCCGGGCCATCGTTCAAGCCATCGCCCGCCATCAGCACATGGTGGCCCGCCCCCTGCAACCGCTGGATTGCCTCCAGCTTGTCGACAGGGCTGGCATGGCCTTGCGCGGTCATATGGGTGGCGCGGGCCACCTCGGCCACGGCGGCCATGGCATCGCCCGACAGGATCGAGGGTTCAACCCCCATGGCGCGCATCCAGTCCAGCGCCTGATTGGCATCGGGGCGCAGGCGGTCGGCAAACAGGATCAGGCGCAGGGGCTGCCCTTCGATGTCCAGCACACTGGCCATCCCGCCGACCGCCGTATCCGGGCGGCGCAGCGCCACGCGGCGACCCTGCCAAAGGGCATGAACGCCGTGGCCGGGCACTTCCTCGACCTGCGTCAATTCCGCCGCCAGCACGCCCATCGCGCCCATCGCCTCGACCAGAGACCGGCTTAAAGGATGACGCGAATGGCTGGCCAGCGCGAGGGCGACCTGAGCCGCATCGGCGGGCAGCGCGGCCAGAGCCTGCGGATCGGGCGTCGGGCGGCCCAGCGTCAGCGTGCCGGTCTTGTCCAGCAGGGCGCGGTCGATGCGGGCCATCCGCTCCATTGCGCTGCCGTCCTTGACCATGATCCCGCGCCGCATCAGCGCGCCCGCGGCCACCACCTGCGCCACCGGCACGGCCAGCCCCAGCGCGCAGGGGCAGGTGATAATCAGCACGGCAATGGCGATTTTCAGGCTTGCATACGCCCCCGCGCCCGCCACCATCCATCCGATAAACGTCAGCGCCGCCAGCGTATGAACAGCAGGCGCGTAAAGGCGGCTTGCCCGATCCGCGATGCGGACATAGGCGCTGCGATGCTGGCCCGCCGCCTCCATCGTGCGCGCGATTTCGGCAAGGGTCGTGTCCGAACCCGCCGCCGTCACGCGCACATCGACCGGCGCATCCATGTTCAACATGCCCGCATGAACCGCATCGCCCTGCGCCACCGGCACAGCCGCGCTCTCGCCGGTCAGCAGGCTGCGGTCGAAGCGGCTAGCGCCGGAAACGATCTCGCCATCGGCGGCCAGACGCTCACCCGAGGCCACGCGCATAACCATGCCGGGCAACAGGTCGCGCGCAGGAACCCAATCGACGGCTCCTTTGCCCACCACCATCGCGCCGGGCGCAGCCTGACGCAGCAGCGCGTCCACCCCGGCCCGCGCCCGGTCGCGCATCATCGCGTCCAGCACCCGGCCCGCCAGCAGGAACAGCAGCAGCATCAGCGTGCCGTCAAACCACGCCTCCTGCCCATGGGTCAGCGTTTCATAGAGGCTGAGCCCCGTGGCCAGAATGACACCGATGGAGATCGGCACATCCATATTGGTGCGCCCATGGCGCAGCGCGGCCCATGCCGAGGCAAAAAACACCCGCCCCGCATAAAGGATCGCGGGAATGCCAATGGCGGCGGAGAGCAGATGGAACAGATCGCGCGTCGATCCTTCCGCCCCCGACCAGATGCTGACCGAGAGCAGCATGACATTCATGCAGGCAAAACCGGCCACCGCCAGCGGCGCCAGCAAGGGCTTGACCGCCGAGGGCGGCGGGGCCAGTTCCTCGACGCGAGGCTGGCTGGGAAAACCGATGGCGGACAGCGCGCCCACCAGTTCCGGCACGCCCAGCCCCGCATCATGCGCCACATTGACCTGCCGCGCGGTCAGATTGACCCGCGCCGATTGCACGCCGGGCAAAGCGCCCAGCGCCCGCTCGACCTTGCCCATGCAACTGGCGCAATGCATGCCGGGGACCACCAGCGTGGTGGTCTCATGGCTTTGGGTCATGGGCGCGGCGCTGGCCATCTCATGTGTCCTTGGTCAAAGCATCTGCTGAAGACGGACGGTATGGTGCCCGGCGGCATCTTCGCCATCCAGCTTCAGCCTCAGCCGCCAGCGGCCCTCGGGCAGCGGATCGATCGAGATCCAGCGCCCATCGCCCGCCTTGCGGAACGAAACGGTGCGATCCGCCTGCTGGCCCAGCGGATGCCATGCCTCGCCGCCCAGCACGGCGTTTTGCGGCCGGGCATCGCCGATCAGCGAGACCGCCACCCGGCCATCACCCTGACGCAGCGCGCTCACCTGCCAGCCCAGCGCCTTTTCCTTCGCCGCCTCGTCCAGCCATGTGTTGTAATGCTGGCTGGCGACATAGGAATTATCGACCACCACGCCGCTGAAACTGCGACTGGCAAGGGTGGCCATATAGACGTTGACGACGATCACGATGCCGAAAAAAGCAACAAGGATCATGGTCATATGCCATCCGGTGAACCGGAAGGGGCGGCGCGCAACAGAAGCAGTCGTGACAGGAGTATTCATGGGCGGGGGCACTCCTCAATGTTCGTCTTCGGGGGCGTCGAAACGGGTGTCGTAACTGACCTGACCGCCATCCTGATCCAGCGCGCGCAGGGTGAAGCTGAGCTTGCCCTCATGCGTTCCGGCAGGCGCCGTCACATAGATCCTTAGCGGCGATGTGGTGTCGGCGGGAATGATCCGTGTCAAATCGCGCGCGGCCATGTCTTTTGCCATGTCCTCGCTCCACATCCTGGCGCCTGCCGGGCCGTCCAGCACCAATTGCATCTTGCGCGGGCGGGCCTCCATGTTCTTCCAGCGGACCGCATAGGCATTGCGGATCTCGCCGCTGGACAGGATCATGTAGGGCGGGTTGCGATCCTTGCTGACGGCGATGGAGATATGCTGGCGCGTGCCAAGGGCAAAGAGCAGCGCCGCGCCGATGGCCGACCAGATGCCCAGATAGATCAGCGTGCGCGCATGCCAGATCAGCTTCCAATGCGGCGTGGCGCTCTGGCCGTTGATTTCGCGGGCGGCATCCTCCAGCGTCACATAGTCGATCAGCCCGCGCGGGCGGCCGGTCTTGGCCATCACCCCGTCGCAGGCGTCGATGCACAAAGCGCAGGTGATGCAGCCGATCTGCGGCCCTTCGCGGATGTCGATGCCGGTGGGGCAAACCGCCGCGCAAAGCCCGCAATCGATACAGTCACCCAGCGGAGCGCCGGTCGGGCTTTTCTTGCCGCGCGGTTCGCCGCGCCAGTCCTTATAGGTGACGAGCAGCGATTTTTCGTCCAGCATCGCCGACTGGATACGCGGCCAGGGACACATATAGATGCAAACCTGTTCGCGCATGAAGCCGCCGAACCACATCGTCGTCACGGTCAGCACAAAGACGGTGGAATAGGCGATGGAGGGCGCCTGAAGCGTGACGAATTCACGCGCGAGCGTTGGCGCATCGGCGAAATAGAAGATCCATGCGCCGCCCGTCGAAATGGAAATGAGCAGATAGATGCTCCATTTCCCCAGCCGCCGCGCGATCTTGGCCGGCCCCCACGGGGCCTTGGCCAGCTTCATCTGCGCATTGCGGTCGCCGTCGATCAGGCGGTCAACATGCTGAAACAAATCGGTCCACACCGTTTGCGGACAGGCATAGCCGCACCATGCGCGCCCCACCGCCGATGTGACCAGAAACAGGCCGATCCCGGCCATGATGAGCAGGCCTGCGACGAAGTAGAACTCCTGCGGCCAGATTTCGATGGCGAACATATAAAAGCGGCGGTGTTCAAGGTCGATCAGCACCGCCTGGTCGGGGGAATAGGGCCCGCGATGCCACCGCAGCCACGGGGTAATGTAATAGACGGCGAGGCAGAAGGTCATCACCGCCCATTTCAGGCGCCGGAAACGGCCGTCCACCGCACGCGGATAGACGGCCTGAGTTTCCGCATGGAGCCGCTTCGGAGGCTGTCTGGTCAGCCCTTTGGGGTCCATGTTGGTCATAATTTATTGTCCTGTACTGGTCGCGGTTTCCGCCGCAGGAGCGGCCGCAGGGGCCGCAAAGGCTTCGCCGCCGCCAAGGCTGTGGACATAGGCCGCCAGCATCTTGATCGTCGCCGGGCTGAGGCGATTGCCCCAGGCAGGCATCACACCGGCATGGGCATTGGTCACCGTCTCGGTGAGCGCCGTGCGGCTGCCGCCATAGAGCCAGACCTTGTCGGTCAGGTTGGGCGCGCCGAACATGCGGTTGCCCTTGCCGTCCGCCCCGTGGCAGGCCACACAATTGGCGGCGAACAGGGCCGCCCCGCGCTGGGCCGAGGCATTGCCCGGCTCCTGACCCGAGATCTGACGGACATAGCTGACCACGTCCTGCACATCGGCGGGTTTCAGGATGCCGTCACGGCCAAAGCTGGGCATCATGCTGGTGCGGGTGGCATCATCGCCGGGCTGGCGGATGCCATGTTCCAGCGTGGTCTGGATGTCGGTCAGCGTGCCGCCCCACAGCCAGTCATCGTCGTTCAGGTTGGGATAGCCGATGGAACCGGCCGCGCCCGAACCGTGGCAGGGCACGCAGTTGACCTTGAAGGCCGCCTTGCCGCCCGCCACCGCCTTGGCCAGCAGTTCCGGGTTCTTGGGCAGGTCTGCGATGGGCGTGGCGTCGAGCGCGGCCAGAACCGGCGCGCGGGCCGCCTTGGCCGCATCCATTTCCGAGGCGAGCTGGCCACGGCTGGTCCAGCCGAAGGTGCCGTGGCTGCCTTCCTTGATGCCCGGAATGGCCGGATAGACCACGCAATAGCCGATAGCGAACACGATGCAGGCATAGAACGTGTAGAGCCACCAGGTGGGCAGCGGGGTGTTCAACTCCTCGATGCCATCCCATTCATGGCCCATGGTCGAGGTGCCGGTGGGCTCGTCAATGCGGGGACCTGTTTTTTCATTCTCAGGTGCGGACATGATCGTCCTCCTCGAAAATCATGGTGGCGGCCTCGTCGCTGTTCTTCCGCCCGCCGGGGCGGAAGGGCCATGCGCAAAGCACCACAAAGCTGATCGTCATCGCCAGCAGCCCCCAGCTGTCGGCGAACTGGCGCAGGGCCTGATAGGTTTCGGTCTGGTTCACCGTCCCTTCTCCTTGGCCAGAGCTTCCTGCGCCGCCGCGCTTTCGGTATCCACAAAGGTGCCCAGCACCTGAAGATAGGCGATCAGCGCGTCCATTTCGGTCAGCTTTTTCGGATTGCCGTCAAAATCGCGAGCCTGCGCCTTGGGATAGCGCTTGAGCAGGTCGGTGTTGTCGGCATCGGGGTTGGCCTGATTGATCAGGTCATCCTTGGCCTTGGCGATATCGTCCTTGGTATAGGGCACGCCGGTGATGGCGAGCGACTTCACCTCGGCGGCGATATCGGGCTTCTTCAGCTCGTTCTTCGCCAGGAACGCATAATTGGGCATGATCGATTCAGGCACAACGCTGCGCGGCGCGGTCAGGTGCTGGACATGCCATGCATCCGAATATTTGCCGCCCACGCGGGCCAGATCGGGGCCGGTGCGTTCACTGCCCCACTGGAACGGGTGGTCATACATCGATTCGGCGGCAAGGCTGTAATGGCCATAGCGTTCGGTCTCGTCACGGAACGGACGGATCATCTGGCTGTGGCACAGATAACAGCCCTCGCGGACATAGATGTCACGCCCGGCCTGTTCGAGCGGGGTGTAGGGGCGCACGCCCTTCACCTTCTCGATGGTGTTGTCGATCCAGAACAGCGGCGCGATTTCCACGATGCCGCCCACCAGCACCACCAGCAGCGACAGGACGCCGAGCAGCGTGATGTTCTTTTCAATGGCGCCGTGCCACTGGAACGGTTGCTTCTCTTGGGTAGCCATGATCGGTCCCCCTTATTCGGCAGGCTGAGCGACGAGAGGCACGTCGTTCGCCTTGTTCTGGTCGATGTTGTAGAGCGGCGCTTCGGCGCGCAGCGGGCTGCCCGCGATGGTCTTCCAGACGTTGATGACCATGAACAACGCGCCCGACAGGTAGAGCACACCGCCAAGGCCGCGCAGCACATACATCGGATGGATGGCGGGCAGCACGTCGGCAAAGCTGTTGAGCAGATAGCCGTCGGCGCCATATTCACGCCACATCAGACCCTGTGTGATCCCGGCCACCCACATCGAGGCAGCATAGAACACGATACCGATCGTGGCGGTCCAGAAGTGCCAGTTGACCATGCGCAGCGAATACATCTGCGTGCGGTTCCACAGGCGCGGGGTCAGGTAATAGATCGCGCCAAAGGTGACCATGCCGTTCCAGCCCAGAGCGCCGGAGTGAACGTGACCGATGGTCCAGTTGGTGTAGTGCGACAGCGAGTTGACGCTTTTCACCGACATCATCGGGCCTTCGAACGTGGACATGCCGTAAAAGGCAAGGCTCATCACGAACATGCGCAGCACCGGATCGGTCCGCAGCTTGTCCCATGCGCCGTTCAGCGTCATCAGACCGTTGATCATCCCGCCCCAGGACGGCATCCACAGCATCACCGAGAACACCATGCCCAGCGTCTGCGCCCAGTCGGGCAGCGCGGTATAGTGCAGGTGGTGGGGACCGGCCCAGATATAGAGGAAGATCAGCGCCCAGAAGTGGATGATCGAGAGGCGATAGGAATAGACCGGACGCTGGGCCTGTTTCGGCACGAAGTAATACATCATGCCAAGGAAGCCCGCGGTCAGGAAGAAGCCCACCGCATTATGGCCATACCACCATTGCACCAGCGCGCCCTGAACGCCTGCGAACCAGCTGATCGACTGACTGCCCAGGAAGCTGACGGGGATGGTCAGGTTGTTGACCAGATGCAGCATCGCCACGGTGATGATAAAGGAGAGATAGAACCAGTTGGCCACATAGATATGCGGCTCGCTGCGCTTGACGATCGTGCCCCCATAGACGACCAGATAGGCTACCCAGACCACCGTCAGCCACAGATCGACATACCATTCGGGCTCGGCATATTCCTTGCCCTGCGAAATGCCCAGTAGGTATCCGGTGGCGGCCAGCACGATGAACAGCTGATAGCCCCAGAACACGAAACGGGCGAGGCCGGGGAAGGCCAGCCTCGCCCGGCAAGTGCGCTGGACCACGTAAAACGACGTGGCGATCAGCGCGTTGCCTCCGAAAGCGAAGATGACCGCAGAAGTGTGCAGCGGGCGCATGCGGCCAAAATTGAACCAGGGCTCAAGGTTGATCTGCGGATAGGCCAGCTGAAAAGCGATGACGACGCCGACCAGAAAACCGGCAACGCCCCAGAACACCGTGGCGATCACGCCCCAGCGGATCACATCGTCGTCATACTTCGATGCGTCCCCGGTGGGGGCGGCCAGCCCACGGCTCACCCGTTGATAGTCGGGCGAACGAATGGCAAAGATCAGGCCGACAAGGCAGGCGGTGGCCACCGTCGCTGCCTGGATGGCAAAGGCGGTGTCATGCGCGGCAACGCTGACCATGATAGATAGAAGCAGAAGCACCAGCCAGATGCCTGCTCGCGAGACTAGGGTAACCATGAGCCTTCCCTCTCAGGTTTGTGGAAGCCTCGCCTATGGGCGGGGCCGGACGGGATCACATTGATTCCCGTCAAAAGCGCGGGACGCGGGCGGAAATTCATTTTCAGAATATCTTAAAACGGCAAATTTATGAAGCGATGCAAATAGTTAATTGGTCCAATTGTGCGCCTGCGAAAAGGCGTTTATCCGCCCGGCGGCCGTTCTGCGCGCCGTTTCGGGCAAGCAAATGGATTAAAGGCGATTCGCTGTGCCGGTCCGCGCCGCGCCTGCGCGCCGGAAAAAGAAACGGCGCAGCATAGAAAATCAGGCTTATTAATATAGGGCTCTGTAGAGGCCCGATTTACCGCAGTTGCAGCATGAATTGCGCAGGATCAAATCGGCCCTTGTCCGCGATCAATGCCCGGCGGCAAGTACAGGTCCAAAGACGCATCCAACGCCGCACAAGAACGGCTCGCACAGGGCGGGCTCGGCGGCGAAGGATGAGGGATTATGCGTAATTTCACCAAGGCCGCGGCCGCCCTGACCGCTCTTGCCGCCGCCACCGCTCTGGCTGGCGCTGCCCATGCCGAGGGTAATCCGGAAGGCAAGATCCAGTTCAAGGTGCTGGCGACTGCCGTTCTGCCCGATGGCGGGGTGAAGCAGGTCAAGACCGACGTTCTGGGTCTGGTGCCGGGCGCTGTGGGCAACACCGTGGCCAGCGACAATGTGACCCCGACCGTGGCGATCGAATATTTCCTCACGCCCAACATTTCGGTGGAAACCATTGCGGGCGTGACGGCGCACCATGTGTCGGCCTCGGCGGGCGCGCTCAAGGGCACCGAGCTGATCAGCAAGATCCACATCGTTCCGGCCACGCTGACCGCCAAGTATCACCTGCCGCTGGGCCATGGCATCAAGCCCTATGTCGGCGCAGGCCCCGCCCTGTTCATCGTGCTGGCCGACGAGCCGAGCGCCGCGCTCAAGGCTGCGCTGCCCGCCGTTACGCGCACCAAGCTGACCAGCGAATTGGGCGTGGCATTGCAGGCGGGCGTCGATATCGCGCTGGGCCATGGCTATGGCCTCGCGCTGGACGCCAAGAAATACTGGGTGGGCACCAATGCCACGGTCTATGCCGGATCGACCCAGGCGCTGGTCACGCGCAACAAGCTCGACCCGTGGGTGTTGAGCGCGGGCGTGTCCTACCGCTTCTAAGAGCTGCGCTGTCCGTCGTGGTCCTTGCGCCTGATCTTCTGGCTCTGATCAGGCGCAAACGGCGGGCAGCCAGACAGGTCTGCCCAACAGGCGGCCCGACGGGTGGAATGTGGGAAGGCATGTTTCACCCGTCAAACCGCGCAGAGTTTGACGGGCAATGGCGCGATCAGCCCGCTTCGGCGGTCAGCGCAAAGCGGTCGGTAATCACCACCTCGCGGCGCGAAGGCAGGTCGATGATCCCCTCGCCGCGCAAACGGGTGAACTGGCGGCTGACGGTTTCAATGGTCAGGCCCAGCACGTCGGCAATCTGCTGACGGCTGAAAGGCAGGACAAAGCGGTTCGCCTTGCTCTCGTCGCCCGGCTCGCACGTGGCGGGGGCCAGACGATCCGAGAGTTCCAGCAAAAAGCTCGCCACCTTCTCGCTGGCCGACTTGCGGCCCAGCAGCAGCATCCAGCGCCGCGTGCGGTCCAGTTCGGTCAACGTGCGCTGAAGCAGCTTGTGTTCAAGGCCGGGGTGCGAACGGGCGAAATTGTCGAAATCGCCGCGCGAAAACACGCAGACCCGCGCATCGGTCAGCGCCGTCACGCCATGGTTGGTCGTGCCGCCAAACGGGCGGCCGATGAAATCGCTGGGGTAAACCACGCCCACGATCTGCTCGCGCCCGTCCTCGGTCCCGGTGGAAAGTTTGAGCACGCCCTCGATCACATTGGCGACCAGAACCGAATCCTCGCCCTCCCAAATCAGCGATTCGCCCGCCACAAGGCTGCGGCGCCGCCCAATCCCGTTGAGCGAGGCGATTTCATCCTGATCCAGGGCCGAACAAATCGCCCGGTTACGGACAACACATTGATCGCATGAAGACATGTATGTCTATCTAACAGCCTTGGCCCCGCGCGGCAATGCTGCACTTTGGTGGAGTAGGGGCGGGGTTTGGTTTTATTGATTTTGTAAATTGAGAGGATTTGCCTCCGGCGGGCAAAGGGACTTGTCCCTTTGCAATCCCGATACTGTGGGCACGATGGCTCATGGAAAGCGTGGTGTTTGGGCCCAACCTCGTGCAAGGCAAATTGGCCGCTTTGCGGGAAGAAAAGTCATTGTCTGGAAACGCCAGTAGCGGATAATCCGAGTAGCCCGGGGTGACAAAAGGGGGTTTTCCGGTTAGGTGAGACCGCTAAGCTGATCGCAACTCGATCAGCCTTTGGGAGAGTATGTGTGCTTTTTCACACCATGGTCGGATCGAACGACATTGAACGGTCAAAGCGCTTCTACGACACGGTGCTCGGCACCTTGGGCGCAGGGGAAGGGACGCGGAACATCGCTGATAGCGGCCATACACGTCTGATCTACAACAACGGCAGCGGGGCCAACTTCATCGTCAGCCAGCCGATCAACGACGAACCGGCAAGCGTCGCAAACGGTAGCACCGTTGCCTTTTCCTGCAACTCGCCCGAGCAGGTGAAGCTGCTTCACGATACTGCCGTTGCTGCTGGCGGAACCTCCATCGAAGCTCCGCCCGGACCGCGCGAAACTGCCTCCATGGGCACCATCGAACTGGCCTATTTTCGTGATCCCGATGGCAACAAACTTTGCGGAATTCATTTTCCTTCCTGATCCATCCGGCATAGGGCCGCTCATGACCCCAGCGGCCCTTGGTCATGCAATCCCGCGAATGTCCGCTCTTCACCAATTCGGAGGCACTTTCAAACCACCGCGCTAAACCTACAAAATATCCGCCACATCCTGCAAAGCGCTGCGCAATTTGTCGATGGCCTGCGCCTTCAATTGATGCACCCGCGGGATCGATACGGACAGCACCTCGGCAATTTCCGCCAAATTCAATTCCTCGACGAAATAGAGCTGGATCACCATCTGAAGCCTCTCGGGCAAGGCCCCGATCGCCCCCGCCACGCTCTGGCGCAATTCCTCGTCGGCCAGCAGCGCGAGGCTGTCGGGCGCATCGTCGGCAAAGGCCATGTTGCTGTCGGAATAGGCATCGTCGATGGCTTCGAAACGCAGGGGCTCGGAAGAATTGCGCAAGGCCTCCAACTCGCCCAGCGTGATGCCCAGCGCGGCGGACAATTCCACGTCATAGGGTTCGCGCCCCAATTGGCCGGTCAATTCCTGCGTCTTTTCGCGCATCAGCCGCCGCCGCTCGGTCGCCCCGCGCGAGAGCGGCACATGGCGGCGGATCAGATCGACCATTGCCCCCCTCACCCGCATCTTGGCATAGGCGGCAAAGCCGTCCTCGGTCGGCCCCTGATGGCGCTGGGCGCATTCGGTCAGGGCGACGAGGCCCGCCTGCATCAGATCCTCGACCTCTATGCCGTCGCGGCCCGAGGATTGCAGATGCCAAGCAAGGCGCCGCACCATCGGCATAAAGCGGCGAACCCGGTCGGCAACATCGCCGCCATAGGCCCGCGCCGCGCCGCCATAGGCGCGTGCTGCATCGCCTGCGGGCCGTGCTTTGGCAAAGGATTGGGGATCGTGTTTCATGCGGCCATACTTTCAGAGGTCTGGCGGGAAGGATCAAAATCGGGCGAAGGCAGACCCAGAGCCGACGGGGGCGTCGCGCCGATCACAGCGATCACCTCGACAGGCTGGGTTTCGGGCAATTCGGCAATCGACATCACCACGCATCCAGGCGCGCGCAGCCGCAGCAGCGCGGCCAGCGGGCGGCGCAGACGCGGCTGGACGATCAGGGCGATGGTGGCCCCGGTTCCGCGCTCGGCCACAATGGCGCTGGCCTGCTCGCCAATGTTGCGGGCAAGGTCGGGTTCGATGACGGGCTGGCCGCTGATCGGATCGACCAGGCCGCCCGCGATCATCGCCTCCAGCCCGGCGTCAAGCGTGACCACCGGCAGGCGTTCGCGCGGCGAACAGATCCGCCCGACAATCAGCCCGCCCAGATCGGCGCGCACCAGATCGACGATGCGGTCATGATCCTGCGTCTGCTGCACCGCCTGCGAAATCGAGGAGAGGATCGGAAGCGGATGGGCCACCGAAATGCCGTCCTCCAGCAGATTGCGGAACAGCCGCGTCAGAGCCGCCAGCCCCAGCGGCGAGGGATAGACCGTCTCCACCAGCCCGGCGGCCCGCGTCTTGATCGCCTCGATCAGCGTTTTCACCTCATCGGGGCCAAGCAGCATATGCGCGCGCTCGGACAGAAGCTGGTTCAACTGCGTGGCGATGATCGTGCTGGCGTCAACGGTCAGGAAGCCTTCGGCAATCGCCAGATCGCGCGAGGACGGGTCGATCCACCACGCCGGACAGCCAAAGGTGGGGTCGGTGGTCTGCTCGCCCTGCAGGCGGGCGTGGGGGTTGGCCTCGCTGGCATCAATCGCCATCACCTTTTCCGGGCGCAGCGTCGCCCCGCCCAGCGGCACGCCGCCCAGCAGGATACGGTAATCATTGGGCGCGATGTCCAGCGAATCGCGCACCCGGAATTGCGGCACGATAAAGCCAAAGCTTTGCGACAATTGCTTGCGCACGCCCGTCACCCGGCTGACCAGCGGCGAGCCGCGGCGCTCATCGACCAGTTGCACAAGGCCATAGCCCAACTCGATGGTGACCAGCGTGTGGTCGGACACATCCTCCAGTTCTATGCGGGTGGGGTCGGCCTTGACCGCGGGCGCGGGGGCGGCCTCGGCAATCTTGCCCTTGGCCTCGCGCTCGCGCAGCTTTTTCCAGAGGAAGAAAGCAAGGCCCGCAGCGGGCAGAAACACCGTTTGCGGCATGGCCGGGATCATGCCGATCGCGCCCAGAATGCCCGCCACCGGCAGCCATGTGCGTGAATCGGCAAATTGCCCGCCGATCTGCCCGGCAAGATCGCGGCTGTCTGTCACGCGCGTGACGATCACGGCGGCGGCGATGGAGAGCAAAAGCGCGGGCACCTGCGCCACCAGCGCATCGCCGATGGACAGGCTGATATAGCGGCTCGCCGCATCGCTGGCCGACAGGCCATGGGTGATCATGCCAAGGCAGAAACCGGCGATAATGTTGACGCCAAGGATCAGCAAAGCGGCAATCGCATCGCCCTTCACGAATTTGCTGGCGCCGTCCATCGAGCCATAGAAATCGGCCTCGGTGGTGATCTCGCGGCGGCGGGTGCGCGCCTCGTCGGCGGTGATCAGACCGCCCGCGAGATCGGCGTCAATCGCCATCTGCTTGCCCGGCATCGCGTCCAGCGTGAAGCGGGCCGAGACTTCCGACACGCGCCCGGCGCCCTTGGTGATCACCACCATGTTGATGATCATCAGGATCATGAACACAAACAGGCCGACCGCGAAATTGCCGCCGATCAGAAACGCGCCAAAAGCCTCGATGACATGGCCCGCCGCCTCTGGCCCTTCATGGCCATGGACCAGCACCACGCGGGTCGAGGCCACGTTGAGCGCGAGACGCAGCAGCGTGGCGAACAGCAGAACCGTGGGAAAGGAGGAGAAATCCAGCGGCTTTTCCGCATTCATCGATGCCATCAGCACCGCCACCGACAGCGCGATGTTGAACACGAAAAACACGTCCAGCATAAAGGCCGGGATCGGCACCACCATCAGCACGATGATGGTCAGAATGCCAAAAGGCAGCGCCAGTTGGCGCGGGCTGGCGATGGTCAGCAATTTGTCCATCGACTACATTCCCAGCGCGCGCAGCCGCCCATAGGCGTTGCGCACGAAATCGGGGGTGGCGCCGTTTTCGCCGCCAAGGCCAAAGGTCGATTGCAAGGTATCGGCCATGGAATGGGCCGATGCGGCGGGGGCGGCGGCCTGCATGGCGTTGAACTCGCGCGCGAGCGGGCCGCCGGTCTGGGCTGCGGGCGAGGCGGCGGCGGGTGCGGCAGGCGCGGAGGATGCGGCCCAGGCCATGCCGTCGCCCCCCATCCCGCCATAGGCCATCCCGCCCGCCATCATCGCATCAGCGCTGATGCCTTCTGCGGCCAGCGCGCCCTCCATCCGGCCCCGGATCAGGCCCATCACGGCGGCCACGCTGCGCGGGTTTCCGCCATCGTCGTAAAAGATCGAGCGATTGGCCGATGCCGCCTTGGGCAGCAGGCCCGCCGCCGGTTGATCGGGATTGGTCCCCAGCGCCGAGAGGAATTTGGCCGCCCCGTCCGCGCCCAGAAAATGCGCGACATACAATTCGCTGGCATCGGGCGCGCGGCCCAGCACGGCGGTCAGCGCATCGGCATTGTCGCTGGCCAGACTGGCCGCCATCATCGCCGAGGCATGGGGATCGCCGCGCAGGCCCAGCAGCGCCATACGCTGGGCCGGATCGGCCATCGCCGCCCCCGCATTGCCCAGCCCCAGCATGTCGCCATGCTTTTGCAGCGTTTGCAGCCATGTGCTGTTGGTGAATTGATAAAGGCCCGAAGCGCTCGACGCGCCATTGCGGGCGGCGGGGTTCAACCCCGATTCCAGCCGCGCCTGCGCCGCCAGATAGGAGAAATCCACCCCCGTCGCGCCTGCCGCGCGGGCAATCGCGGCGCGGACATTGCCGCCCGACGCGCCATTGGCCGCAGTCCGCGCAGACTGGATCTTGTCAAGGCTGGCCGCCCAAGATGGGGGCGACATATCCGACTGGCTCAAGCCCAACTCCCAAAGCAAAAGGTTCGGGAGTGATTTTTGCAAAAGCCGTGCCAATTACGGCCCGGCGAACCAGATTTCAGCCGCGCGCCGCCGCATAGGCATAGGCGGGCGCATGCGAACGCGCACGATAGACCGCAGAGCTGCCGGTAAATGCCTCCAGCCGCGCGGCCACATTGGCGGCAATCAGATTGCGCACCTGACGGTTGACTTCATTCATCTTTTTGGCCGCTTCGAGCAGACCGCGGCATTCATCATCCAGCGCGCTCACGCCCGCCATGTCAATGGCATCGCACATCGCGCTCTTGGCCGAGGCCGAACCCATGATCCCGTCCAGATCCAGCCCGGCCAAAGCCTGCCGCTCCTCTTGCAGGACGGCAACCATTTGCCGCAGCGTTTCACGCAGATCGAATGGGGAAAGGGCCTGGCTCATCGTCAAACTCTCAACATCATGCCAGCGGCGATCATCGCGTCGCTGATCTTGGTGGGGATGATGGGATAATTGCCGTCCTCGATGGCCTTGCGGATCGAGGCGACGCGATCTTTGTCCACCGGTGCCTCGCCCGCGCTGATCGCGGTGGTGCTGACCACGGTGGAACCATCGCCGTTGACGGGCGAACCGGCGGCTGCCTGACGGTCGCTGCGCGTTTCGGTCAAAACCGAAGGCGCGGCAGCCGACGAGGTGGCGAAGGGGCGCACCGCATTTACTTGTAACTTAGGCCCTGAACCAATGCCAGGGCCGGAACCGATGCTGGACATCGAACCGCTCCTTGCTTTCTACAAGGCCAAGAACGGAGGCGGTTTGCCGGTTTTAAGAGAAGGCGGCAAAAATTTGCGCGATTTTGCCGGAGTGTGCCGGGCACAAGGACGCAGGGCCAGCAAAGCCATGACGGCCAAACATGAAAAAGCGCTTAAAACAGCGTCGAAGGCGGAAAAAGACATCATGGGCGGATCACTCGCGCAATTCCACCTCGACCTCGCCGGGGCGGGTGATGCGGGCGCGCACGGCATCGCTCTGCGCATAGGCGCCGGTGCCGCTGCGCAGCGTGCGCACGCGGATCCAGTCGCCCACCGCGCCCGCGTCCAGCGCCTCGCCCGGCTGGGAAACGGCAAAGCCGTCGCCCACCACAGCAATCGTCACCGCATCGCCCCGCGCTATCGCGGAAGGCGCGTTTTCGGCCATGCGGACGGGGACAAAGACACGCCAACTGCCGGGATCGGGGCATTGCACCAGCACCGCATCGCGTCGCGACGTGCGCCAACTGAGCGCGAGGGGCGAGGAGCAGGCATTGAGCCGCAGCCGCCGATCCACCGGCATCATCGCGCCGCCGCTCTGGCCAATCGCCTTGCCGGTGAATTCGGCGACCTCGCGGTCGATGGCCACCAGATCGGCAAACGGGCTGGCCGCATGAACGCCGGACGCGCCCATCGCGGCCAAACCGGCGGCCATTAAGCCTGCGCGCAGGGTGAAAGGAGAGAAAGCCTTGATTTGCATGATCGTCCTTGCCCGGCAAAAGGGCCGGTGGTGCGATCAAAGCATAATCTGTGCCAATCAGGCAGGCCCCTTGTCATAGGCCAGCGCCGCCACCGCTTCCACGCCTATGGCCGAGGCGACAGGTTCAATCACGATGCGCGCCCGCGCGCCGGGGCCGCCGGCCGATGCCGCCAGTTGCGCGGCCAGGCGCAGCGCCTCGCCTTGCGCGGCCGGGGGATAGCGCAGGGTGATCGAGAGCAACTGGCGATTGTCGGCCTGTTGCAGAGCCAGCCATTGGGCGAGTTCGGGGCCACCGGGCGCCGGGCGCCAGATGGCCAGAGGCTGGCTGATAGCCGGAGCAGCCGGGGCCTGTGCCGTGGCGGAGGGATGAGAAGGCGTTTGACGATCAGGCACATCGGCCATGGCCGCCGCCGTCACCATAAACAGGATCAGCGACAGATCGGCCAGCATCGTCTGCCACCCGACCGGCGAGCGCGGCACAAACACCGCTCCGCCGCGCAAACGGTCGCCGGGGCGGTCGCCGGGGCGGGGGCCGGACGTTTGCCCGATCATGCCGCCACGCCGGGATGATGATGCCCGCGCGCCTCGTGCTGGGGCACCATGGCGGGGGCAATCTCGGCCTCGAACCATTGGGCCAGAGCGGCGCGGGCCGCTTCATCGGCGCGGGCGTGGCGTTCAATCACCCGCGCCAATGGGGCCAGCAGCAGATTGGCCAGCACCAGCCCATAAAGCGTGGCATGCACCGCCATGCCGATCGCGGCCAGATAGGCCCCGCGATCCACCCCATGCGCGGGCATTTGCGAGAGTGAGATCAGCGTTCCTGCCAGGCCGAACACCGGCGCCAACTCGGTGGCCTGCATCAAGGTGCGGATCGCCGCCTCGACCGGGCCAAGCCGGATCTCGCGCGCATCGGCCAGCGCGGCATCAAAATGCGCCATCGAGCGATGGGCCAGCAGCGCGTGGAGCGCATCGTCAAACTCGCTGTCGCCGGTGCTGCGCGGATTGGCGCGCAGCGGGCCGTTGCGCTGAAAATCCTGGGCCGCGCGGGCCAGAGAGGCGCGCACCGCCTCGTCATCAAAACGGCTGGGCGCCAGCAACCGGCGCGCGGCAACGCGAAACGTGGCCGCCACATCCGAGCGCCCGCAGCGCAGCACCGTGGCCAGCGCCGTGCCCCCCACGACGATTGCCAGCGTGGTGCCATCATAAAGCGCGGTAAAGTCCATGCCTGTTCAAATCCTTTGCGACTGTTGGCCAAGAACGGCGGCGTGGCGCGCAAATTCACCCCGCGGCCAGCAATTGCCGCCACCCGGCAAAGCCTTGCCGCCCGGCATGATGCGCTTGCCGCCCGGCATGGCCACCTTTGCCGCCCCGCCCGCATCACCGCCGCTTTGCGGGCGTTTCGCGCCATCCCCGCGCAATTGGCACGGGCTTTGCAAATCATGGGGTCCGGGCACCCTGCCCCCTCGTTTCCAACTGTGGAGCCTTTTTGATGAGCGATCCTGCCAGCAATACCGGACTGTTCGGAGTCCATGGCATGGCGCTGGAATTGCGGTCCCAGCGCATGGGGCTGATTGCCAGCAATATCGCCAATGCCGCCACGCCCAATTACAAGGCGCGCGATATTGACTTCAACACCGCGCTGAACGCCCGGATCAAGGGCGCCAGCCAGGATCAGGCCGCCGCGGCCGCCGTGCAATACCGCGTGCCGGTGATGCCCAGCCTGGATGGCAACACAGTGGAAATGGGCAATGAACAGGTCGCCTTTTCCCAGAATGCGGTGGGCTATGCCTCCACCCTCGCCTTCCTTTCCGACGATGTCGGCGAGGTCAAGCGCGCGATCAAGGGAGAATAAGCATGGCCGGAAACGACCTTAACATCTTTTCCGTCGCGGGCCGGGCGATGTCGGCCCAGCAGGTGCGGATGAACACCGCCGCCTCCAATCTGGCCAATGCCAGCGCGGTGTCCAGCAAGGAAGCCGATGCCTATCGCCCGATCAAGGCGGTGTTTGCAACGCAAATGGACAAGGCCAACGGGCTGGCCACCGTCAATGTCAGCAGCGTGGTGCGGGCCGATGCGACGCCCGTGCGCCAGCATGATCCGGGCAACCCCCTGGCCGATGAAAACGGCGATGTGTGGGCCGCCCCGGTCGATGAAAGCGCCGAGATGGTCGAGATGCTCGATTCCTCGCGCCAGTATCAGAACCTCGTCGAAACCCTCTCCACCGCCAAGCAGCTCATGCTCGACACCATAAGGATGAAGTGATGACCACCGTATCTGCAACCGGCAACACCGGCACCACCACCTCGTCTTCGAACGCGGTGTCGGGCAATGGCGCCGCCTCGCTCAGCTTCAAGGATTACATCAGCCTGCTCACCACGCAGCTGAAGTATCAGGACCCCACCGCGCCGACCGACAACAGCCAGATGGTGGCCCAGATGGCGCAGTTCTCGACCCTGTCGGGGATTTCCCAGCTCAACAACACCTCCTCGGCGATTTCCAGCCAGCTCGGCTCGCTCTCGGATCTGTCGGCCAGCGTGTCGAACATCTCGACCAAGCTGGACGCGCTGATCGCCGCCCAGAAATCCTCGGGCACCGGCTCGACCACCGCCTGATCCTCCCCCTTTTTGCCAGACAGGACCCATTATGGCTTTTTCTATCTCGCTTAACGGCCTCAAGAACGCCCAGACTGAACTCGACACGATCTCGAACAATCTGGCCAATGCCGAAACCACCGGCTTTAAAAAGAGCCGCGTGAACTTTTCCGATCTGGTGGCGGGCTCTGCCTATACCAACCCCAAGCTGGTGCATGGCATCGGCTCGATGGTCAAAAGCATCGACCAGAATTTCTCGACCGGCCCGATGCAGTCGACCGGTTCGGCGCTGGACATGGCGATCAACGGCGAAGGCTTCTTTGCCATGAAGAACCCGCTGACCGGCGACATGAGCTATACCCGCAATGGCAAGTTCAGCACCGATGCCAGCGGCTATGTGGTCGATGACAACAACAACCAGCTGCAGGTGCTGGCCTATGACTCGACCTCCGGCACCTTTGCCACCACCCCGTCGAGCGCCCTGCTGAACCCCACCAATGCCGCCGGATCGCCCTTTGCCGGGGCGCAGGTCAAGACCGACGGCACCGTGATTGCCGCCTATGGCGACGGCACGACCGCGACCGTGGGCAAGATCGCGCTGGCCGCCTTCACCTCGCCCAGCGGCCTGCTGCAGCTGGGCAACCAGAACTGGGCCGCCAGCGGCCTGTCGGGCGCGCCCAGCTACAGCCAGCCGACCACCGGCGGTCTGGGCCAGATCCTGTCGGGCGAACTGGAAGGCTCGAACGTGGATATGGCCGAGGAAATGGTCAACCTGATCACCGCCCAGCGCTATTTCCAGGCCAACACCAAAGCGATCGACACGTCAACGGCGATTGCCGATGCGGTCATCAACCTGCGTTCATAAGGGCTGAGGGATGGACCGGCTGATCTATACGGCGGTTTCGGGCATGTCCGATTCGATGGTGCGCGAACGCGTCATCGCCTCGAACATGGCCAATACCAGCACCATCGGCTTCAAGGCCGAAAAGCTCTTTACCATGCCCGTCACGCTCAAGGGCCCGGCGCTCGAAGCCCGCGTCATGGCCGACGGTCAGGTCAAGAGCGCCGACATGTCAGCCGGCAACATCACCCCGACCGGACGCAAGCTGGACATCGCCATGCTGGGCGATGCGATGCTGGCCGTACAATCGGCCGATGGCACGGAAAGCTATACCAGGCGCGGCGATCTGACGGTTTCGCCCACCGGCGTTCTGGAAAACGGCGACGGGCGCCCGGTGATCGGCAATGGCGGCCCGATCACATTGCCTTTGGACGCGCAGGTTTCCATTGGCCCCGACGGCATGGTGCTGGTGGCCAATCCGGACAACCCCAGCCTGCCGCCCCAACCGATCGACCGCATCAAACTGGCCAGCGCATCGGGCTCGACCACCGCCAAGGGGCTGGACGGCCTGTTTCGCGTGGTGGGCGGGGGCGCGCTGCCCGCCGATGAAAACGCGCGGGTCATTCCCGGCAGTCTGGAACAGTCCAACGTCAACCCTTCGGAGGTGCTGACCCAGATGATCCAGGCCCAGCGCCTTTACGACATCCGCACCAAGCTGATCGCCACGGCCAAGGAGGTGGACCAGTCGGGCACCTCGCTGCTGCGTATCTCCGGCTCCTGAGCCCAACGTTTAAGAAAGGAATCGCCCGATGCCTTCAACCGCCCTTCAAGTCGCCCGCACCGGTCTGGACGCGCAGGACACACGGATGCGCGTCATTGCCCACAATCTGGCCAATGTCAGCACCACCGCCTTCAAGCGCGACCGCGCCAATTTCGCGACGCTGGCCTATCAGGACATGCGCGTGGCGGGGCAAGCCTCGTCGAACCAGACCAATTACGCCACGGGCCTCAACCTTGGCACGGGCGTGGGCGTGCAATCGACCACCCGCGTTGAACAGCAGGGCACGCTCAATTCCACCGACAATTCGCTGGATCTGGCGATTTCCGGCAATGGCTATTTCCAGATCCTGCTGCCCACGGGCCAGGTCTCCTATACGCGGGCGGGCAATTTCACCCTCTCGGCCGAGGGGCAGCTCGTCACCTCGCAGGGCTATGTGGTGCAACCGGCGATCACCATCCCCAATGGCGCCACCTCGATCACCATCGCCAAGGACGGCACGGTTTCGGCCATGATCCCCGGCAACACGGCGGCAACGCAGGTGGGCCAGCTCACCATTGCCAGCTTTGTCAATCCGGCAGCCCTTCAGGCCAGCGGCGACAACCTCTATGCCGAAACGCTGGCCAGCGGCCCGGCCCAGATCGGCGCCGCAGGCACCGCCGGGCGCGGCGACATTTCGCAAGGGTTTCTCGAAGGCTCGAACGTCAACATCGTCACCGAACTGGTCGATATGATCGAATGCCAGCGCGCCTATGAGATCAACTCCAAGATGATCTCGGCGGTCGATGACATGCTGAAAAACGCGAACCAGACGCTGTGAGACGGATCAGGACCTTGCGCTTTGTGCTGCCCGCGCTGGCCGCGTCGCTGGTTCTGGCCGCGCCCGCGCTGGCGGGCCGCCGCCCCGCGCCCGGCTTCGAGGCCACGCTGCCCGCCGCCCCCACGGCCGCGCCTGCCGATGGCGCGATTTTTGTGGCCGCGGCGGGATATGCTCCGCTGGTGTCGGGCGCGCGGGCCCAGCGGGTGGGCGATGTGCTGACCGTCATTTTGAACGAAAACACCAGCACCGCCAAAACCAGCAGCGCCAAAACCCAGCGCACCGGCAGCGCCAGCATCTCGGCAACCAAGGTCGGCCCGATCTCCATCGCCTCGCCGCCCCTTAATGGATCGGCCTCGGGGTCGTTCAATGGTCAGGGCAATGCCACGCAGACCAATTCCTTCAGCGGGATGATCTCTGTGACCATTGCCGAGGTACGCCCGAACGGCACCGCATTGGTGCGAGGAGAAAAACGCATGCTGTTGGCCCAAGGCAAGGAGTGGATCCAGTTTTCCGGGATCGTGCGCCTGGCCGATGTGGACGCGGCCAATCAGATCCAGTCGGGGCAAGTGGCCGATGCGCGGATCGAATATGCGGGCAACGGCACCGTGGCGCAAAGCGCGCGCGAAGGCTGGCTGTCCAAATTCTTCAGCTATATCAGCCCGTTCTGAGGAAGCCCCATGCGTATCTTCTCTCTCCTTGTCGCCGCACTGGCCCTGTGTTCGGCCCCGCTGCACGCCGAGCGCGTGCGCGATATCGGCACGTTTCAGGGCGTCCGCTCGAACCAGTTGACCGGCTATGGCATCGTGGTTGGGCTGGACGGCACGGGCGATGATACGCTCGACTATCTGACCCAGGCGATGAAGGGCGTGTCGGGCCGGATGGGCCTGCAATTGCCGCCGGGCGTCAATCCGGGGCTGAAAAATGCCGCCGCCGTGATGGTGACCGCCGACCTGCCCGCCTTTTCCAAGCCGGGCCAACGCATCGACATTACCGTTTCGGCCATCGGCAAGGCCAAGTCCTTGCGCGGCGGGGCGCTGATCCTGACGCCGATGTATGGCGCCGATGGCCAGATCTATGCGATGGCGCAGGGCAATCTGGCCGTGGGTGGCCTTGGCATTGCCGCGCGCGACGGGTCGCAATTGTCGGTCAACATCCCCACCACCGGCCGCATTGCCGAAGGGGCCACGGTGGAACGCGCGGTCAACACCGGTTTCGATAAAGCACCGGTCCTGCGCTACAATCTCAACACCGCCGATTTCCTGACCGCCCAGCGTGTGCGCGATGCGATCAACCTGCGCTATCCCGGCATGGCCAGCGCCGAGGACGCCGTGACCGTGGCACTGCGCATGCCCGATGGCGCCGATACGCGCGCCTCGATGCTGGCCGCGATCGAGATGATCAATGTCAGCCCCGCCGAGGCCGCCGCCAAGGTCATCGTCAACAGCCGCACCGGCACCGTGGTCATCAACAGCGCGGTGCGCCTCTCGCCCGCCGCCGTCAGCCACGGCAAATTGACCGTGCGGATCGATGAAAAATCCCGCGTGACCCAGCCTGCACCCTTTTCCAACGGCCGCACCGCCGTCACGCCCAGCAGCAATATCTCCGCCGAGGAGGAAAAGGCCCATGTCGCGCTGCTGAAAAACGGCGCCTCGCTCTCCAAGATCGTTGATGCGCTCAATCTGTTGGGGGTCACGCCCTCAGATCTGGTGGCCATCCTCGAAGCGCTGAAAGAGGCGGGCGCGCTCAAGGCCGAGATGGTGGTGATATGAGCGATACGACGATCAACGGCGCAGGCAGCAGCGCGGGCAGCAGCGCAGGCAGCAGCGCGGGCGCGGCTCCGGCCAACAACACCTCGCCCCGGCCCAGCAAGGCCCAGGTCCACGAGGCGGCGCAGAAATTCGAGGCGCTGATGCTGCGGCAAATGCTGGCCCAGGCGCGCAAGGTCGATTTCGGCAACACGCTGTTCGACCAGAAGGCAACCGAGAATTTTCGCGACATGCAGGACAGCAATCTGGCCGACATCATGGCGAAGCGGGGCACATTGGGCTTTGCGCGCATGATCGAGGCCCAACTTGCCCGCCAGAGCGGCGCGGGCAACGGAGAGTAAATCGATGAGCGCCAACATGATCTCCATCGCATCGAGCGGCCTTCGCGCCGCGCGCGCCGCGCTGGAAGTGACATCGCAGAACATCGCCAATGCGGGCACCGATGGCTATGTTCGGCGCAGCGTGGCGCAAAATGAACTGTCGGCCAACAATCTGCGCGGCAGCTATGGCGAGGTCACCCAGTTGGGCGTGCGCGTCACGGGCATCACGCGCAATGTATCGAGTTTTGACCAGGCCGAGGTGCGCCGCACCACATCGGATGCCACGCGCTCGGACACGCTGGTCGAAGGTTTGACCCAATTGTCGGATACGGCGGACAATTCGGGCGTCTTTACCGCGATCACCAATTTCCAGTCCGCCCTGTCGCAAATGACCGCCAGCCCGGCCAATTCCTCGCTGCGCGCCAATGTGGTCGAGGCCGCGCGCACAATGGCGCAAAGTTTCAATGCGGCCAGCACGGGCCTGAAATCGGCCGTGAGCGGCATGCAGAGCGAGGCCGCTGCGGGCGTCAAGGATCTCAACGATCTGGCCGCCAATCTGGCCAGGCTGAACGTGCGGATCGCCACCGATGTCGACCCGGCCAGCAACAGCGCGGGCCTGCTCGATGAACGCGACACCATCCTGCAAAAGATGGCCGCGATCACCAATATCAACACCACGATCAACCCCGACAACACCGTCACCGTGCAATTGGGCACAGGCACCGGCACCACGCTGGTCGACCGCGCCACTTCGGCGGCCTTGAGCATGACCACGGCAAGCGATGGCAACATCAGCTTTGCGCTGGGCAGCACGGCGATTACTCCGACCGGCGGTTCGCTGGCCGGAGAGCAGCAGGCGATCAGCGCAGGCGTAACGGCCTTGTCGGGGCTGGACAATGTGGCAAGCGCCATGATCACTACGGTCAACACCGCGCAGGCCAATGGCGTCGATCAGGACGGGTCCACCGGCGCGCCGATGTTTGGCGGCACCGGCGCGGCCGATATGGCCATGGCGTTGACCAGCCCCCGGCAATTGGCCGCCGCATCGGCCGGATCGACCGCCAGCAGCCAGAACGGCAGCAATCTGAACGCGATGATCAATGCGCTGAACAACGCCAATGTCTCGGGCCAGATGAACGACTATCTGTTCGGCCTGTCGAGCGCGGTTTCCAGCAATTCCACGATGCGCGACGCCTTTGACGCCATCGCCACCAACGCCAAGACTTCGCTGGCCGCGGCATCGGGGGTTGATCTCGATACCGAGGCGGCGGCTCTGGTACGATACCAACAGGCTTATCAGGCTTCGAGCAAGGTTATTCAGGTAGCCTCTACCCTCTTCGACCAATTGCTGAATCTGTAACGAAAAGGCCAAACCCCATGACCAATGTCAGCACCAGCGCCTTTTACCAGAACGCGATCGCCTCGATGACCGATCTGCGCAAGCAGACCGAGAAGCTGCAGGCCCAGATCAGCACCGGCTATACGATCCAGCATTCGCGCGACAATCCGCTGGCCGCCGCCCAGATGCGCGCGCTTCAGGCCGCCGACACGCTGGCGGGCGCCGACAAGGCCAATGCCGGCGCGGCCAAGACGCTGCTGACCCAGACCGACGATACGCTGAGCCAGTTCACCGACATTCTTTCCCAGATTACCACGCTGGCCACCCAAGCCGCCTCATCGACGCTGAACGACAGCCAGCGCGCATCGGTCGGCCAGCAGATCGGCGCCTTTTACGACAGCCTCGCGAGCCTTGCCAACACCAAGGACGCGCAGGGCAACCCCCTGTTTGGCGGCGAGGCCACCGGCAACGCCTATACGTTTGATCCCACCACCGGCGCGCCCACCTATCAGGGCACGGCTACCGCCTCCACCCTCTCGCTGGGGCCGGGGCTTTCGGTAACGACCGGGGTGACCGGGCCGGAATTTCTCGATTTCCAATCCGGCGGCGTGTCGAAAAACCTGCTGACCACGGTCAAATCGCTGGCCAATGCGCTACAAAATCCTTCCTCCAGCGCAGCGGCGGTGGCGGCGGCGAAAAACGCGCTCGACGATCTGGGCGCGGCCACCGCTTCGGTTTCGGCCAGCCAGACCGTGGTGGGCGCGCGGTTGGACTGGATCAACACGACATCGAACATCCAGACCCAGACCGCCACCCAGCGCGCCAATCGCGAGGCTGATGTGGGGGGCACCGATCTGGCCGCCACCATCGCCAAGCTAAGCCAGCAGATGACCGTGCTGCAGGCCGCGCAGTCCAGTTTTGTGAAAGTGGCCAATCTGTCGCTCTTCTCGATGCTGAACTGATCGGCCTTCCCCTTTTTCCTGCCGTGCCCGCTCGTGGCGGCACATTTTTGACCGGCAAAGGACGTTAACCATGTTTCCCGTTATCGGTTTAGTCGTTCTCTTCGCCGCGGTGTTTGGCGTCTTTGCCATGACCGGCGGCGCGCTTGGCCCGGTGTTCGAGGCCATTCCGCACGAAGTGGCGACCATTGGCGGTGCGGGCATTGCGGCCCTGATCATCGGCAATGACATGCATGGCCTCAAAGCGCTGGGCGGCGGTTTTGGCAAGGTGTTCAAGGGCCCGCGCCATAACAAGCAGGACCACATTGATGTCATCGCACTGACCACCAAGCTGATGAAACTGCTGCGCACCGAAGGGCCGGTGGCGATGGAAAGCCATGTGCAGGACCCCAAGAGCTCGGCCATCTTTGCCGAATATCCGCGCCTGTTGGCCAATCACGAGCTGACCGACCTGATCTGCGACACGCTGACGCTGATCGTGGTGTCCTCGGGCACGCTGGAGGTGCATGCGGTCGAGGATGTGATGGACAATGCGATCAAGACTCATCTGAGCAGCCTTGAACACCCCCAGCATGCCATTCAGAATCTGGGCGACGCCCTGCCCGCGCTGGGTATTGTGGCGGCGGTGCTGGGCGTGGTGAAAACCATGGGCTCGATCGACAAGCCGCCTTCGGTGCTGGGCGCGATGATCGGTTCGGCGCTGGTTGGCACGTTCATGGGCGTGATGCTGGCCTATGGCATCGTGGGGCCGATGGCCGGACGCCTGCAACAGGTGAATGAGGCCGATGCGCAGATCTTCAATTGCGTCAAACAGGTCATCATCGCGTCGCTGCATGGCTGGCCCCAGCCGCTGGTGGTGGAAAGCGCGCGTTCGGGCCTGAGCCATGATTACCGGCCCGGCCTGTCCGAGCTACTCGACGCGCTGCGCGGGCGTTAAGGGAGCCCTGCGATGGCGCCGCCGAAAAAACCGGGCAAAAACGAGATCCCGGCCCCCATCATCGTCAAGAAGATCACCGTGGTGGCCGGCGGCCATCATGGCGGCGCGTGGAAAGTGGCCTATGCCGACTTTGTAACCGCGATGATGGCGTTCTTTCTGCTGATGTGGCTGCTGGGCGCAACCACGGAGAAGCAGCGCAAGGGCGTGGCCGACTATTTCACCCCCACGCTGGTCAAGACGCGTCAGGGCAGCGCCGGTTCGAACGGGTTGCTGCATGGCGACTCGCTGACCGATGTGGACGATTATCCCAACCGCAAGGGCCAGACCGGCACGCGCACGATGACCATCCCGCGCGACACCACTGGCGGCCCCAAGGAAGGCGGCAGCAAGGTCAAGAAGGTCGCCTCGCTGACGCAAAAGCTGCAGCAAAAGCTGTCGGCCACGGAAAAGCTGAAGAAGCTGGCGCGCACGCTCAAGGTCACGCCCACGCCCGAGGGGATCCGTCTCGATCTGGTCGATGACGCCGATTTCTCGATGTTCCAGTTGGGCACGACGATCCTGACCCCCGATGCGGTGCAATTGCTCCACGCCATCGGCTCGGTGCTGAAGGAGGAAGACGGCGGCCTGACCATTCGCGGCCATACCGACGGGTTGAAATGGAAGCGCACCGATATGATCAACAACTGGTCGCTATCGGCGGGCCGCGCCGAGGCCACGCGCCAGGCGCTGATGCGCGATGGTCTGGGCGAGACGCGTTTTCGCCGGATCGAGGGCGTGGCCGACCGCGAACCGTTGATTGCCGACAATCCCAATGATGCGCGCAACCGGCGCATGTCGATCCTGCTCAATTACCAGTAAAGCTGCGTAGGGCGCAGCGACGGCTTCTTCACCTCGCCCATTTACTTCCCGGCAATACAGGAACGGGGCGAGGTCCGGCGCTGTATTCGGCACGAGGCACGGCTCCGTCTAAGCATGGAGCCTCATCATGTCTGCGCCACTCGACCACGCCACGCTGGCATCCGATCGGGTCATTCCCGCCCGCAGCGAAGTTCTGCCCCACGAATTGCCCGATGTGCTGGAGGATTTCCCCCAGGCGCAGGTGCTCAGCCTCGACTGTTTCGACACGCTGATCTGGCGCGACACCTATCGCCCGATTGATGTGTTCAAGGTCTTGCCGGGCATGGCCGGGCCCCAGCGCGCGCGCGCCGAGGAGGCCGCCCGCCGCGCCGCCCATCTGATGGTGCGCGGCGAGGATGTGACCATTGCGGAAATCTATGAAAAACTGATGCCCGGCGCCTCGGCGCAGGCGCGCGAGGCCGCGATCCGCGCCGAGCTGGATGCCGAGGCCACCCATTGCTATGCCTTTACCCCCACGGTCGAACTGATCCGCCGGGCCAAGGCGCGCGGCATGCATGTGGTGATCGTTTCGGACACCTATCTGAGTGAGGCCATGCTGCGCGAACTGATCGCGCGGGCGGGGGGTGAGGAACTCTCGGCGATGATCGACCGAGTCTTCGTCTCGTCGCATTGGCGCCTGCCCAAGGCGCGCGGGCTTTATCGCCATGTTCTGCCCGAACTGGGGGTGGATGCGGCGGCCGTGCTGCATATCGGCGACAATCTGAAGGCCGACGTGCGCGGCGTGACGCCCTTTGGCGTGCAGGCGGTCCACCTTAAACAATTCCATGCCGAAATCGAACGCCAGCTCCGGCTCGAGGCTTGCCTCGACACGCTGCTCTCCGATGGCAAAGGCACGCTGGCCGCCCCCCAGCCCCACCGCGCCGCGCTGGCGCAATGGACGCCGCAATTGACCGATACGGCCCAGCATTTCGGCTATGCCGTGCTGGGGCCGGTGTTTACCGGCTATGACCGCTGGCTGGACGAACAGGCCGATGCGCTGCAACAACGCCATGGCGGGGCGGTCCACCGATTGTTCCTGATGCGCGACGGGCATCTGCCGATGCTGGTGCATCAACGGCGCGGCGGCGATCAGGGCCATGCCGTCGAGATCAGCCGCTTTACCGCCACGGCGGCCACCTTTACCCATGACGCGGCCATCGACACCTATGTCGAGGACCAGTTGGGCACCGACCCGGCCGTGATCGCGCGCCAATTGCTGGCCCCGCCCGCCGAGGTCAAGAAACTGGCCGCGATTCCCGACAAGACGAAGGGCACACAGGCGCTCTATGCCTTGCTGGACCGGCGCGAGATCCGCCGCTTTATCCACAAAGCCGCGCGCCGCATGGCCGACCGCATCATCACCCATATCCGCCAGACCGCCGCCCCCAAACCCGACGACACGCTGATGCTGGTCGACCTTGGCTATAACGGCTCGGTCCAGAACCGGATCGACGCGCTGCTGGCCGAGGCGCTGGGGGTGCATGTCGCGGGGCGCTATCTGCTGCTGCGCGAGGTGGAGATGAGCGGGCTGGACAAGGCGGGCTATTTCGACGAGCGCCATTATGACCATGATGCGCTTAACGCCATGGCCAACAATGTGGCGGTGTTTGAACAATTCTGCACCAACACCCAAGGCTCGGTGATCGACTATACCGAAAAGGGCGCCCCGATCCGCCGCGCCAATGACATCAAGCAGGCCCAGAGCGCGATCCGCGAGGCAGCCCAGCAAGGATGCCTGCATTTTGCCGAAACCCAGCCCGCCGCCAGCCAGCGCGCCAGCCGCGATCCGGCGATGGAGGCCGAACACTGGCGCCGCGCCAATGCCGCCACGCTGACTCGCCTGATGTTCCTGCCCATGCCCTATGAATTGGGTGTGTTTGAAAGTTTCGAGCATGACGTCAATCTGGGCACGGATGAAACCATCGCCCTGTTTGACAAGGGCCATGCGCAAAAGGGCCTGCGCCAGCAGGGTCTGTTCTATCTGAAAGGCGCACGGCGCATGTTCCTGCCCGCCGAAATGTCCGAGGAAGGCATGGCCACCCGCCTCGCCTATCTGGCCACCAGCCGTTTCGGCATGATGCTCAATGTGAGCGATTTCGTGGCCGAGGGCGGCTTCCTCGTGCCCACGATCTACAGCAACGGTCAGGAAGTGGTCGAAACCCGCTTCAACGCGCTGCCCACGCATAACGGCTATCACAGCCTGTGCATTCCCATTGGCGATTGCCGCTTTACCGCCGCGATCCAGTTCGGCGCGCTGTTCGACTGGGTAGAGGTCTATTCGATCACCGCCCTGCCCCAGGCCGAGCATCTGAACAACAAGCACGACACGGCCAGCCGCGAGATCGCCATGGCGCCGCTGCTGGAGGGGATCGAGGCGGTGGCGGCCAATCTGTGGCATTGCACCTCGCCCCATGGCTTTGCGCTGATCAACCCGCCGCCGCGCCGCGATGATACGCCCATGATGTTGCTGGTGGTGTTCCGCCCGGTGACGTGGAAGGAGAGCGCCCCGGCCTGATCCCGCGAGCCGCCAAGACAAAACGCCGCGCCCCAACCGGGACGCGGCGTTTTTTATGGACCGGCGCAAATCGGGAAACAAAACGCGGAAAGACCCGGCGCCTCCCTTTGGGGGAAGCACCGGGCCGTTCCGGGAATTATCCGGATCGCGGCTTACTTGAGCAGCGAGAGGACATTCTGCTGGCTCTGGTTGGCCTGGGCGATCATCGCGGTCGAGGCCTGCGAGAGGATCTGGGCCTTGGCCATCGCGGTCGATTCGGCCGAATAGTCGGTGTCCTGAATGCGGCTGCGGGCGGCCGAGAGGTTGGTCGAGTTGTTGGTCAGGTTGTTGACCGCCGCCTGGAGCTGGCTCTGACCGGCGCCGAAGCTGGCCGCCGCGGTCGAAACCTGACGGATCAGCGTGTCCATCTTGTCGATGGTGGCCGAGGCCGAACCGCTGCTCGTAACGTCGATATTGGCCTTCTGGGCGTCCCAGTCGATGCCCTGCGAGGTCAGCGTGATCGTGTCGGTGGTGTTCGCACCGGCCTGGATCGAGAACGAGGTGGTGGCGGCCGAACCGGCGCCGGTGGTGTTGAACAGGGCGTTGCCGTTGAACTTGGTGTCGCCCAGAATGCTGGTGATCTGGGTCTTGAGCGAGTTCACTTCCTGCTGCATGTCCTCGCGGTCGGTATCCTGATAGGTGCCCGAGGCCGACTGAACCGACAGTTCGCGAACGCGCTGCATCATGTTGGTCACTTCGGTCAGCGACCCTTGCGCCGTCTGGGCCAGCGAGATGCCGTCGTTGGCGTTCTTGATGCCCTGGTTCATACCGTTGATCTGGCTGGTCATCGAGGTCGAGATGGCAAGGCCGGCGGCGTCGTCGGCGGCCGAGTTGATGCGCGTGCCGGTCGACAGGCGGGTCATGGCCTGCGAGGTCATGTTGGCCGCACGGTTCGAAGCATTGGTGGCCTGAAGGGCGTTAACGTTGGTGTTGATGACAGTCATGATTTACTCCCGATTTGTCCCGTAGGTTGCCAGCCCGCCGGTCCATCCGGTACTGGCTGCCAGCCACTAGAGCGGCCGGGAGATCGCAGTTTTAAGCCCTTCATCGAAAATTTCTGCACAGGGCCCGGCGCGGGGTGTTTCGATCCTGTCAGGTGATTCGCCCGGCCATGCACGCGGTAACGAATCAAACCCGAAATGGCGCCCCCGCAACGGCTGCCGCCCCTCCCAATTAAGCCCGGAAAGAAAATTTTTTTGCCCGTCGTTGGGCAAGCGGCCCCCAACCGCCGGAAATCGGGAGGCCGAATTGGGCAATATAAGGATTGTTACTAGGCCTTAAATAACGCCGGATTTTGACGTCGGGCTGGCAAAACCCTTCTCGGGAATGGTTAAATCCGGGACTGGGAAACAATGGACTATATCGAGGTCACCAACAGCACGGCACAGCGGCACGCCCCGCTGGTTCAGCGTGCCGGGGCGGTTATCGCCACGATGGGCAATGCCGGACGGCTGCGCCTGATCGAGGGCGAGGCGGTCGGCAAAGCCTGCATGCATGGTGATGACCGCACGACCATCGCCCTGTTTCAAGGGCGGACGAACCGGATCGACCGGCTGCCCACGCCGCGCGGCGGGCGCAGGCCGCACTTCGCGCTCAACTATGCGGACCCTGCCGGAGAGGACGCGCTGGCCGCGTTAATCTCTTGTGCCACTTTGGGCGGTCCGGTGGCGGCAGATCCCGATTCGCTCTCGGTGCTGGCCATGGCCGAAAGGCTGGCGATGAGCGATATTCCCGTGCTCATCGGCGGCCCCACCGGAACCGGCAAGGAAGTGCTCAGCCGCTATATCCACGACAGCAGCCCGCGCCGTAATGGCCCCTTCATTGCCGTTAACTGTGCCGCCATGCCCGAGGCCATGCTCGAAGCCCTTTTGTTCGGCCATACCAAGGGCGCCTTTACCGGCGCGACCAGCGCCAACGAGGGTTTCTTCCGCGCAGCCGACGGCGGCACGCTGCTGCTTGACGAGATTGCCGAAATGCCGCTGGCGTTGCAGGCCAAATTGCTGCGCGCGCTTCAGGAAGGCGAAGTGGTGCCGATCGGCGCGACCCAGCCGGTGCGTTTCGATGTCCGCATCATTGCCGCGGCCAACCGCGATCTGCCCACCGAGGTGGCGCAGGGACGGTTCCGCGCCGATCTGTTCTATCGCCTCAATGTGTTTCCTCTGGCGCTCAAACCGCTGCGCGAGCGGCCCGAGGATATCGCCCCGCTCGCCTTTGCGCTGGCCATGCGCCATACGCCCGCCCATCGCGCGGTACCCTGGATCGGCGAGGATGCGCTGCACATGCTGCGCACGCATGGCTGGCCGGGCAATGTGCGTGAGCTGGAAAATGTGATCCGCCGCGCGCTGCTGCTGGCCGAAGGGCTGGGCGGTTCGCCCAGCGCCCAGATCGGCCCTGAGCATATCCGTTTCGATTGCGTGGCCAAGCTGGTCGAGGAACCGGCGATGGCCGAAGAACCGATCCCGTCGCCCGAAATGCCCCAGCCGGGCGCATCGGGCACGCGCAAACTGGCCAGCATCGTGCAGGTCAGCGAGGCCAAGGCGATCCTTGAAACGCTGGCGGCCTGTGGCGGCAGCCGGATCGCCGCCGCACGCCAATTGGGCATTTCCGAGCGCACCTTGCGCTACCGTCTGGCCTCTCTGCGTGAAGCCGGGATGCCGGTGGCGGCTGTGGGCGGAGGCCGCAGATGAGCAGCATCGGGGGCATTGCGGGCGGCAGCAGCGCATGGGGCGGGGCATCGGGCCTGCGCGAGATCATGCAATTGCGCGCCCAGATCATCGAAAAATCGCAGATCCTGCAACAGATCCACGCGCCCCAGACCCAATCGGTCGGCGCGAGTTCCGGTCAGGGTCTTTTCACCGACCGCCTCAACGATGCGATGCAGTCGGTCAACGCCACCCAGCAGCGCGCGGACCAGCTGACCACGGCCTATGAAACCGGCCAGACGCAGGATGTCGCCAAGGTGATGCTGGCGCGGCAGGAAGCCTCGGTGGGCTTTGAGGCCACGCTGCAGGTGCGCAACAAGCTGCTCTCCGCCTATCAAGACATCATGAAGATGGGGGTCTGATAAATGGCTGACCTTGTTCCGGCCGCCGAAATGAGCGGGTTGCCCGCCACGACGCCGGGCTCGATCCTCACGCCCCTGACCGCGCCCGATGCCGGGCCGCCGATGGCCCGCGCCCGCGCCTTTCTGGGCCAGGGGCCGGTCAAAAAGGCGCTGCCGTGGTTTGCGGGCATGTCTCTGCTGGGCGCGGGCGCTTTGGCATGGGGCATGTTGGCCCAGCCGCCCCAGCGGGTGCTCTATTCGCATCTGGATGATGGCGAGCGCGCCAATGTCGCCGAACAGCTCGACAAGGCCAAGATCACCTATTCGATCGACAATGCCACCGGCACGCTGACGGTGGACGAAAGCAACCTTTACAAGGCGCGCATGGTCGTGGCGCAGAGCGGCACGCTCTCGATGCCCGATACGGCCAATGACAGCCTCGACAAATTGCCGATGGGCGCCAGCCGCGCGCTGGAAGGCGAACGCCTGCGCGCCGCGCGCGAACATGAACTGATGCTCTCGATCAAGGAAATCGACGGCGTTCAGTCGGTGCGCGTCCATATTGCCGAGGGCGAAAAGTCGGTCTTTGTGCGCGATCAGATCGCCCCCTCGGCCTCGGTCATGCTGCGCCTTGCCGACGGGCGCCAGCTTTCCGACAATCAGGTGCAGGCAGTCGTCAATCTGGTGGCGGGCTCGGTGCCCGGCCTTTCGCCCGATGCGGTGCGCGTGGTCGATCAACGCGGCCGCCTGCTGACCGATCGCGGCGGCGCGGACAGCGACCGGCTGGAAATGCAGGCCCGCATGGAGGAAAAGCTGCATGGTCAGGTGGCCGCGCTGCTCACTCCCATGCTGGGCGATGACAATTTCACCAGCGAGATCCAGATCGATCTGGACATGGAGCAGGTGACCAGCGCGCGCGAGTCTTATGACAAGCAGGGCGTTGTGCGCAGCGAAACCAGCCAGCAGAGCCAGCAGGCCGCAACGCCGCAGCCTTCGGGCATCCCCGGCACACTGTCGAACACGCCCCCCCCCACCACCCAGCCTTCGCCCGGCGCGCCGCAGGCCGCGCCCGCCGCCGCCGCAACGGGCGCGGCCCCCACCGCCAGCGAAACCAGCGCCAGCAAGAACTACGAGCTGGGCCGCGAAGTGGCCGTGACCAATCGCGGGCCGGGCCGTATCCGCCGCCTGTCGGTCGCGGTCGCGCTGTCGTCCAAGGCGATGGCCAAGGCCAAGCAGAGCGACATCGACCAGATCAAATCGCTGGTTTCCGCCGCCGTGGGCGCCGATCCGGCGCGCGGCGATCAGGTGGCCGTGGTGGTGCGCAGCTTCGAGCCGGTCTCGGCCGCGGCGGTGCCGTTTTATGAAGCGCCGTGGTTTGCCCGCGCGCTGCATTATGGCGCGATGCTGCTGGGCACGCTGATGGTGCTGCTGCTGGGCGTGCGCCCGCTGATCAAGGCGATCCGGGGCGACAAGCCCGCACCGCCCAAAAAATCCGCCAAGGCCGAAAAAGCCGATAAGGCCAAGAGCAAGGCCGCCGTCGAGGAGGAAAGCACAGAAGCGGTCGAGGCCGCCCCGACCGCTGCCGAACCGCCGGGTCTTGCCGCCATTTCGCCGCGCAACCGCGAGCCCGAACCGCAAACCATCGACGCCGACATGATCGAGCGACAGGTCGGCCTTGCCCAGCAGATCGTCGAGACCAAGCCGGACACGGCGGTCATTGCCCTGCGCCAGATGTTGCAGCAGCCCACCCATGAAGAGGCGCCCACCGCATGAGCGAGATGAACACCGTTGACACCACCGGCGCGCAGGCGCTGGCCATGCCGCCCCTCTCGGACGCCGAGGCCGCCGCCGTGCTGGTGATGCTGCTGGACGAGGATCAGGCCAGCCGGATGCTGGGGCAATTGAGCCCGGCAGAATTGCAGTTACTGGGGCAAAAGATGTGCGCTCTGGGCGAAATCGGGCCGGAGGCGATTTGCCGCGCGGTCGATGGTTTTGCCGCGCGCACCGAAAAGCTGGGCATCCACGCATGGGGCCGCACCGACCGCGTACATGGCATGATGCGCCGCGCGGTGGGCACGATCAAGGCCGACAATCTGATGGAGCGGATCGCCCCTGAGGCGCCGCCCGCCACCCCGCTGGAAATCACCAAATGGCTTAACCCGGCGGCCATCGTGCCGCTGGTGCGTGGCGAGCATCCCCAGGCGATTGCCGTGCTGCTGGTCCAGCTTGAGGCCGATGTCGCGGCCAAGGTGCTGCATTCGCTGCCCCCCGATCAACAGACGCAGGTGGTGCATCGCGTGGCCACGATGGGGCCCGTCAGCCCCGAGGCGCTCCTGATGCTGGAGGAATTGCTCAGCCGGCGGATCATCGAGTTTCACGGGCGCGGCACCTTGTCGATGGGGGGCGCGAAAAACGCCGCCGAAATCATCAATAACTCGGCCAAGACCGTCGAAAAGCGCGTCATTCCCGAGATCACCAAGATGGACAAGGCGCTAGCCCGCGCGATCGAGAACGAGATGTTCAAATTCGAGCATCTGTTCGAACTCGATCCCAAATCCATGGGCGCGCTGCTGCGCGAGGTGGAGAGCGACATTCTGATCAACGCGCTCAAGGGCATTGCCGAGGACCAGCGCGACGTGTTCTTCGCCGCTATGTCCAGCCGCGCCGCCGATGGCGTCAAGGACGAGATCGCCAGCCGTGGCCGGTTGAAAATGGCCGATTGCGTCGAGGCGCAAAAACAGATCGTGGCCGCCGCGCGCCGTCTGGCCGCCGAGGGCGTGATCTCCTTCGGCAGCGGCGAGGACGATTATGTCTGATCTGGGCGCCATGCTGGGCGGCGGCGGGGGGTTTACGCCCGATGCGCGCTTTGCCGGGCTGCGCGTGCTCGACGAGGCTTTGCCGCGCCCTCTGTCGGTCATGCGGATGCGGTTTGAGGCCGATATGGCCCCGGCGCCTGCGGTCGCCCCGGCCCCGGTCATCGTGCCCGAATTTACCCCCGAACCCGACCCTGTCGAGGAGGCCCGCGCCGATGCCTATGCGCAAGGCTGGGCCGATGCGCAGGAGGCCGCGCAGCAGGCCGCCGCCGGCGCCGATGAGGCGCGCGGGCGGATGGAGTTGGCCATGCGGCGGCTGGACGGCGAATTGGCCGAGCAATTCCGCCAGCGTTTGATGGAAACCGTGATCGCGCTGTGCGAAAGCTGCCTTGCGCCGCTGGCGCTGGACAAGGACGCGCTGATGCGCCGGATCGAGCGCGCCGCCGCCATGTTCAACCGCGCCGATGATGACCGCCTGATCCGGCTGCACCCGGAAGACCTGGCGGCGATCCGGCCCCGCCTGCCCAATGAATGGCATGTGCAGGGCGACCCGACCGTGGCGCGCGGCGCGATCCGCGTTGAAAGCCGCAGCGGCGGCACCGAGGCGGGCGGCGCCGAGGACGGCCCCGAACAATGGCGCCGCGCCATTGCCGAAGCGCTGGATGTGGGCGGGCTGGACTGATGCTGGGCATACTCGACGATGTCCTTGGCCAGCCCCGGCCTATTGATCTTTCGCCCCGGCGCTATGGCGTGGTGGCGGCCTGCGACGGCGGCTTGCTGGAGGTGTCGGGCCTGTCGGTGCCGGTGGGTGCGCTGTGCCGGATCAGCCATGGCAATGGGCAATCGCTGAGCGCCGAGGTGATCGGCTTTCGCAACGGCCGCACGTTGATGATGCTGCTGGGCGATACGGTGCTGCTGCGCCCCGGCGCGCGGGTCCGGCCCGTGGGCACGCCGGGCATGCTGCCGGTGGGCGAGGTGTTTCTGGGCCGCGCCGTTGATGGCGAGGGCAAGCCGATTGACGGCCTTGGGCCTTTGCACCCCCGCGCCCTGTGGCCCGCAGGCGGCGTGCGCGCGGGCGCGCTGGACCGCAGCCCGGTGCGCCAGAGTTTCGACACCGGCATCCGCGCGCTCAACGCCATCACCACCTTTGGCGTGGGCCAGCGCATCGGCATCATGGCGGGCTCTGGCGTGGGCAAATCGGTGCTGCTCGACATGATCGCCCATGGCGCCAGCGCGGAAATCGTCATCGTCGGCCTGATCGGCGAGCGCGCGCGCGAAGTCTCCGATTTTGTCGAGCGCCATATGGCGGGCGGCAAACGCGCCACCACCGCCGTCATCGCCGTGCCCGCCGACCATGCGCCCAACCTGCGCATCCGGGGGGCGATGCTGGCAACCAGCATGGCCGAATATTTCCGTGCGCAGGGGCGCAAGGTGCTGCTCATCATGGACAGCCTGACCCGTGTGGCCCATGCCGGGCGCGAGATCGGCCTGCTGCTGGGCGAACCGGGCGCGGCGCGGGGCTATCCGCCATCCGCGCTGGCCACGATCACCAAGCTGGTCGAACGCGCAGGCAATTCGGCGCAGAGCGGCGGCTCGATCACCGGGCTTTACACCGTGCTGGCCGATGGCGATTCGCAGGATGATCCGGTGGTCGATACCGCCCGCTCGATCCTTGATGGCCATATCGTCCTCTCCCGCGATCTGGCCCAGCGCGGGCAATATCCGGCCATCGACATTGCCGCCTCGCTCTCGCGCGTGATGACCGACATCACCAGCAAGGAACACCAGCGCCTTGCCCGCGCCTTCCGCGCGCTGGTGGCGGCCTATGAGGCCAACCGCGATCTGGTGCTGATGGGCGCCTATCGCGCCGGGGCCGATCCGCAACTGGACCGCGCCATCGCCATGCATCCCGCTCTGGTGCAATTCCTGACGCAGGAAGGCGGCTCGGTGGTCACGCTGGATCAGGCCGTGGCGCAATTGGGGGCGCTGCTGGGCCATGAAGGCCCGCGATGAAGGCCGAGCGCGACAAGCTGAAGCGCCTGCAAAGGCTGGAGCGCGTGCGCGCCATCGCCAAGCAGACCCTTGCCACCGAGGCCGCCCGCGCCGAAGGCACCTATACCCAGATGATGCAACTGGCGGAGCGGACCGGGCAATTGGCCGCTGATTATGCGGCGCGCACCGATATCGCCGATGGCGCGGCCCTGCGCGAGATGAACCGCTTTGCCGCCGGACTGCAGGGCATCCGCGCCGCCACCCAGGCCGACGCCAACCGCGCCCAGGCCATTGCCGACAAGCGCCAGCAGGAATTGGCCATGGCCGAGCGGCGCCGCGCCGCCGTCGAGGATCGCGCCACAGCCCAAGCCCGGCAAATCGCCGCCCGGCAATCCTATGCCGCCATGGCCGGCGCCATCCAGAGCACCAGGCGCCGCGATACGCAGGGCTGAACAGCGTTTTTACAAATTTGGCACGCAGTTTGCTTTGAATGCCGGTGCAGCCATCAACGGAGCCCGCATCCATGCCCGAAGCCAGCAGTTTCACCATCGGTTCCAGCCCGCTCAACGCGCTGTTAGGCGCAGGTTCGGCGGGCGTTGCCGCGCAGGCGGAGGATGGCAATGCGGGCGGCTTTCAGGCGATGCTGGCCGCGCAGACAGATACGAACCCGGCCCCCTTGATGGATCCTGGCGCGGGGGGCACCCCTGCTTTCGCTCCGGTCGGCGATCCGACGACGGGGCAGATGCCGCCTTTGGCCATCGATCCGGCGGGCAGACCTGCGCCCATGTTGGCGCCCATGCCGGCGACCATGCCGGCGACCATGGCGGCCCTGCGCGGCAATGGCGCGGCAGGGATAGGCGGCACCGCAGATAACGGCGCAGCCAAAGGCGATGCGTCCGGCATTCAGCCCCCCGCCTCCACGTCAAACGGCAATTTGCCGGTAGGCGGCAAGAACTTGCCGCTGTCCCCCGCTCTTATCGACCCCGCCCCTATCGACAAAGCGCCCGAAGCCGCCAGCGAGACCGCATCCGACGCCACACCCACCGCCGCCTCGGATGTGGTCAAACCGATGCTGGCCAAGGCAATGGTCGCCGCGCCGCGCAGCCGCACATCCGTCGCCCAGCCCCCTGCTCAACTTGGCGCACAGGATGACGCCGACCAGCAAGACGAAACACCGGCAACCGGCAGCGATGCCGACCAAGCCGCCGCCTTGCCGCAGGCCGACGCGCCCAATCCGCCCGCACCCGGCGCGGCCATGCTGTCGGCCACCCCCTCGGCTTCCGCCAACGGGAATAGCATGTCGAGTGCGGAGGCCAGCGCCAAACGCCAAAATCTCTCCAGCGCCACAGCGGTTGCGATGGCGGGGCGTCAGGGCAGGAATGCCCTGCAAACCACTCTGCCTGCCGCCCCGTTCGCTGCAGCGCCTGCAACCTCGACCGATTCGGCAGGGGCAGCCTTGGCGACCGGCGCGATCATGCCCGCAGCCTCGCTGCAAACGCTCGGCGGGGCGATGGCGGGCGCCACAGAATACGCCGTGCCGACCGCACCCGCTCCCACGCCCGGCGCCCCGACCGGGGCCAAGCCTGTCATGAAACCGGGCCAGTCGGTGGATGCCGACACCGATCCTGCCGCGCCGATCAGCGATGGCGCCGCACCGCAGGCCGGTCTGGCGCTGCACCAAGGCGGGCAGGCTGCAGCGAGCGATCATCCCGCAGCCGGGACCGACAGGTTCACCGATACGATCGGTACCACCCTGAACAGCAGCCAGCCGAGCGCTGACACCAGCCGCACCGCCGCGCCCGCCATCACCGAAACCGGCGTGTCGCGCGATATGAGCGCACTGGTCGACCGGCTGGTGGAAACGCGCGCGGCGATGCGGGCGGGCGCTCCGGCGCAATGGGTGCAAACCTCAATCCAGCACGCCGAATTCGGGCGAGTCGCGTTGCAGATCCGGCAGGACGGCGACAATCTCTCGGTGGCCATGGCCAGCAGCGATCCCGGCTTTGCCCCCGCCGCGCAGGCCGCCCTGAACAATGCGCAAAGCCTGCTGCAACCGGCCGCCGCCAGCCAGAGCAGCGCCGATGCAGGCCAGAACAGCGAACAGAATCAGGGCCAGAACAACCCCTCCGGCAGCCCGATCAACGGCCAGTTCAGCGGGAATTTCAGCGGAAATTCCAGTGGGCAGGCCGGTGGTCAGGGCCAGCAGGGCGCCACGCGCCAGCAGGCGCCCTTTGCCAACACCCCCACCCCCGCGCCGCAAGGTCAGGCCGCCGCCGATGCCGCAGCCGGAGCGCCTGCGGGCCGCACGGGCTCATATCGCTCAGGCATTCTGGCCTGAACCCTTCCCTTGAAACAATTCAGAGACCACGATCATGAGCAAAGAAAAAGCCGCCGAGACCGGCGATAAACCCGCCAAGGGCAAAAGCCCGATAATGCTGATCGCGATCACGGCCGTGCTGATGCTGGCGGTGGGCGGCGGCGGCGCCTTTGCCATGGTCAAAATGGGGATCATCGGGGGCGGCAATGCCGAACATGTCAAGGAAGACAATTCGCCCAAGCTGATCCGCAAAGGCCAGGAAGACCCCTATGCCGCCAAACCCGCCGAGGGCAAGGAAGGCGAAGGCGGGGCCAAGGAAGTCGAGGGCGAAGGCGGCAGCCCCTACAAGACCTCGTATTATACGTTTTCGGAGGACTTCACCTCCAACCTCAAAAATTCTTCCTCGCTGGTCCAGATCTCGGTCGCCTGTTCGACGCATCGCGATGGGCGCGTGCTTATGTGGCTGAAAAAGCATGAATTAGCCATCCGTTCGGAAATGCTCAAAGTGCTGGCCGACACGCCCGAAGAGGATGTTTCGACCATGGAAGGTAAGGAAAAACTGCAAAAGCGGCTTACCGCCTCCATTAACCATGTCCTGACAGAGGAAGAGGGCTTTGGCGGCGTTGATGCCGTCTATTTCAAGAGCTTCCTTGTTCAGTAATCACCCCCGATAAACGGCCAGAGCGACCGGAGACCCGCATCATGAAACCGCAGCGCGAGTTCATCGCCGAGCGCCCCCTGGCCCAGCATTGCCCAGAGCTGCTCAAACGCGGCCCCGCGCCCGAAGACCTGCTGCACCTGCTGGAACGGATGGGCCAGCGTTTTGCCCGCCGCCTGTCAGGCGCCTTTGCCCCGCTGATGGGCGGCGAGGCCCCGATTGTGAGCTGCACCAGCCCGCGCGACTCCAAGCTGTCCAGCCTGAATTCCTCGATTGCCGCGCTGGCCGCCAACAGCCTGCTGGCGGTGGGCGGGCCGCAGACGCCGATGCTGGTCTCGATTGAGGCTGAACCTGTGCTGCGCATCGTCGATCGCGCCTTTGGCGGCAAGGGCGAGGCCCCGGCCCCCCTGCCCAAGCAATTTCCGCCTGCGGCCGATCTGATGATTGCCCGGCTTGAAGTGCTACTGGCCGAACATCTGATGGCGGCCGTGGCGGCCACCGCCGGACGCGCCGCCGATGCCCAGATCCCAGACGTCACCGCCATCCGCCGCAGCGGCAATCTGATCGACCTTTCGCCCTTTGACGACAATCTGCCGCTGGCGGTCCTTACGCTGGAGGTGGACGATGGCGGGGTGCTGCCATGGTTGATGACCGTGGCCATGCCCTTTGCCACGCTGGGGCGGATCTTTGGCTATGCCGAAAAGCCCGCGCGCCGCGCCGCGCCCTATTATCGCGGCGATCCGATGGCCGCGCCCTTTGGCGATGTGCCCGTCACGCTCAGCGCGGTGCTGGTCGATATGCGCGTGCCCTTTCCGGCCATCGCCACGCTGGCGCCGGGCGTCATCCTGCCCGTGGCGGTGTCGCGCCAGATCCCGCTGCGCGTGGGCGAAAACACCATTGCCCATGGCACCGTGGGCACGATGGACGACCGCGTGGCCGTGAAAATCGACAAAGCCTTTACCGATGAGAGGAACAACCCATGAATTTTGAAACTTCGCAGGGCTTTGGCGCGCGCGGCTTTGACTTCCTCAAGGATGTCGATGTGCGCCTCTCGGTCGAATTGGGCCGCACCGACATGAAGCTGAAGGATGTGCTGGCGCTGGGCGAGGAAAGCGTGGTGCTGCTCGATCGGCTGACCGATGAACTGCTCGACGTGATGGTCAACGGCAAGGTGATCGCCAAGGGCGAGATCGTGGCGCAGGGCAACCGCTTTGGCCTGCGCATTGTCGAAATGGCGGGCGCCGAGGACAGCCCCGAAATGCCCTCACCCACCGCGCGCGGTCGCGGCAGGGCCGCGGATCCCGAATAATGCTGTGGTATATCGCCAAGCTGTTGATCCTCCTGCCGCTGATCGGCGGCATGATCTGGGGCAGCCTGAAACTGTCGCAGAAATTCCAGTCGCGCTTTATGGCCGCCGGGCAGGGCCGCCGTATCCGCATCGTGGAAACCGTGATGCTCAGCCCGACCCAGAAGCTGGCGGTGATCGCCTTTCACGGGCGCGAGATTCTGGTGGCCAGCACGCGCCATGGCATGACGCGCCTGTCCGAGGTTGAGGTGATCGACGGCGAGGCGTTTGAGGAAAATTTCCGCGACGGTGCCGATTTCGCCCAGACCTTGCGGAGGCTCGACAAATGAGGCGGATGAGCCGCGCCCTATTGGCGATCCCCATGCTGTTGCACGCAGGCGCGGCGATGGCGCAGGCGGCCCCGCCGGGGTCGGCGATTCCCGGCGCGCTCGACCGGGCCTTTACCTCGATGAACGGCGGGCCGGGGGGCGGCATGACGCTCTCGATGCAGATGCTGCTCATCATGGGCCTGCTCTCGATCCTGCCCACGCTGATCCTGATGATGACCAGCTTTACGCGCGTGCTGGTGGTCTTTTCGATCCTGCGCCAAGCGATGGGGTTGCAGCAATCGCCTCCCAATCAGGTGCTGATCGGGCTGGCGCTGTTCCTCTCGCTTTTCATCATGACGCCCACGCTCGACAAGGTGAACGCCAATGCGATCGCCCCCTATTCGGCGGGGCAGATCAACGCCCAGCAGGCGATTGCGGCATCGGGAGTGGAATTTCACGCCTTCATGATCCGCCAGACGCGCCGCGCCGACCTGCAGATGTTTGCCGATATGGCCAAGGCGCCCAAATTCAACCGGCCCGAGGATGTGCCCTTCTCGATCCTGCTGCCGGCCTATGTCACGTCTGAATTGAAGACCGCGTTTCAGATCGGCTTCATGCTCTATCTGCCCTTTCTGGTGATCGACCTTGTGGTCTCGGCGGTGTTGATGAGCCTTGGCATGATGATGCTCAGCCCGGCGATGATTTCCCTGCCGTTCAAGCTGTTGCTTTTCGTGCTGGTCGATGGCTGGGCGCTGCTGATGGGCAGCCTTGCGGCCTCGTTCAACTGATGGACGAGACCTCTCCCCTCCTCGCGCTGGCCGACCGGATGCTTTATGTGGTCGCGCTGTGCGGCGCGCCGGTGCTGCTCACCAGCCTTGCCGTCGGCCTTGTCGTCTCGATCTTTCAGGCCGCCACCTCGGTCAACGAACAGACCTTGACCTTCATCCCCAAGGTGGTCGCCACCGGGCTGGTGCTGGTGCTGTTTGGCGCGGGGATGCTGGGCCTGATCGAGGATTTCGCCCGCGAGATCTTTGCCGCCATCGCCCATCTGGGCGCGATGCCCGGTCAATAGGGGCGGCGCGCAATGATCGGCCTCGATTTCGGCTTTGGCCCGCTTCAGGATGAATTCTTCCGCTGGATGTTCCTGATGACGCGGATCGGGGCCGCGCTGGTGGCCGCGCCCTTTTTCGGCATGATGAACATTCCGGTGCAGGTCCGCGTGATTACGGCGGGCGCGATTGCCGTGCTGGTGGCGGCCTGGACCGATACGGCGATGCCCGCCCATCTCTTCTCGCTCTCAGGGATGCTGGCCGTGGCGGGCGAGGTGCTGGTGGGCACGGTGATGGGCTTTGTCCTGCAATTCGCCTTTGCCGCCCCGGCGATTGCCGCCGAGCTGATCGGATCGGGCATGGGCCTGTCGATGGCCTCGACCGTTGACCCGCAGAACGGCACCCATTCGCCCGCGCTGGGGCAATATTTCACCGTGGTGCTGACGCTGGTGTTCTTTGGGCTTGGCTGTCATCTGCAATGGATCGCGCTGGTCGTCAAAAGCTATGAGGTCTTTGCGCCCGGCCACACATGGATCGGGCCGGAGCGGATACAGGCGATCCTCTCCTTCGGCTCGGTGCTGTTTGCCACCGCCGTCGCCATGGCGCTGCCGGTGACGCTGCTGTTGCTGCTGGTGCTGGTGGTGGCGGGGGTGTTGTCGCGCTCGGCCCCGGCGCTCAACCTGTTTTCGCTGGGCCTGCCCGCCGCGATTGCCGCCGGCTTTGCCGCCTTGCTGGCCACCAGCCCGATGCTGACCGACCGGATGGTTGAATTGTCGGCCGATGCGATCCGCGCCGCCGCGGGCATGATCGGGGCATAAGGCCATGGCAGAGGAAGGCCCCGGCGAAAAGACCCATGCCCCAACCGCCAAGCGGCTGAAAGAGGCCGCCGAAAACGGCGACGTCCTGCGCTCGCGCGATTTGGCCGTGGCGATCACGATGCTGCTGGCCGCCGCCTTCTTGCGCACCGCCGGGCCTTGGATGCTCGATGCGCTGACCCAGGTGATGCGGACCGGCTTTACCTGGGACCGGGGCATCATCGAGGATTTCAACCCCGCGCGCATGGCCGCCACCGCACTGTGGCTGACAGCGCCCCCGGTGCTCGTGCTGGGCCTGCTGATGGCGGCCATGGCGATCATCACCCAGCTCGGCCCCTCGCCGGGCGGGCGTTTCATGATGAGCAATGTTGCCCCCAAATTCAGCCGGTTGAACCCGATGGCGGGGTTTAAGCGCATGTTTGGCGCCAATGGCTGGATCGAGGTGGGCAAAGGGCTGCTCAAGCTGGGCCTGCTGGGCGCGATCGCGTGGTTCTGGGCCGGATCGCGGATCGAGCCGATGCTCGAACTGGGCGCGGTGGGGCTGGCGGGGCAATTGAATTTTGCGTGGGATGCGCTGACCAGCCTGCTGTTTCAATTGTCGGGCGGGCTGATCATTATCGCCCTATTCGATTTTCCGGTGCAATGGATCCGCCGGATGCGGCGGCTGCGCATGAGCCTTGAGGAAATCAAGGAGGAGAACAAGCAGCAGGAAGGCAGCCCCGAGGCCAAGGGCGCGCAAAAACGCCGCCAGCGTCAGGTCGCAATGGGCGCCATCGCCACCGCCATGGCCAAGGCGCAATTCGTGGTCACCAACCCCACCCATTTCGCCGTCGCGCTGACCTATGATCCCGAAGTGGCCGCCGCGCCCTATGTGCTGGCCAAGGGGCGGGGCGAAAAGGCGCTGGCGATCCGCGAACTGGCGGGCGAACGCGCGCTGCCCTGTCTGGAATTTCCCGGCCTTGCCCGCGCGATCTATTACACCACCCGCGAACAGCAGATGATCCGCGAGGAACTCTATATCGCGGTCGCGGCGGTCCTGTCCTTCGTCTTTGCCCTCAAACGCGGCGAAAACCGCCCTGCGCCCACTATCGACGTGCCGGTCGACCTGCGTTTCGACGGCGATGGGCGCCCCGATCCCGCCAATGATTATGATCCCTTCGCCGCCCCTTAAGTCGCGCCTCCATCGGACGTTCTTTCACCCATGACCACGACCAGCGCCACATCCAGCACCAGCACGGCGTCGACCACGACGACGACGACCAGCCAATCGGCCGGTTCGGTCGGCTCCCAGTTGCTCACCTCGCTGGGCGTGGGGACCGGGATCGACATGACCGCCATGGCGACCAACATCGCCACCGCGCAATATGCCACCCAGACCGACGCGCTCAACAGCCGCCTGTCGAACGTCGCGCTCCAGATCTCGCAGGCCTCGCAGTTGAAGAGCGATCTGCTCACGCTCTCCTCGTCCTTTTCCTCGCTGATCGACAGCGGCAACCTGCTGCCCGCGCCCAACGTGACCAACGCCTCGGTGGCCAGCGCCACGCTGCCCAGCGGCAGCAGCGGCATCACCGGCACCTATTCGCTCGAAGTCACCGCATTGGCCCAGCCGCAGGTGTTGGCCACCACCGGCTTTTCAGCGGGCGCCGCCACGATGAAGGCAGGCACGCTGACCTTTGATTTCGGCACGAGCAACGGCACCACCTTTACCCCCGATGCCAGCCGCACGTCCAAGACCATCACCATTGCCGATGGCGCCACGCTGGCCCAGGTGGCCAGCGCCGTGAACAGCGCGCGCATGGGCGTCACCGCCTATGTGGCCACCAACGCCAACGGATCGCAATTGGTGTTCAAGGGGACGGAAGGGGCCGCCAACGGCTTTACCATCACCGCCAATGACACCTCGACCGGGGCCAGCACCGGGGCCAGCAGCCTGAGCACACTGGCCTATGATCCGGGCGCGGCATCGGCCACCATCAGCCGCCAACAGGCCGCAGGCGATGCCGCCTACAAGCTGGACGGCATTGCGCGGACCAGCAACAGCAACACGATCGACAATGCCGCCCCCGGCCTCTCGCTGAAACTGACGGGCACCAACAGCGGCAATCCCACCACGATCACCTATTCCGATCCGTCCAGCGGCATCACCTCGACCATGTCCAATCTGGTCGGCGCGCTCAATGCGATCATGACCGAATTGAACACCGACATGTCGGCCGCCACCGGCAACCTGTATAATGATCAGGGCGCCAAGGCCGTCTCGCGCGCCTTTTCGCAATTGGCGGGCACGACGATCATGAAAAACGCCGCCGACGGCGAGCCCAAAACGCTCGCTGATCTGGGCGTTTCGACCAAGAAGGACGGCTCTTTCGCGCTGGACACGGCCAAGCTAGCCAAGGCGCTGGCCAACAATCCGACGGCGGTGGCCGCGATGTTCACCAAGGGCGTCAACGGCATCTACAGCACCGTCTATAAAATGACCTCATCGCTGACCACCAGCACCGACACCGGATCGCTGGCCGGATCGATCACGCGCTATACCACCCAACAGACGACGCTGACCACGCAGAAAACCAAGCTGGGCGACCAGCAGGCGGCGCTGCGCGCAAGGCTGATCACGCAATATGCCGCCGCCAACAGCACCGTGGCCAACTCCAATTCTACGCTGAGCTATCTGAAGAATCAGATCGCGGCGTGGAACAAGACGAACAATTAAGAAGGACCGCTCGACATGCTAGCCCGCCGCAATCCTGGCGAAGTCTATCGCCGGGTGGATTTCGATGCCCGTGTTTCCGGGGCGACGCCGGGCGAACTGGTGCGCCTGTGCTATGAACAGCTGGTCTCCTCGCTGGGCGGCGCGTTGATCGCGGCGCAGCGCGGCGACAATCAGATGAAGAGCCAGATGCTGACCCGCGCGATTTCGGCGCTCAACGCGCTGCATATGGGCGTGGCGGGCGAGGATGGGATCGCGGGGGCACTGATTCACTTCTACACCGCCACGCGCCGCGCGGTACTCGACAGCGTGCTGGATTTCGACGCGGATACTATCGCCCAGGTGCGGCAGGACTTCATCGACATCTCCGAAAGCATGAACCGGGCCGCCCATTGAGGGCATATGACCGCCTGATGATCATCGGACCGATGAAATTCATGCGGCTGTGAAAATTTTTGGGCCGATGTTCTAAGGTCACTATGACGGACCGAAAGAAAAAATTCCTTCAATACAAGAACTAGGCAGGCCATATTCGGTGTTAGACCGTAGTCCATCAAGCCATGAGGGCCGAGAATAAGGATAAGCACCTATATCCCTATGAATGAAACGGTTTTGGATCGAACGCTACGCCGTAACGGAGCCAGTTAACATCCAATGCCTAGGCAAAATTTGCTAGGCATTAACCAAGGCCAATTCAGGGGGTGAGGTTACATTGAATAACGGGACCAGCCTTTTTCTCGTCGATGGAGACGTCCGCCGTCGCGCTGCCATTTCGCACCTGCTTGCGGGCAGCGCCGTGCATGTCGAACCTTTCGAGGATCCATCCGAACTGATCGCACGCTGGCCCAAATCCGGGCTGCTGCTGGTGCATGATGACGGCCGATCGATCGGTATGCTGCTGGCCCAAATGGGTCGGCTGGGCCAATGGCTTCCCGTCATCGGCTTTGCCCAGGAGCCCAGCACGCGGCAGGTTGTCGGCGCCGTGCTCGAAGGCGCAATCGATTATGTCTCTTGGCCTTTCACGCGCGAGGAAATCATCGGCGTGGTCGAACAGGCCGAGGCCAAGGCCGAAGTCTTTGGCAGCGCCAAGCTGCGCGAGGCGCTGGCCCGAAGCCGCGTCGACCGCCTGACCAAGCGCGAGCGCGAGGTGCTGGCTGGCGTGGCGGGCGGCCTGTCCAACCGGATGATCGGCGAAAAGCTCTCGATCTCGCCGCGCACGGTGGAAATCCACCGCGCCAACATGCTGACCAAAATGGGCGCCAACCATACGTCCGAGGCGATCCGCATTGCGATTGAGGCGGCTCTGGTCAGTTGATCCCGGCTTCGATCCGTCGGCGTGGAGCTGGTGGCAAAGAAAAGCGGCGCTCCACGGGGGCGCCGCTTTTCTTGATCGGCCCAATAAGGGCAAAACCATCGGAAATGGTGCGATCTGCACCCCGTACAGAGGCCGCCGCTACACAGCGCAGCGCGGCCTCTTTGCGCCTCAGCCCTGATTACACGATGCCATCAAGGCCACGCCCAATTCATCGAGCGGGAGAACCTTTTCCGCCGCATTGGCGGCCACGGCCGCTGCCGGGGTTTCGCCCACGGTGGCGGTGGCGGGATCCTCGACAAAGGTGCGCGATCCGGCATCGCGCAGCAGGCGCAGCCCCTTGGCCCCGTCGCCACCCATGCCGGTCAGGATCGCGCCGACGGCAGGCACCCCCGCACGCGCCATCGTGCCGAACAGCAGCGTGGCCGAGGGGCGCGCACCATCGACCGGATCACGCTGAACCATGCGCAGGCGCGGCGGCGTGCCGGGTTCGAACACGACATGCTTTTCCGGATCGGCGGCAATATGGATCATGCCCGGCGTCAGCGTGGCGCCATCCTTGGCCATGGCGATCTTGCACTTCAATTCGCCCGCCATGCGCGCGATAAATGTATCGACCAGCGCAGGCTCGCTTTGCAGCACGATCACCGTGGGCGGACATTCGGCGGGGAAATCGACCAGCATCTGTGTTAACGCATCAATGCCGCCCATCGAGGTGGCCATCGCCAAATAGTGACCGTTCCAGGTGAACTGCACTTCGCTATGGCGGGCCTCGCGGTGGCTGGTTTTTTGCGCCTTCACATTGGAATTGGCGGCGGCCAGCACGATTTTGCCCAGCTTGCCCACGGTCTTGGCAAATTGCTCGGGCGTGGCTTTCAGCGGCTTGGGAAAACATTCCACCGCGCCCAGCGCATAGGCCTTGAGCGAAGTCTCGGTCCCGCTCTGGGTCAGCGAGGAGAGCATGACCACAGGCAGCGGGTTGGTCGACATGATTTCTTCCAGAAACTCGATGCCGCTCATGCCCGGCATTTCCACGTCCAGCGTCACCACATTGGGCTTGAGCTGGGCGATCTGGTCGCGGGCCTCGTCCGCATTGGCGGCGGTGCCGATCACGGTCACATTGCGCTGTTGCTCCAACACATCGGAAAACAGCGCTCGCATGGCGGCAGAATCGTCCACAACCAGCACACGTGCATCGTTCATTGTCGCAACTTCCCGTCTTGGTTTGATACAGTGGCCATCGCGGCCTGTGTCGCCATGTTTAACCGTGATTCACAAAGCAAATACCCGCGCCTGACTAGGGGGTTAGGCCTAATCGCCGCCTAAGCATGACAGGGTGCGGCGCGGGGCAAAAGGCGCAGGGGATCGCGGAAAATCCCGCAAATTCAGACTCGTATTGTCGTTTACGGGTGAAGAACAAGCCGCAACTGAAGCGCGCCTGCAACTGCGCATTGTCATCCGCAGGGGTCACGATGCGGCGATTTGTCCCGCCCCTCTGAACGCATGCGTCGTGGCGGGCCTTAACGATATTTGGCGTGACGGCTTATTCTGCCACCCCGGCATCTGCCTTCCCCCCGCCGCACCGGCGCGTGGGCGATTCGTTGAAGGACCGCTTTGGACATTCCGAACCCGCCGCATGCCAGCCCCGCGCCGGCATGAAACGAAACGAATGCTGCGCGCCCTGGCCCCGCGCCGCGCGGGCAAAAGCCCGAATTTACGCGCCATCGCGGCCAAGTTTCTACCGCTGCGTGAAGATGGCGGGGCAAATTCCCCGCGATTCTACAGAGGCACGCGCAAACATGACGTTGCCAACCAATGCCTATGATTAACCACAAGGGAAAGCGTGTCTTTCGGGCCTCTCACAATACCCGGGACCAACGCCGAGGGAACAGACAATGCTCGACTGGTTTTCAAAGCAGGCTCCGATCCGGACCAAATTTCATACATTGACGGCGCTGGTGGCGGCGCTGGGCACGGCAAGCGTTGCGGCCAATTTGCTTGAGGGCGATGGCGCGCTGTCTGCCGGGGCGGCCATTGCGATCTCGGCGGGCGCCATGGCGCTCGCCGTTTTGAGCGTGGCCGTGGCGGGGCGGATCATCTCGGCCCCCTATGTCGCATCCGTGGTGCGCATGGAGGACCTGGCCTCCGGCGATCTCGACACGGCGATCCGCCACACCGAATATGGCGATTGCGTCGGCCGCATGTCGCGCGCGATGGAGGTTTTCCGCGCCACCGCGCATGAGCGCAGAGCGCAAAACGAGCAGTATCAGCATCTCGAAACGCTGTTCAACCAGGTGGGCGAGGGCCTGCGCAAACTGGGCCGCAACGAGCTGGATTGCCATATCGGCAACCCGTTCCCCGGCCGTTATGATCAGGTGCGCAAGGATTTCAACACGGCGGTCGCCTCTTTGTCCGACACGATCGCCGCGGTTGCGGCCAGCGCGCTCCACGTCCTGAACGGGGCGAATGAAATCCACACCGCCTCCAACGACCTGTCGCATCGCAACGAGCAGCAGGCCGCCACGCTGGAGGAAACCGCCGCGGCGATGAATCAGGTGACGGAGGGCGTGCGGGAGAGCGCCCGCAGCGCGCTTGATGTGCAAAAGTCGATCACCGAGGCCCATGTCGAAGCCACCGAGGGCGGCGTGGTCGTCAGCCGCGCGGTCGAGGCCATGTCGGCCATCGAACGCAGCGCGCAGGAAATCAACCAGATCATCGGCGTCATCGACGGCATCGCATTCCAGACCAACCTCCTCGCGCTGAACGCCGGGGTGGAAGCGGCGCGGGCCGGGGATGCGGGCAAGGGCTTTGCGGTCGTTGCCAATGAAGTGCGCGCCCTGGCCCAGCGCAGCGCGGATGCGGCCAAGGAAATCAAGTCGCTGATCACCACATCGAGCGAGCAGGTCGCAGGCGGCGTGACGCTGGTGCGCGAAACCGGCACCTTGCTGGGCAAGATCGTGAACCGGGTGGGCGAAATCACGGGCCTTGTGGGCGAGATCGCCGAAAATGCCGATGTTCAGGCCAGCGGGCTGGAAATGGTCAACACCGCCGTTGGCGACATGGACCGCGTGACCCAGCAGAACGCGGCCATGGTGGAAGAAGCCACCGCCGCCGCGCGCAGTCTGGCCGATGAGGCGCGCGAGTTGAACACCGTGGTCAGCCGGTTCCACATGGACGGAGCGCCCGACAGCTATGCCTCGCCCGGCCGCGGGCATCAGAGCCACGAAGCCCCCGTGCCCTTTGTCCGCCAAAGCGCCCGCAGCGCGCCGCGCCTTGCGGCCACCGCCACCGCCACCGCCACGCCTGCGCGCGCGGCAGGCGGCATGGTTCAGGGCAATCTGGCCATCAAGCCGCAGGCCGAAGCCGCCACCGATGACTGGTCGGAATTCTGATCCTTTGGGCCAAGCCCCAACCCCAAGACGGGAATTTGCATGATGCGCAAGATTGTCCTGCCCGCCCGATGCGACCGGGCCGCCACCGAGGCGCTGTTGCCCGAATTTCAGGCCGCGCTGGGCGCCGGGCCGCTCTCGATCGACGCCAGTGAGACCAAACAGGTCGGTCAGGCCATGCTGCAACTGCTGCTCAGCGCGCGGCGCACCGGCGATGGCGCGACGATCAATCCGTCCTCCGCCCTGCGTGAGGCGGCCCGGCTGACGGGTCTGGAAAACGCGCTGTTTGAAGGGAACATGGTATGAGCCCGGAAGAAATTCAGGGGATCTTCTTCGTCGAATGCGAAGAATCGCTGGCCTCGGCCGAGCAGGGTCTGGCCGCATGCAAGGCCGGAACCCAGGACAGCGACACCGTCAACGCGATTTTCCGCGCGGTGCATTCGATCAAGGGCGGCGCGGGCGCTTTCGGCTTTGAGGCGCTTCAGGCCTTTACCCACACGTTTGAAACGCTGCTTTCGGATGTGCGCGAAAATCTGGTGCCGATCACGCCCACGCTGATCGATCTGCTGCTGCGCGCGCTCGATGTCCTTTCCGATCATGTCACGGCCGCGCGCGATGGCGGCAGCCCGCCCGAGGACGCCTCGCTGATCCGCGAGATGGAAGGCGCGATGGCGAATGCACAGGGGGCAAACGCACAGAGGGCCAATGCCCCGGTCGCACCCGAAGCCGCCACCCATGCCGTCACCTTTGACGAAGACGACATGACCAGCGACCTGGATCTCGATGATCTGCTCAATGATCTGGCCGGGGGGGCGCCTGCGCAAGACGGGCCGAGCGGGTGGAAGGTGCATCTGCGCCCCCACGCGGGCGCGATGCGCAATGGCGGCGAACCGTTGCTGCTGCTGCGCGAACTGGCCGCGCTAGGCGCGGTGGCGTGCGAATGCGACCTGACCTCGATCCCCGCGCTCGATGATTTCGATCCGCATCAGGGCTATCTGGGCTGGACCTATCTGGTCCCCAACGATGTCTCGGAAGCCAGCGTGCGCGACATCTTTGATTTTGTGGGCGATGATTGCCCGATCGCCATCGGCCCGGAGGCAACGATCCCGCCGATCCAGTTCGAACCGTCCGCCGCGATGCCCGCCCCCGCGCCTTCTGCGCCCAAGGCGGTTGCGCCCGCGCCCGTTGCCGTGCAGGCTCCCGTTGCGGCCAGCGCGGCCCCGGCTCCGGCGCCCGCCGCCGCTCCGCCCGTTGCGCCCGAAGCCGCCGCCGCCTCTGGCAGCGCGTCGCCCGCCGCCCCCGCGCCGGGCCAATCGATCCGCATCGATCTGGTCAAGCTGGACAAGCTGATCGACACAGTGGGCGAACTGGTGATCGCCCAGGCGATGCTGGCCCAGCGGCTCCAGAACGAGAATGTCCAGTCGGTCGAGGAGCTGACCCTGCTGGAAAGCCTGACGCGCGACATTCAGGAAAGCGCGATGTCGATCCGCGCCCAACCCATCGGCAGCGTGTTCAGCCGCGTGCCCCGCATTCTTCGAGAACTGTCGGCCAGCACGGGCAAGCATGTGAACCTGCAGGTTTTTGGCGAGACCACCGAACTGGACAAGACCGTCATCGAGCGGCTGGGCGAGCCTTTGACTCACCTGATCCGCAATGCGGTGGACCATGGCATCGAAAGCCCCGAGGACCGTCTGGCCAAGGGCAAGAGCCCGGAAGGCACGCTGACCCTCTCGGCCGAGCATCGTTCGGGCCGCATCCTGATCAAGATTGCCGACGATGGCGCCGGGATCAACCGCGCCCGCGTCTTTGCCAAGGCGGTGGAAAAGGGCATCGTCGCCCCCGACGCCGTGATGTCCAAGGAAGAGATCGAGCAATTAATCTTTGCCGCCGGTTTTTCGACTGCGGCCACCATCACCAATGTCTCGGGCCGGGGCGTGGGCATGGATGTGGTGCGCCAGAACGTCAAGGATCTGGGCGGGCGCATTTCCATCGAATCCGAAGAGGGCAAGGGCACGACCTTCATCCTCACCCTCCCGCTGACGCTGGCCATTTCCGATGGCATGATCGTCAAGGTGGGTGACCAGACGCTGGTGGTGCCGCTGACCCATGTGGTCGAAAGCCTGCGCCCCGAACCCAAGGATGTGCAGGGCCTGGGCTCCAGCCGCCAGATGCTCAACGTGCGCGGGCGGTTCATTCCGGTGGTTTCCGTGGCCGAGGCGGTGGGCGCCTATGATGCGGTCGACAATCCCTCGCAGGGCGTGCTGATCGTGGTGGACACCGAAAGCGCAGGACAGGCCGCGCTGCTGGTCGACAATATCTGGGACCAGCGCCAGTTCGTCATCAAGAGCCTCGACACCCATTACCGCAATGTGGACGGTGTGGCGGGCGCGACCATCCTTGGCGATGGGCGCGTGGCGCTGATCCTCAATGTCGATACGCTGGTCCAGGGCGCGGTTTCGGCCGGTTTCGGGCTGGAAGCGGCATGAGCATCACGGCCGATCTTGCAGGCACATTCGCCGATGCCATGCCCGGCATCAGCCCCGGCGTCTATGACGAGCGGGACTTTCGGGCCGTGGCGGCGATCGTGTACCGCGAGGCGGGGATCATGCTGCCTGCGGGCAAGGCGATGCTGGTCTATTCGCGCCTCGCCCCGCTGGTGCGCGCCAGCGGCCTTGGCACCTTTGCCGCCTATATCCGCCATGTCGAGGTGGATGCTGGCGAAAGGCGCAAGACGATCAACGCGCTGACCACCAACCACACGTTCTTTTACCGCGAGGCGCATCATTTCGAACATTTCGCCCGCGTTGCGCGCCCGCAATTGCTGGCCGATCTGAACCATGGCGAGGCGGTGCGCATGTGGTCGGCGGGATGTTCGAGCGGCGAGGAGGTGTTTTCGCTGACCATGACCATGCTGGGCCATGATCGCCATGAGGGCGCGCAGATCGCTCGCCGCGACATCCGCATTCTGGCCAGCGACATTGCCGACCATGCGCTGAAAAAGGCCGGTGAGGGGCGCTATGGCGCCAGCGACGGCGACGCCCTGCCCGCCGATCTGCGCCAGAACTGGACCAGTACGCAGGGCAAGGAGATGGTGATCGGGCCCGAGGCGCGCTCGCTGGTTCAGTTCAAACGGCTGAATTTGCAGGGTGACTGGCCGATGCGCCGTCCGTTTCAGGTCATCTTCTGCCGCAATGTGATGATCTATTTCGACCAACCGACCAAGGACCGGCTGGTCGCCCGTTTTGCCGAGGCGCTGTGCCCCGGCGGGTTTCTTTATATCGGCCATTCGGAGCGCGTGTCGGGCCCTGCCGAGGGTCTGCTCGAACCGGTCGGCCCCACGATTTATCACAGGAGAGGTCGGTGACGATCCGCGTCTTGATCATTGATGATTCGGCCACGATGCGCGCGGTGCTGGCCGCGCGCCTGTCGGGCAATCCGGATATTCAGGTGGTGGGCCTTGCCAACAATGCCGCCGAGGGGCGCCAGCTTATCAAGGAGCTTGAGCCCGATGTGGTGACGCTGGACATCGAAATGCCGGGCATGAACGGCCTCGATTTCCTTGACAAGATCATGACGCTGCGGCCCATGCCGGTCATCATCGTTTCGGGCCTTACCGCCGCGGGCAGCGATGCCACGGCCCGCGCGCTCGCGCTGGGCGCGGTCGATTGCTATTGCAAGACCGACTATTCGGGCGCGGCGATGCAGGATGGCGGCAAACTGGCCGGAATGGTGCGTCAGGCCGCGCAAGTGACCGTGCGCCGCCGCGCGCCCGAGGTCCACCACATGGCCGATCCCGTCCGCGCCATCAGCGTCGGCCAGGGCCGCACCAACACCCGCGTGATCGCCATCGGCTCGTCCACAGGCGGGGTCGAGGCGCTGCAGGTATTGCTGCGCAATTTCCCCGAGGATTGCCCACCCACGCTGATCGTTCAGCATGTCGATGCGCGCTTTGCGCCCGCGATTGCCCGCACGCTCAATCAGGCCTCGCCCGCAACGGTGCAATTGGCCGAACCCGACATGCCGCTCAAACGCGGGCATATCTATCTGGCGCCGGGCGATGATCGCCACCTGATGGTGGCGGGCACGAACACGCTTCATGCCAAGCTGCGGCCGGGCGAGCTGATCTCGGGCCACCGGCCCAGCGTGGATGCGCTGTTTGCCTCGGTGGCGCAGCGGATCGGGGCCGATGCCATCGGCATCCTGTTGACCGGCATGGGCGCGGACGGGGCCAAGGGGCTGCTGGCCATGAGCCAGGCCGGCGCGCTGACCATTGCCCAGGACGAGGCCAGCTGCACCGTGTTCGGCATGCCGCGCGTCGCCATTTCACTGGGCGCGGCGCAGGTCGTCGCTCCGCTGGGCCGGATTGCCCAACATGCCTTTTCGTAAATCGGGGGAAACCGACCATGCCACCTGAATCCTCCCCCGCCTCTCCGGTCACGCGGATCAACATTCTTCAGGGCCAGGCCCGCGTTTCGGCCGGGCCGCGTGTGGAATTTTCCACCGTGCTGGGCAGTTGCGTGGCCACATGCCTGTTTGATCCCCAGATCGAGGTGGGCGGGATGAACCACTTTCTGTTGGCCGAACCGCCGCCCAACACCCACAGCGGCGATTTCGACGAACATTACGGCGTCTATCTGATGGAACTGCTGATCAACGAGATGTTGGCCCATGGCGCGGCCAAATCGCGGATGCGCGCCCATCTTTACGGGGGCGCCAATCTTAACAGCGGCTTTGCCCGGATCGGCACCAAAAACGCCGAATTCGCCCGCACCTTTCTGGCCAGCGAGCGCATCACCGTGGTGCGCGAGGATCTGGGCGGGATGAATGCAAGGCGCGTCGATTTCCGCCCTGCGCGCGGCCAGGTGCGCTGTCGGACGGTGGAAAACACTCTGGCCCCCGAACCCAAACCCATCGTGCGCCCCGCCGTTTCGCGCGGCGATGTCGAACTGTTTTAACGAAAGTGACCCTGCCCATGGACAAGACTACCCGCATTTTGACCGTTGACGACAGCGCAAGCATGCGCGCCCTGCTGAACCATGCGCTGACCAGCCAGGGCTTTGACGTTGCGCAGGCCGAGGACGGCGAGGTCGCCCTCGAATGGCTGGCGCTCAACGAGGTTGATGTGGTCATCACCGACATCAACATGCCCCGCCTCGACGGCTTTGGCCTGATCGAAAAACTGCGTCAGGGCAACCGCCACCGCGACCGGCCGATTCTGGTGCTGACCACCGAATCCAGCGAAGAAAAGAAGGCCCGCGCCCGCCAGGCCGGCGCCACCGGCTGGATCGTCAAGCCGTTTGACCCGGAAAAGCTGGTCGCCGCCGTGCGCCGCGTTTCCCACTGATATTGCCAAAGGAGCGATTCCATGCACCGTGAACTCATCACTTTCGAAGTCGGCGGGCAGGTTTTCGGCATCGACATCATGGCCATCCGCGAAATCCGCGCGTGGAGCCCGGCCACCCGTCTGCCGCGTGTGCCGCATTATGTGGCGGGCGTTGTCAATCTGCGCGGCTCGGTGCTGCCGGTGATTGATCTGGCCGCGCGGCTGGGCTGGGCGCCGACCGAGCCGACCCCGCGCCATGCGATCATCGTCACGCAACTGGGCGCGCAGGTGTGCGGCCTGATTGTCGATTCGGTCAGCGACATCGTGACCATCAACAAAGACACGCTGCAGCCCCCGCCCACCACCGCCAATGACAGCATCATTTCCTTTATCGAAGGGCTGGCCGCGATCGAGGATCGCATGGTGATGGTGCTCAATCTGGCGGCTCTGGCCGATGGCGACGAGTTTGGCGAGGCCGCATGACCGAGGATACCGCCATGCCCGATCCTGCCCGAATTGCCGCGCATCTGACCACGGTGGCCGATGTGCTGGGCGAACTGGCCGCCGAGATCGAGGAACTGGGCACCACGCTCTGCCTTGATCCGGCGATCATCGCCCATCATGTCGGCACGCTGCAGTCGATTGACCTTATCGCCCAAAAACAGCGCTGGCTGGCCACGCTGCTGCATGCCGATTGTCCGCTTTCGGCGGTCGATACAATCGGGGTCGAGGCGCTCAAGGCACGCTTTGCCGCGCCGCGCGCGCATTGATCAAGGGAGGCATTGCGGCCGGTGCATTGCCCCCTTTCGAGCTTCAGTTGAGCAGCGTCCCGGCGGGCCGCTGCCAGGGATTGTCGGCGCCGGCATCACCGCCCTGCGGCCAGCCTTCGCCGCCTTGCGGCCAGGCGTCCGCAGCCGGGGCCCAGATCTCGGCGGGCTGCGGCCGGATTTCACGCTCGCGCGGGGCCGCCATTTCGCCCTGGGTCACCTGAGCCAGCGCGGCAAGCAGGGCCGACGTGAGCGCCATGGCCAGACTGCCCCCTTGCGAGGTCAGGTCCTCCTCCATCCCGAGCAGGAAGACCGAGGCCAGCCACGCGCCATCGATCGAACGCGACATCAGATAGCTGGCATCCTCAGGCAGCAATGACAAAGCCACACTCTCAAGCGCGCCTTCTTCGATCAGGCATTCGATCCGCGCCATGGGAGGCAGGTGCGAGAGAACCACAGCCGGGTCAAAGCCGTTGACCGCGCGAGGATTCTCGGGCGCCTGCATCATCAGCGCATGAGCCAGCCGCAGGCAATCAGCCTCGGCATCCGAGTCGGCCAGGACACAATCGCGACACAATTCAGCCAGGCGCAGGCGCCATTCGCTGATCGTCATGGTCAAGGCTTTGGTGGGGGTGTGGGTGCGTTGGGTCATGTCCATTTCATCCGCCGCGCCGCGAAAGGAATCAACGATAACGGATGTAGTTAATGCGCGCGAACTGTTCCGCTTTGAGACTTAACAAGTAGTTATACAGATAGGCCGCGCTCGACAAGTCACAATATGGGACGGATTTGGCGCCATTCGTGATCGCGCACCCGCACCGCATCATATCATTCCGCATCGGCGCGCGAATCGTGAATCCATCACTATCTCGCATATGCAGCAACAGATTCCGCCGCAACTTTGCGGCGCAGCATGCAATTCCTGTTGATGCAGCAAGGCATTTGTACTAATTACCAAGACAAGCCCCAAAAGGGCGGCCAACAGTGGATTTGACGTCAACTTCGCCATCGGCGTGGTTCACCGAAAATCTCTGGCGGTCATGAACAGTATTCTGTTCACAGGAGAAGATGCCATGTGTTTCATGCTCGCCGCTTTGCCGGCGACCGGGGATTTTGATGCCCCGGTAAAAGCGAGACTCGCCTACCGCGCCGTTCGGGCGCCGGTGGGGCGGCATGCGGGGATCAACCCGGCTGCGGTGGTGTTTGGTCCGCCCGGTCAGGATGTGATCACCACGCCGCTTTGATCCATGTTTCATGAGCGACCGGGCCGAGGCCCCGGCGCAACAATCCGATCACCATTTTGCCCAAACCCATCGCGTGCGGGGTCGATAGGATCCAGCCGTCGGCGGTTTGCCCCCTGCCAGATCGACGGCTGAAGGCGGTGGCTACAACGGGAGGGCAGTCGCATGGCGAATGCACCTGCCGTTCCCGGCATTCCGGCATGCCGGATGGATGAAAAAGGGACGGATAGACGGAAAAGGAAAGTTGGCCGTCCCCGCCGGTGGGACCCACAATTTTCCAAACGCAGCCCTTCGGGGCTGCACCCCCTTCACCTGCGTTCTTGCGCAGGTGAACAAGCCGGCAGCGACGCATCGACCCCATCGCTGCCGGCTTGCTTTCTTTTTGCGCCGCACATGCCAAAAGGCCGCCAAGGGGATGACCCCAAGGCGGCCCTTTTGCTTGGCGCGCAGCGCCGATCAGATGATCAGAACTTCACGCCCAGCTTGGCATAGTAATAGCCGCCGTTGATCCCCACCGAGGAGAAGGAAGGATACTGGCTGACATAGGCGGTGGAGGCGGCATCGAACTGCTGTTGACGGGCAAAAGCAGGGATCTTGTCAGGATAGATGCCGAACAGATTGTTCGCACCGATCGAGAACTTGATGTCGCGGGTAAAGGCAAAGGTGCCTTCCAGATCGGTCACGAACATCGTGCCGACGCGCTGATAGTAGTCCTCGGCCTTCTGCGCGGTCTGGGCCAGCAGCTTGGCGGGGCCATAGACCGATTCGCGCAGGTTGACGCTGAACTTGCCGCTTTCCCAATAGGTGTTAAAGGTCGCGCGCCACTTGGGCGTGGTGTCGGTCAGAGCAGACTTGGAATATTTGTCGAAAATGCCCTGATCCGGGTTGATGTTCGAGGGCGGCGGGTTGGTGCCCTTGACCGTCGTTTCGTTGTAATTGGCCGACAGCGACAGATCGACACGGCCGCCCAAGGCGCGGGTATTATAGGTGGCGAGGAAATCGACACCGCGCGTCAGCGTACGCAGGCCGTTGACGAAGGAGTTGATCGTCAGCGAGCCCGATTGGCCGCCGTTGATCGTGTCGATAATCGAGGTGATCGGCACGCCATTGTTATACAGTGCAGTCAGCACCGAGGGCGAAACAATCACGCTGTTGGGGCAGGCCGAGGTGGGATTGGAAGCCTTGAAGCTGGCCAGCGCGGCGCTCAGGTTCGTCGAGGACGAGAAACCGCCGGGCAGGTATTTACAATTGTTCGAATAGCCCAGGAAGCCCGAGGACTGCACGATGCGATCGCGCAGATAGATCGAGTAAGCGTCGATCGTGATCGTCAGCTTGGGCAGCGGGTTGAGCACGATGCCGAGGCTGAGGTTGGTGGACTTCTCCGGCTTGAGGCCCGAAATGCCCAGCGCCGAGGCGCCCGCCGAATTGGGCGCAAACACGCCCGAGAGCGAAGCCGGGCCGACGTTGATGCCCGAATAGAACCCTTCGGCCAGCGTGGGGGCGCGGAAACCGGTCGAAACCGTGCCGCGCACCGCAATCGCCGGACTGAAATCATAGCGGCTGGTCAGCTTGAAGACAGTGGTGTCGCCAAAGTCGGAATAATGCTCATGACGCACCGCGCCATCGACCAGCCATTTGGCAACCGGCTTGAACGAGACATCGAAATATTGCGAGAAGTTGGTGCGGCTGTTGTTGCTGGCATTGGCGGGCGAATAGCCGAAGAAGGACTGGATACCGCCTGCAAGCTTGCCGGTGCCGACATAATAGGAGGCCGCCTCGCCCGCGCCCAGCGCGTAGGTATCGCGCCGCCATTCGCCGCCCGCGGCCAGATGGACCGGCTCGGACAGGCCGACTTCCAGTTCATGGGTGCCATCGAGGTTGACGGTGAATTGCGAGGCGGTGAACGAACCGTCATACACATCGCGCGGGGTATAACCGGCGCGGGTGGCCGTCGAGGAGTCGTAATAGAGCGCGGCATTGGCCGAGTTCACCACGTAAACCTTGTTCACGTCCTTGCCATAGGTGGCGGACAGATCGACCGTCGATTTGCCAAACGTGCCCTTGACCCCGCCCGTCCAGGCAAAGTCGGTTTCCTTGAGCGCCTCAAGGGGCGAAAAGCCCAGCGGGAAAGGAATATCGCCCGAAGCCAGCGAACCGGCTGCCGGAGCCACCACCGCGCTTTGCCCATAGACCACGTTGGGCAGGCGGTAGTTCTGATAGGTGCTGCCGGTGCGGGTGGAATAGGAACCGAAAGAGTAGATCTCGATATCCTGAATGCCGGTATAGCCCATGTTGTAGAACATGTTGGTGAGCGCCATGCGGCCATCGCCAAAGATGCGGTTCACATAGGGATAATTGGCCGCAGACGTCAGACCCGGAAAGCGCGAGAGCAGCGTGGCGCCCTGCGTCGTGCCCGAAACCACGCGCGGATCGAGATCGCCGCGGAAGCTGTAATCCTTGACCTTATGCTGAACGGTCAGGTTAAGATACATGTTCTCCACCGGCGCCATGCCGATGTTGCCTGCCAGTTCATAGTTGAAACCGTCGCCCGCATAATACTGGCCCACCGAGCCGCTGATATAGCCGCCCTTGTCCTTCTTTTTCAGGATCAGGTTGACCACGCCCGCCACCGCGTCCGTGCCATATTGCGCCGCCGCGCCGTCCTGCAGCACTTCGACATGCTCCACCGCTTCCATCGGGATGAGGCCCATGTCGGGAGCAGCCGCACCGGTCCACATCGCATTGGTCACCACCACGTTGGCGGTGCCGTGGCGACGCTTGCCGTTGATCATCACCAGCGTGTGGTTGGGGTTAAGCCCGCGCAGCTTCACCGAGGGGTGGAACGCGGTCATGTCATTGCCAAAGGTCTGGATCTGGATGCTGGGCACCGAGAGCGAGAGCGCGGTGTTGATGTCCGAGCGGCCCGCGCGCGCCATCAGGTCGGAACTGAGCACCTGAACCGGGGCCGGGCTGTCGCCCGCCTTGAGCCCCGTGGTGCGCGTGCCGGTCACGATGATCGCGGTGCCTTCCTCGGCGGCAGCGGCGGCGGCAGGTTCGGCGGCAAAGGCCGAAGTCGCGCCCAGAACGGTGCTGGACAGCAGCGTTGCGAGCGCAACCTTCTTGATGGCGTGCATGAAAGTCCCCCTGAACAGGCCGCGCCTGCTGCAAAGCAGCAAGAACCCGTCACCAAAAGCGCTTTCGCTTTTGATTTGGTACGCGGCGAAAATTTTAAAACATTCGTGACGAGGCGGACGACGCAGTTTCCCTCTACGCCATCGCCTTTCGCAAATGCACAATTTTCCGTCCAAAATGCCCATACGCCGATTTGCGTACCGGCCTGTTCGCTTGCGAAACTGGACTGTTCATCGGGCAAAATCGCGCCAATATGATCGCTGATATGCCGCCGAAACGGCGCATGCCATGGAACATGAGGAAGCCTATTTATGCTGCGTAAAATGCTGAAAACCGCCGGATGTGCCGCTCTACTGCCGATCGTGATGGCGGCGGCCCCGGCCCAGGCGCAGGTGACTCGCATCAAGACCAATCCCTCGGCCTTTATCCTGGACGGGGTGCGCGTGGCGCCCGGCAATGAAATCTACTTCCTCTCCGGCCAGCTTGCCTCGCCCATCGATCCGGCCAAGGCCACCACGATGGAGGATTTCGGCGATACCAAGACGCAGACCGTCAGCGTGCTGAACAAGATCAAGAAGCAGCTGGAATCGCAGGGCTATTCGATCAAGGACGTGGTCAAGATGACGCTGTTCATCGCCGCCGATCCCAAGCTGGGCAAGATCGACTTTGCCGGGGCCAATGCCGGTTTCAAGGAATTCTTCGGCAGCGCGGAAAATCCCGACACCGTGGCGCGCTCGGCGTTTCAGGTGGCCAATCTGGTGGCGCCGCAATTCCTGATCGAGATCGAGGCGATTGCCGCCAAGAAGCCCGCCCCCGCCGCCAAGCCCAAGAAGTAAAACCCGCATAATCGGAAGAGATAGCACCGGTCCTGGCGCGATGGTCGGACCGGTGCCTGTCGCCGCGTCATTCTTCGCCATTCAGGTGGCGCGGCGACAGTTTTGTCAGTCGGCAAATCGCCTCCGCGATTTGCCTGCGGCGCCAGCCCTCTCCCCCGGCCCTGCCACCCAATAGCTTACCCTGATAGGGCAGCAGGGCCGGGGGAGAGGGCTGGCACCGGGATCTTACTGCTCGATAATCCTGATCGCGATGGCGGCGGCGGCCGAGCGCTTTTCGACGCCCAGCTTCACATAAATCCGCTCCAGATGCTTCTGAACGGTGCGCGGGCTGATATCCAGCACGTCGGAAATATCGTTGCTGGCCTTGCCATAGCCCACCCACAGCAGCACCTCGGCCTCGCGCTGGGTGAGGTCCAGACTGTCGCGCAATTTTGCGACATTCTGTTCGTGGCTGATCTCATTGAGGCGGATCAGCACCTCATTCTCGCGGTAATGGGCGATCACCAGCAGTTCGAGCGAACTTTCGCCAAATTCGCCCTTCACCGCCGAACCCGGCTTGCCCCCGCGTTGCAGCAAACGCTCGACCAGCAGCCCCACAGCCGGCGGCAAGCCGCCCTCGCGGTTCCAGTCGGGCACGAGCCGCGCGATGGCCTGCTCGGCGCGCGGCGTGCACCACAGCATGCGCCCCTGCGCATCGGTGGCCATCATCAGGCGTCCGGTGGCATCAAGACTGGCCACGCTGGCATGCATCGCGCGGCTCTGCGCCATATGCACCCGCACGCGCGCGATCAGCTCCATCAGATTGACGGGCTTGCGCACATAGTCGGTGCCGCCCACCTCAAACGCCTCGACCACATGCTCGCTCTCGGTCAGGCCGGTCATGAAGATCACGGGCACATTGGCCAGTTCGGGCCGCGCCTTGATCCGCGCGGTGGTTTCAAACCCGTCGATGCCCGGCATCACCGCGTCCATCAAAATCAGATCGGGCAGGATATGGCCCAACAGATCGAGTGCGGCCTGCCCCGAGGTCGCCACCAGAACGCTCAACTCCGCGCCTTCCAGCGCAGCGGTGAGCATGCGCAGCGAATCCGGTTCGTCATCGACGACCAGCACGGTCTGCGTATGAACAGGCAGCGACATGCAGTTAGCACTCCTCAAGTATGCGCGTCATGCCGCTCAGATCAAAACGATCGAGGCATGTAAACAATTTTCCGGCCAAATCGGCAGTTTCGGGCTGGGCCGCCAATTGGCGGATTTCCTGCTCAAGGCCCCGCACATAACCTATTCTGAGCAATTCGCGAAGCCTTGCCGTGCGGTCCGCGACCTCGGTTGTACCCAAATCCGACGGCTTTTTCTCCTCGCTTGCCGAAAACAACGGCAAAGGCGCGCGCACCGGTTCGGATTCGACCCCCCATGCCAGATCGAGCAGCCCCCCGATCGTCTCGATCAGCTGATTGAAGGCGACAGGCTTAACCAGGAATTGATCATGCACGGGCTTGCGCGTTTCGGGGCGATGGAATTCGCCCGCATTGGCCGAAAGCATCAGGATGCGAATATCATCGCCAAAGCGGTCGCGGATATGCTGGGCCGTGGTCCATCCATCGATGCCGGGCAGCGAAATGTCCAGGATCGCCAGATCAAAGGCGGGCGCGCTTTCGCTTTCCACCAGCGCGACGGCGGTTTCGCCATTGGGCGCGGCCTGCACCACAAAGCCCAGCGAGGTGAGCAGTTCGGTCAGGAACTTGCGCTGTTCGGCATCGTCATCACAGATCAGCACATGGCGCCGACGGCCCAGATAACCGCTGACCTCGCGCTTTTTCGCAGGCTGGCTGGTGGTCTGCGCCACCTCGCCCAGCATGATGGTCAGGCGGAAGCAGGTGCCCTCGTCCGACGTCCCGGCCAATTCGAGCTGGCCGCCCAGAATGCCCATGATCGCCCGCGCAATCGCCAGCCCCAGCCCCACGCCGGGCCGCGAATGCAGCGCATCATTGCCGCCCCGGTCAAAGGGTTCAAAGATCGCGCGCTGATCTTCCTCGCGGATCCCGGGCCCGGTGTCGCGCACCTCAAAGGTCGCCACCTGCCCCGAATAACGCAGGAACAGCGTGACCGATCCGTGATCGGTGTATTTGACGGCATTGAGCAGCAGATTGAGCAGAACCTGCTTCAACCGGCTCTGATCCATCCGCACGACGGCGGGCAGACGCCCTTTGGTCTCGTAATGGAACTCCAGCCCCTTGGCGCTGGCCGCCGGACGCACCATGCGGATCAGTTGCTCTATGAACTGATCCAGCCGCACCGGCTCGGGCTTGACCCGGATCACCCCCACCTCAACCTGCGAAATGTCGAGCAAGGCTTCGACAAGGCTGGTGATATGTTCGGAACAGCGACGGATGACGGTGGCCGCCTCCTGCGCACCCGCGCCGTCGTTGCGCTCGACCAATTGGGCATAGCCATAGATCGCGTTCAGGGGCGAGCGGATCTCGTGGCTGACATTGGCCAAGTAGCGGCTCTTGGCCTCGTTGGCGGTTTCGGCGGCCTGCCGCGCCTTGACATGCTCATGAATGGTCGATGCGGCCATGCGCCAGCTGGCGTGGCACGCCTGCCACCGGCGGAATGTATAAAGCCCCAGCCCCGCCAACGCGGGCATGGCCGCCAATGTGACGCCATGGGCCAGATCGAGAGGGCTGCGCAAAAGATCAAGGCCCGACACCGCCTCGACCACCAGAGCCCCCATCAACCCTGCGCCCAACAGCCGCCTTGCGCCGATTTCGGCCGTATCGAGATGGTCGGAGGCGTCGCTCTCAAGCTCGGTGGCGGCCGCAGCCTTGGGATAATGGGGCATGATCAGGCGATGCCCTCCCAACGCAGGGCGCAAGAACAGACCCCTGAAATCAGGATGCCGCCCAAGGGCAGCAAGGCCATCACGGCCCGCCCGCACTCAATTCGACCCATTTACAACCCTGCCTTGCGCTTATCTTTCTATGTAACCTTATGTTGCATTTTGGAAACTGACTGGCAAGGGTTCATCGGGTCAAAGCGGGGCCGCAACCGCCGCCAAACGTGACTTTTGGCCATCGCGCGCCACGATCATCGCCAGCGCCGCCACCAACCCGAAAACGCCCGCCACCATAAAGGCGGGGGAATAGCTGCCCCATTCCTGACGCACCAGCCCGCCGCCAAAGGCCGCCACCGCCGCGCCCACCTGATGGCCCACCGCCACCCAGCCGAACACCACCGGCGCCTCGCCCTCGCCAAAGCTGCGATTGGCGATGGCGAGCGTTGGCGGCACCGTGGCGATCCAGTCCAGCCCATAGAAGATCGCAAAGGCCCCCAGCGAGACCGGCCCGAAATCCATGAAAGGCAGAGCGATAAGCGACAACCCGCGCAGGCCGTAATAGACCGCCAGCAGATAGCGCGGATTATGCCGGTCGGTCAGCCAGCCCGATGCGGTCGTCCCCACCAGATCGAACAGGCCCATCAGTGAGAGCAGCCCCGCCGCCGCCACGGGCGCAATGCCGTGATCGCCGCAAAACGCGATCAGATGCGTCCCCACCAGCCCGTTGGTAGTCAGGCCGCAGACAAAAAACGTGCCGAACAGCAGCCAGAACGTGCCATTGCCGCGCACCTTCCACAGGATCTGGAGCGCAAAGAGCGGGCTGCCGCTCTGCTTGCGCGGCGGATTGGCGCCCGGCTCCTCGCCAAAGCGGCCCACGCCCGCGCTGACCGGGCTTTCGGGCACCAGCCATGCCACCAGCGGCACCAGCGCCAAACAGGCAATGCCCACCGTGCGCACCACGCCCACCCATGCCCCGCCCTGCGTCAACCACGCGAGGAAAGGCAGAAAGATCAGCGATCCTGTGGCCGTACTGGCGGCAAAGATGCCCATGACCAGCCCCTGATTGCGCGCGAACCAGCGGTTGACAATGGTCGCGCCCAGCACGCTGGCCACCATGCCCGTGCCAAGCCCGGAGACCACGCCCCATGTCGCGGTGAATTGCCATGCTTGCGTCATATACTGGCTGGCCAGCGCCGAGGCGCCCATCAGCGCAAGGCCCACCATCATCACCCGCCGCACGCCCACGCTCATCATCAGCGCGGCGGCAAAGGGCCCGACCAGACCATAGAGAAAGATACCCAGCGCGGCGGTGGCCGAAATGCTGGCCCGGTCCCAGCCGAAATGGAGTTGCAGCGGCACGATCATCACGCTGGGCGCGGAACGCACGCCTGCAGAAACCAGCAGCGCAAGGAAGGTGATCGCCGCCACCAGAAAGGCGGGGTGGAAACGGCGGCTCATGCCCGCGCCTCCCGGCCCGCGTTTTGGCCGAGGCTGATAATCGTCCCGCTCATCTCCATCAGACGGGCCCAACCCTCGCCGCCCAGCCGATCATGGATCTGCGCCTGCAATTCCTCCCAGTCCGGCTCGGCGGCGCGCAGCATGGTCCGGCCCGCATCGGTGATCTGCGCCAGTCGCGCCTTTCCGGAACCATCGGTGATGCTCACCCATCCCGCCTCCTCGATCGCGCGGATCGTGCGATAGAGCGAGGTGCGGTCCATCACCAAAAGCGTGGCCAGTTGATTGAGCACAATCGCCCCTGCCCGCTCGATATTGCGCATCAGGGCAAATTGCGTGGTGGTGATGCCATGGGGCGCTAGCGCCGCGTCATAGAGCCGGTCGAGCGTGCGGGTCGCCTTGCGCAGGCTGGTGCAGGCGCAGGGGGCATTGGCGAGAGATTCATGATGCATATACATCATATCCCCCGTCAATGCGATCTTGTCAACCGCGCCTTATTTAACCGTCCCCTATTTAACTGTCGTTGCCGCCAGAGGATCAATGCGGATCGCGGCCATCGCCGCATGGTCCTCGGGCAAGGGCTTTGCCCCCGCCGGATGGCCATTGATCTTCAAAAGATAAGCCACCAGCCGCCCATTATCCTTGGGCTCCAGCGTACCGGGCGCGAATTGCGGCATGGCGCGCGCCAGATAGTCCGACAGCGCCGCCACCGATTCCCGCCCCCAATTGGCCATGAACTTGCCCTTGAGCGCGGGCACTTCCCATGTCCCCTCGGCCTGCTTGCCGTGACACATGGCGCAGCGCTCGGCAAAGACCCCTGCGCCCTCGGCGGCCTGCGCCTCGGTGTAAACGCCATTGGCCGTGCCGGCCTTCACCGGCATGGCCACCAGAGCCAAAGCCCCGGCCAACATCCACGTCCGCCCGCCCATCACGCAATCCCCTTCATGCCCGCCATGATCGGCTCGACAATCTTCATCACCTCAAGGATCGGCGCCGGATCGGGCAATTCCATACTGTCGCCCACGCCGAACATTTCGCCCAGATCCATGGGGTTGTTCATCACCACGATGCCGTCATTCTTGGCCATCAGCGAGGCGTTTTTATAGCGCAGCGAATAGGATGCGTCATGCTGGGGCACCAGCCATCCGGTCTGGCCGCGCACCGGGAACACGGTTTTGTCGCGCCACAGATCGCGCGCGGCATAGCCGGTGGCGTTGATGACCACCTTTTCCTTCAATTGCCCATATTGCGAGGGGTCGTTGAAATCGCGCATCACCATCAGCCCGCCGCGCTGATAAAACTCGGTCAGCAGATGATGGGCGTAGGAGGGGAAGTTGAAATGCATTTCCGAGGAGCGGCGCGTATAGGCCACCGGAAACGGATTTTCCGCCGAAGACAGCATCACCGGATCGGGCACCAGATCCTTGATGCGGTCCATGTAATGCGCCCATTCCGATTCCTGCAAAGGCAGCCCGCCCGGTTCCCACGCGCCCTTGATGGCCGGATCGGCATCGTGATGCTTTTTGACCGGCGGCGCGTCGGAGAGCGCGAAGGCATCCTGAAACACCACCGGATCGCCCGGCAGGCCCAGCATCGAACGGAAGCCCTTCCACGACAGGCGCGTCATCTGCTCCCACAGATCGCCAAAGCCCGCCCCGGCAGGCGCCGACAGGGCCACGCGCGAATCCGGCGTGAACGAGCCATGCGCGCGGAAGGATCGCGTCCGCTGGATCACATCGCGGGTATAGATCGTGACCTTCAAGCCAGCCCTTTGCGCCACAACCGCCGTGGTCAGGCCGATGATGCCGCAGCCCACCACCGCGATTTCCGAGGGCAGGACGGACAGAGCCTTGCCCACCGCCACCTCGGCGCTGCCCCAGGACAGCGACCAGCCCGAGCCGCCATGGCCGTAATTATGCACGACCAGCGTATCGCCGATCATCTGTGTGTCAAGGTTTGGCCCCGCCGCGCGCACCGGGCGGATGCAGCATTTCATGTCGATCAGTTGATCAGGCGTCACCCGCATCGGCGTCAGGTATGGCCGCCGGGGCGCAGGACCGGCAGAAGCCACCGTGCCAGCGCCGGTGCAGGCCGACAAGGCCCCCACCGCACCCAGCGCCGCGCCCCCGCGCAGCATTTGCCGCCGCGCAAGACCTCCTTGCGGATACCAGTTCTGGCTGCTCATCATGATCTCCCCTTGGCGGCGCGAAGCTGCAAGGAGGGCACTCTAATGGGAATGGCGCGAATTGCGTATAGTTTGTTCTATTCCATACTCTTGCCGGAAACAAAGGCGCGCACGAGCGGATGATCGGCATCATCAAGTTCGCCGGGCAGCCCACGCCACACGATCCGCCCATTGTCCAGCATCGCCAATTCGTCGGCAATCGTGCGCGCCGAGGCCATGTCATGCGTGATCGAAACAGCGGTACAGCCCAGCGATGTCACGCGGTCGCGGATCAGCTCGTTGATCGCGCCCGCCGTGATCGGATCAAGGCCGGTGGTGGGTTCGTCAAAGAAGAGCAGACTGGGCGTGCCGACAATGGCGCGGGCCAGTCCTGCGCGCTTCTGCATCCCGCCCGACAATTCCGAAGGATAGCGATCCGCCACTTCGGGCGCCAGCTTCACCAGCGAAAGCGCTTCGACCGCGCGCTCCCTCGCCTCGGCCCGGCCCACGCCATCGGCATTGATCAGGCGGAAGGCGACATTTTCCCAGACCGGCAGACTGTCAAACAGCGCCCCGCCCTGAAACAGCATGCCGATGCCGCGAAAGTTCGCGCGCCGCTCGGCCTCGCTTTGCCGCGTCACGTCCACGCCATCGAGCAGCACCTGCCCGGCATCCGGCTTCATCAGCCCCAGCGCCAGCTTGATCGTCACCGACTTGCCCTGGCCCGAGCGACCCAGCAGCGCCAGCGAGCGCCCCGGCGCCACCGCCAGATCCAGCCCGTCCAGCACGACCTGCGCGCCGAAACGCTTGGTGATGCCCGTCCATGCGATTTTAGCCGTTGTTGTCATGGGGGTCCGGGTCATTTGAGAGCAAACACCGAGGTCAAGAGATAGTCCGCCGCCAAAATCAGCACGGCGGCCGACACCATGGCCGACGTGGTGGCCCGGCCCACGCCGCGCGCCCCGCCCTTGGCATGATCGCCATGATAGCAGCCCATCAGGCCGATGATGAAACCGAACACCGCCGATTTGATCAGCCCCGATTCCACATCCCACGCGGTCAGAAAGTCGATCGTGTTGGTGATGTAGATGCTGGGCGCCAGATCGACCAGATAGTTCGATACCTGCATGCCCCCCGCCACGCCGATGATATCGGTGATGAGCGTGAGCAGCGGCAGGCTGAGCGTGGCCGCAATCAGGCGCGGCGCAATCAGATAGCGGCGCGGATCGGTGGAGAGGGTGACCATCGCATCAACCTGTTCGGTCGCGCGCATCGCCCCGATTTCCGAGGCCATGGCCGACGCCACCCGCCCGGCCAGCATCAGCGCGGCCAGCACCGGCCCCAGCTCACGCGTGATGCCCAGCGCCACGATTTGCGGCAGCACGGTTTCGGCGTTGAACCGATCCCCGCCCGAATAGATGTTGAGCGCCAGCGCCGCGCCGGTAAACCATGCCGTCAGCCCCACCACCGGCAGCGAGAGGAACCCCACGCTGGCGAATTGGCCAAGGATCTGGCGCGGATACCAAGGAGGCGAGAGGGCAGCGCCGATGCCGCGCGCGGCAAACAGCCCGACCCGGCCGATCGCGGCAATCCCCTCCAGAGTGGCGCGCCCAAGGGCCGCCACCGGGTTTGTGGAGAACAGCCCCATGGCTTACATCTCGGGCAGGTCGGAGGATGCCTTGGGGGCATTAGGGGCGGGGGCAACAGGCGCGGGCGCCTTGGCGGCGCTGTCAGCAGAAGAGGCAGCCGCGCCGCCCTGCGGACGGATGAATTGCCCGATCAGGCCGAACAGATCGACCGCGCCCTGGGTGTTGTTGATCTCGCCGCCCGGCTTGAGATCATCCTCGGCCCCGCCCGGCGTCAGCGCAATATGCGCGCCGCCCAGCAGGCCGTCGCTGGTGATCTTGGCCGTCGAGTCCGAAGGCAGCTTCACATCCTTGGTCAGCGTGAGATGCATGACGGCCAGATAGGTCTTGGGGTCGATGGTCACATCGCTGACCGACCCCACCTTGACCCCCGAAACGGTGACCTTGGCGCCCGGCTGAATGCCGCCGGCCTCGCCAAAGCGCGCGCTCACCTCATAGGTGCCGCTGCTGTGCTTCAGCCCGGAAACGCCCAGCGCATAGGTCAGCATCAAGGCGGCAAAGGCCAGCACGGCAAAGCCCATGATCGTTTCGGCCCAACTTGCCCTCATGCGTCTTTCCTACCTTTTTTCTGTGCTTACTTGCCGCTGCGCAGGATCTTGCCCGTGCCGCCGTCCTTGATCAACTGTGCGATCAGCAC